>NZ_MAEY01000023.1:0-153687 GCF_002013745.1 Mycobacterium sp. D16Q16
TTTGTCTATTCGGGTGACTGAACGGCGTTGTTCGTGGTGATCCCGCCGAGAACTATCGAGAGGTACTGTTCGGCGACTTCCTGCGCCGTGCGTGAACCACCAGGCCGGAACCAGCGCACCGATACCCAGGTCGCATCGCGAATAAACCGGTACACCACGGCCACATCGAGATCCGGGCGGAAGTAGCCCTGCGCAATGCCGTCACGCAGCACTTCCAGCCACAGCTCGCGCTGCTCGGTGTTGAGCTCGTTCAGATAGGCGAACCGCTCCTGCGACAACAGTCGGGGGGCCTCCGCCTGGTAGATGGCGACCTGCGCGTGCTTGCTTTCGATCGCGTCGAACGAAGCAAGAAACAGGCCCTTGAGGGTGTCGACAGGATTCAGGTTGGCCGCCGCGATTTCGCGGTACCGAGTGAACAGTCCCTCCAGGAAGTCGCGGAGCAGCTCGTCCACGATCGCTTCTTTGGAGTCGAAGTGGTGATAGAGGCTGCCGGACAGGATTCCCGCAGCATCGGCGATGTCACGCACCGTGGTGGCCCGCAGACCGCGTTCGGCGAACATGGCGGCCGCAAGGCTCAGCAGCTCGTCACGCCGAGACGGCTGCGATGAGCCGCTTGCGCGAAGAGCGTCCGACTCTCGCACTTCTGCCACGTTGTCCACCTCCCCACTGTATCAACCAAGCGCTTGTTTGGTCACCGTTGAGTGCGCTTCATGGTGCATGTCACGCCCGCTGGCTGGACACCGAGATGACCTCGCCGGTCAGGTAGCTCGAGTAATCGCTGGCCAGGAAGGCAATGGTGGAAGCGATCTCCCATGGCTCGGCGGCACGACCGAATGCCTCATCGGAGGACAGTTTGTCCAGTAGATCCGAGGACGTCACCTTGTCGAGGAATTTGTGCCGGGCAATGCTCGGGGCGACGGCGTTGATGCGTACCCCATGCTCGACGGCCTCGATGGCACTGCACCGGGTGAGCGCCATGACGCCGGCCTTCGCGGCGGCGTAGTGCGACTGTCCGTACTGCGCACGCCAGCCCAACACGCTCGCGTTGTTGACGATGACGCCGCCGTGGCCGGCCTCGCGGAAATACCGCAGCGCCGCACGGGTCGCACGGAAGGTGGAGGTAAGGGTGACGTCGAGAACCCGGTCCCACTGCTCGTCGGTCATATCGGCGACGGGGGTCTCACCACCGAGTCCCGCATTGTTGACCAGCACGTCGATACGGCCAAGTGCCGCGACGGATTCGGTGATCAGCGCATCCACAGCTTCGGTGGAGGTGACATCACACACCACCGCGGCCACCTTGCCCAGCCCGAGCGCCGCGAGCTCGTCGCGGGTCTCGGTAAGGCGACGCTCGTGGTAGTCGGAGACGACGACATCGGCCCCCTCGGCCAGAGCACGGCGCGCCGTGGAGGATCCGATACCCGTGCCCGCCGCGGCCGTGATGACAACCGCCTTGCCCTTCAGAAGTCCGTGTCCGGCAATCTCTTCCGGTGCCTGCGACAAGCTCACTAGCGCGCCTCTCTGGGTAAACCGAGCACCCGCTCGGAGATGATGTTGCGTTGGATCTCGTTGGAACCGCCATAGATCGTGTCGGCGCGCGAGAAGAGGAACAACCGCTGCCATTCGTCCATCTCACCGTCATCGGTCAACAGGGTCGACTTTCCGATGATCTCCATCGCAAGTTCGCCCAGATCGCGATGCCAGTTGGCCCACAACAGCTTTGACACGTTGTCCTGACCGGGCCGCTCCTCGTCCATTGTGGCCAGCGCATAGGCACGCATGGCGCGAAGCCCTACATAGGCTTGCGCAAGACGCTCCCGGATCGCCGGATCGTCCGCCGCACCGTTGGACTTGGCGAGCCCGGCCAGCCGGGAAAGTTCACGGGCATAGGTGATCTGGTTACCCAGCGTCGAGACACCGCGTTCGAAGGTCAGGGTGCCCATAGCGACCCGCCAGCCATCGCCGGGCTCTCCGACCACCAGATCAGCGGCGGTACGCGCGTTGTCGAAGAACACCTCATTGAACTCCGAGGTGCTGGTCAGCTGGATGATCGGCCGAATCTCGACCCCCGGCTGATCGAGGGGCACAAGCAGATACGACAGGCCCTTATGCCGCGCCGATCCGGGTTCGGTACGCGCGATCACGAAGCACCACTGCGACTGCAGGGCCAGGGAGGTCCACACCTTCTGCCCGTTGATCACCCATTCATCACCGTCGAGCACCGCGGTGGTGGATACATTCGCCAGGTCCGACCCCGCACCGGGTTCCGAATAGCCCTGACACCACAGCTCGGTGACATCGCGGATGGCCGGAAGGAAGCGCTGCTGCTGCCCGGGGGTGCCATAGGCGATGAGCGTCGGACCGAGGAGCTCCTCGCCGAGGTGGTTCACCTTGTGCGGCGCCTCGGCCCGCGCGTACTCCTCGTAGAAGATGACGCGCTGGCTCACGGTGGCGCCGCGTCCCCCGTGCTCGACGGGCCAGCCCAGGCAGGTCCAGCCCGCGGCGGCCAGGTGGCGGTTCCAGGCGAGGCGCTCGTCGAAGGCTTCATGCTCGCTGCCGGGGCCACCAAGGCCCTTCAGCTCGGCGAACTCACCGACAAGGTTCTCGGCCAGCCATTCCCGGATCTCGGTACGCACCTGATCATCGGACATCTCCGATAACGGACGCTCGGAAGCCGCTTGGAACTCACCCACACATGTAGGCTAACCTACCAAGCACTTGCTTGTTATTGGAAGGTGGGTCGGACGCGTATGGAGTCGGCGCAGCAGACACCCGAGCCCACCATTCCGGCCGCGTTAGACCAGGCAGAATCCCGTTTTGGTGATCGCGATGCCCTCTATGCCGACGGCTCGTGGCTGTCCTTTTCCGAACTTCGCACCCGCGCCAGGCGCTTCGCGGCGGCGCTGATCGCCCTCGACATCAAGCACGGAGACCGGGTGGCCATCTGGTCTCCCAACTCGTGGCACTGGCCCATCGCCTGCCTGGGCGCGCAGTACGCCGGAGCCGTCGTCGTCCCGATGAATACCCGGTACACGGTCGACGAGGCGACGGACATCTTGCAGCGCAGCGAGGCTCGCGTGCTGGTGTCGGTGGGAGTCTTCCTCGGTTCGGATCGAATCACTCAACTGGACACCGCGACGCTCCCCGATCTCGCCCATGTCGTGCGGGTCGCGGTGGAAGCCGGCGATCACGCCAATTGGGACGAATTCGTCGCGCACGGAGATGACGTGAGCGACGAGGACATCGATGCGCGGAAGTCGTCGGTGAGTTCCGAAGACATCAGCGACATCCTTTTCACCTCCGGCACCACCGGACGCAGCAAGGGTGTGCTCTGCATGCACCGCCAACCACTGGCGGCCTCCCTGGCATGGGCTACCTATGGAGAATTCACCGAGAACGACCGGTATCTGTGTGTCAATCCGTTCTTTCATAATTTCGGATACAAGGCGGGCATCCTGGCCTGTCTGCAGACGGGCGCGGCGCTCATGCCACAGCTGACCTTCGACCCCGAAAAGGCAATGGCCGCAGTCCAGGAACACAAGATCACCGTGTTGCCGGGCGCACCCACTATCTTCCAGATGCTGCTCGACCACCCCGCCCGTAAAAACTATGACCTGACCTCACTGCGGTACTCCGTGACGGGTGCGGCCGTTGTCCCGGTGGTGCTCATCGAGCGCATGCAATCCGAGCTGGATTTCGATCTGGTGCTTACCGCGTACGGCCTCACCGAGACTCAGGGCTTCGCCACGATCTGCCGCTCCGATGACGACGCGGTGACCGTCGCGACCACCTGCGGACGTCCGATGATCGGCTACGAGCTGCGGATCGACGGCGCGCAGAAGCCGGGCGACGAGGGCGAAGTGCTGCTGCGCAGTGCCAACGTCATGAAGGGCTATCTCGACGATCCGCAGGCCACCGCCGAGACCATCGACTCGGCTGGCTGGTTGCACACCGGCGATATCGGAAAGCTCGACGAGCGCGGCAATCTCACCATCACCGACCGGCTGAAGGACATGTACATCTGCGGCGGGTTCAACGTGTATCCCGCCGAGATCGAACAGGTGCTGATGCGGCTCGACGGTGTAGCGGACGTTGCCGTGATAGGAGTGCCCGACGCGCGGCTTGGCGAAGTTGGGAAGGCCTACATCGTGCGCAGGCCCGGCGCGTCCCTCGACGCTCAGGGCGTCATCGATTACAGCGCAGCGCATGTGGCGAACTTCAAGAAACCGCGGTTCGTCGAGTTTCTCGACGAACTTCCCCGCAACCTGGGCGGCAAGGTGGTCAAACCCACCCTGCGCGCCATGCATGAGGAGTCTGCGTAATGGACCTGTTGCTTGACGACGAGACCGAGGCTTTCCGGGCGGAGGTGCGCGAGTTCCTCGCCGCCAACACCCCGAATCCGCCGCTACCCTCCTATGACTCACCCGAAGGCGCTGTACTGCACCGCCAGTGGGAGCGGACCCTCTATGACGCGGGCTTCTCCGCGGTGTCCTGGCCCAAGGAGTACGGCGGCCGCGATGTCAGCCTGCTGCAGTGGGTGATCTTCGAGGAGGAGTACTTCAAGGCAGGAGCCCCCGCGCGTATCAGCCAGAACGGCATGTTCCTGCTGGGGCCCACGCTGTTCGCGCACGGCAGCAAGGACCAGCTGGATCGCATTCTCCCCAAGATGGCCAACGGCGAGGAGATCTGGGCACAAGCCTGGTCGGAGCCGGAGTCGGGAAGCGATCTGGCATCGCTGCGCTCCCCCGCCCGCAAGGTGGACGGGGGCTGGCGCTTGTCCGGGCAGAAGATCTGGAGCTCACGAGCGCCGTTCGCGGACAGGGCATTCGGGCTCTGGCGCTCCGACCCGGAATCGCAGCGCCACCAGGGTTTGACGTACTTCATGTTCGACCTCAAGGCCGAGGGCGTCACTGTCCGCCCCATCCCCCAGCTCGACGGCGATCCCGGTTTCGCCGAGATCTTCCTGGACGACGTCTTCGTCCCCGACGAGGATGTCATCGGTGCTGTGCACGACGGCTGGCGGGTGGCCATGAGCACGTCGAGCAATGAGCGCGGCATGTCACTGCGTAGCCCCGGCCGCTTCCTGGCCACCGCCGACAGGCTGGTGGATCTGTGGAAATCGGTTCCGGAGAACGGGTTCGCGTCCGAGCGAGTCGCGGACGCCTGGATCGCCGCGCAGGCCTACCGGCTGCATACCTTCGGCACCGTCACCCGGCTGTCCGGCGGCGGCGAGCTCGGTGCCGAATCCTCGATCACCAAGGTGTTCTGGTCCGAGCTGGATGTCGCCCTGCACGAGACGGCGATCGACCTGCGTGACGCCGACGGCGAGCTCACCGGACCATGGACAGACGGGTACCTGTTCTCCCTCGGCGGTCCGATTTACGCTGGCACCAACGAGATTCAGCGCAACATCATCGCCGAGCGGATTCTGGGCCTCCCCAAGGAAAGCGCTCGCACGGGAGGTGCCAAGTGAGGTTCGATCTGGACACGCAGCAGCGAGATTTCGCGGCAAGCATCGACGCGGCCCTGGGGTCCGCCGATGTTCCCGGCGCGGCTCGCGCGTGGGCAACCGGCAACCATGAACCCGGGCTCGCGGTGTGGTCGACATTGTCCGATCTCGGTGTCACCGCCCTCGCGGTCTCCGAAAAGTACGACGGCATCGGCGCCCATCCCGTCGATCTCGTTGTCGCGCTGGAAGGTCTAGGCAAGTGGGCGGTACCGGGACCAGTCGTCGAGTCCCTTGCGGTGGCACCAATCCTGCTCGCCGAGGATGAGAACGGAGCTGAGCGTTCCTCACAACTGGCCTCCGGAGAACTCATCGCCACCGTGGCCGCACCTCCCATGACGCCACGCGCGCTCGATGCGGATGTTGCGGGGCTGGTGCTCATCGCCGACGACATCGGGTTCCGCGAGGCCCAGGCCGGCACGCAGCACGAGTCGATCGACGCCACCCGCCGGGTGTTCGACGTAACACCGGCAGGCGGCGGCGTCTCTCTGGACACCAGCCGCGCGATCAACTTTGGTGTGCTTGCGATTTCGGCGCAGCTTGTCGGTCTGGGGCAGTCACTACTGGACCGCGCTGTGGAGTATGCCAAGCAGCGTTCGCAGTTCGGGCGGCCGATCGGGTCCTATCAGGCCGTCAAGCACAAACTGGCCGATGTCCACATCGCACTGGAGCTGGCCCGCCCGCTGGTGTACGGCGCGGCGTTATCCGTGGCCGAGGACTCTCCCACCGCCGCACGCGATGTGAGTGCCGCGAAGGTCGCTGCCGGCAAGGCCGCTTACCTTGCCGGGCGATCCTCCCTGCAGACCCACGGCGCCATCGGCTTCACCGCCGAATACGACCTGTCACTGTGGATCCTCAAGGTGCGGGCACTGATGTCGGCCTGGGGCACACCGGAATGGCACCGTGCGCGCGTGCTTGGAGCGCTCGCATGAGTTCCGAACGGCAGATGCTGCGTGACACCGTCCGCTCTTTGGTGACCAAGCGAGCCGACTCGGCCGCGGTGCGCAAGGCGATGGAATCCGAACGCGGCTACGACGAGAGCCTGTGGACCGTTCTGTGCGAACAGGTAGGTGCCGCGGCGTTGTTGGTTCCCGAGGAATTGGGCGGTGCCGGGGGCGAGCTCGCGGACGCGGCCGTCGTGGTGGAGGAGCTCGGCCGCGGGCTCGTGCCCAGCCCGCTGATGGGCACGCTGTGGGCACAGCTCGCTCTCCTGGGCGCCGGGTACGAAGGTGAGCTGCTGGAATCGTTGGCCTCCGGTGAATCGATCGGTGCAGTGGCCTTCGACCCGGGATATGTCGTCAATGGAGCCAACGCCGACGTAGTGCTCATCCTGGACGGCGATGACGTGCACCGAGCGGAGAACATCACCGCTATGCCGCTGTCCACCATGGATCCCACCCGTCGGCTGGCCGCGGTCGCGGTCGGCGGAAGCAAACCGATCGGCAGTGCCGCGGGACTGATCGACAAGGCCGGGCTGCTGCTGGCCGCCGAGCAGGTGGGCGCGGCGGCGCGTGCGCTGGAACTCACCGTCGAGTACGCCAAGACGCGGGTCCAGTTCGGACGCGCGATCGGCAGCTTCCAGGCTCTCAAACACCGGATGGCCGACCTGTACGTGCTGGTGGAGTCGGCACGCGCGACCGTTTATCAGGCTATCCACGATCTCACTACCGAGGCCGCGACCGTGGCGAGAATCAAAGCCAGCGAGGCACTTTCGATTGTGGCCGGTGAATCGATCCAGTTGCATGGTGGTATCGCCATCACCTGGGAGCACGACGCCCACCTGTACTTCAAGCGCGCACACGGCAGCGCGCTGCTCCTGGGAACACCGCGTCAGCTACTCCCAAGTCTGGAGAGCGCCGCGGGACTGTAGGTTCCCGGCCTAGACTCCGGGCATGGAGACCACAGCCAGCCCCTGGCCCGCCTACCGGCTCGCCGCCGTGCTCCTCGGTGTCGGCGTCGTACATTTCGTCGCCCCTAAACCCTTCGATGACATCGTCCCGACCGAACTGCCTGGTGAGGCCCGGTTCTACACGTACGCCTCGGGTGTTGCCGAGCTCGGAACCGGTGCGCTTCTGCTGGCCCCGAAGACACGCAGGCTTGGCGGCACCCTCGCAGCGCTGCTGTTCATCGCCGTCTTCCCCGCGAACATCAACATGGCGCGGCAGTGGTGGGACAAGCCATGGCCGCTGCGACTGGGGGCGCTTGCCCGGTTGCCGTTGCAGATCCCGATGATCACCGAGGCACTCAAGGTGCGACGTACGGGGTAGTCGCTTCGTCGTGTTCTAGTCATAGATGACGGCATTTCCCGTGCGCTGAAGGTCGGCTAGCCCCGCCCGAAAGGTCTCCATGAATTCGGGCGGGGGCCCTTCCCAGTCCGCGACCTCACCCACGATGCGTACGGGTTCGCGGGTGCGGTACGAGTGGGTCGGATTCCCAGGGAACTTCTTGTCCGTGACGTTCGGATCGTCTTCGAGAGTGCCCTCCGGCTCCACGATGTAGACATGGCCCCTGCCCTCGCCCTTGGCCATCATGGCCGCCAACCCCGCGCCAATCAATGTCCTCGTCACGTAGACGTGGTTCATGATGCGGCCTTCCTCGTAGTTCGACAGATGCCCGGCGGTCAACAGATCGCCTATCTCCAGGGCGGCCTTGGTGCCATGGAAGTACGCGCCCGACTCGTGCGCCTCGAAAAAGTTCGGCATCGTCATACCCGTTCCCATCAGTCGACATTCGTGGTCGCAGGATTCTGCGCCACGGTGGGGGTCTTGCCGCAAGCCCCCCTTCATGCCATATTTTGAAAGGAGACAAGCCAAAAGGTTGACCCCGCAATCGCTCAGTGGTCGGCTTGACCCATGCCGCTGCAGATATCCGACCGCGAACGCGAAGCCCTGGCGCAGGTCACTACATTCCCGCTGCTGGCAGCGATCACCGGGCGCCGGTCACGACGATTCCCCCTCGGCGGGCGCATCCCCGACGGTCCGCTCGCGTACACCAGCGCTCATCCCGTCAGACCGATATCGGAAGTCGAACGGGCACTGATTCTTTCGGTGGTCGGGGGCGTCACCGGGTGGCACTACGGCATCACCTATCACGCCGGATACGCCCCCGCATTCCCGAACTATTCCGGCACCGCGACCGGACGCACCTTCCCCTCCGCGGCGGGTTTTCACACCAGCCAGCTCTTCTTCACCGATGACACCGGGATCTACCTGCTGCCGACACGCGATGAACCCCCTCGGGAGTTCACGTCCATCGAGGACTGGATCACCCACACCGCCGACTCCTACGTGCGGATCTCGGACAAACGCCTGGAATTACCGCGGGAAGAGCCGTACATGGAGGGCCACAACATCTGGATCGGAAATCACCCGGGCAGCCTGCTGGCCTTCCCGGTCGCCGATCTGGCAGAACACCTGATCGCCAACCTGTCCTTCTTTGCCGCGAATGGCTATCTGGTCTACGACGATGTCAACAACCGGAGCATCCCTGGCACCGAAAAGTTCAGCAGCTTAAGGAATTACGACGACCCCATTCCGCTGTCCTTCGTGGAGCAGTACACGCTCACCGAGGCCAGCGCCGAACTGGCCACCGCAACCCACAACGGGGTGCTCCTCCTTCAGGCGCTCGGGCTGGGCGGCTGGATGTTCGACGGTCTCGACCGGCTGTCGGTGCTCGGCGGCTCCGGCGACCCGCGCGCGCCCGGTATCGGGTTCCGTTCCGACAACGATGACCGGTGGCCATTTCCGAACGCCACCGGTCTGGATGGATTCTTCGAAACCCTCAGTCCCCCGCACGTGCCGACGGTCGCAGCGGGCGTCCAGAAGTACATCGAGCGTAAATACGGCCCCGGCGGGCCCTTCCACCCCGATACCCCCGGTGCTTGGGCAGATTCGCGCACGGTGCGCGCGGCCGCCCTACCGGCCGAGGCGATCCAGGAGATCGTCACGACGGAGGCCTCCTACGTCTACGACACCTTCGGAAAGATTCCCGGCACCGTTCCCACCGTGCACACCCTGATGTATCTGCAGGCGCAAAACATCGACCTGGACTTCTACGACACGCACTTCGGCTCCGGCGCCTACCTGTCGACGCATGCCGAACACGCCAGCCGCTGGTACGGCTAGCGTGTTCAGTCCTGTTCGGTGACCAGCCCCAAGTTTCTGTTGTCGAACAAGAACGGGTACAGGAGACCGCCAGCCAGACCGCCGATCAGTGGCGCCACCCAGAACAGCCACAGCTGCCCGGGCGCCGCACCGCCGTTGAAGAAGGCGACGGCAGTCGACCGGGCCGGATTCACCGACGTATTGCTGATCGGAATCGAGATCAGATGAATCAGCGTGAGACACAAACCAATTGCGAGCGGACCGAATCCCTTGGGCGCACCTGCGTCGGTGGCGCCCAGGATCACCATGATGAACACCGCGGTAAGCACAATCTCGGTAACCAGTACGGCCGTCAGAGAATAATGGTCGGGCGAATGCTCACCGTAGCCGTTGGCCGCCATGTTCCCCGTGGCCTCGAAACCCGGCTTACCCCGCGCGATGTACCACAGCGCGGTGCCCGCAAGCAGACCGCCGAGCACCTGCGCCACCCAGTAACCGGGCAGCTCCTTAGCGGGTAGACGCCCACCGACCACCGCTCCGAGCGTCACCGCCGGGTTGAAGTGCCCGCCCGAGATATGACCTACCGCGTAAGCCATGGTCACGACCGTCAACCCGAAGGCCAACGCAACGCCGAGGAAACCGATGCCCAATTGGATCGCGCCCGTACTTCCTTCTCCTGCATCGGCGACGTTCTTGGCAGCGAATATGGCGCTGCCACAACCGCCTAAAACCAGCCAGAACGTGCCGAAGAACTCGGCCAGCAATTTGGTGCTCGTCTTGGTCACCGTCGGATCCCTTCGTTAGGAAGAACTCGAGTGATCTTGATTACAGCAATGCAAGGTCGAAACCCACAGCCACTTATCAGAAACGGTTGGGTCACGAATTCTGGTGGCGCCCAGTAGCTCAATGGACAAGAACAGGTGCAGCCACCGTGCTCGAGACCAGGGGCATCACCTGCCCGCCGCATCGAGACGCCGACCCCTCTAGCATTTGCTGTACGCGGTATGGTGACTGTATGACCAGGGGATCCGATGGACTTTGAACTGCGCTACGACCGCTGGTATTTGCCGCTCGCGACGGCATTCCTGATGGGCCGCAAGCGCACGAGCATCCGGGTTGCGGACGGCGCGCTCACTGTCAAGCACGGATGGGCCTTCTCTATCCAGATCCCGCTGACGAGCATCCGATCGGCAAAAGCTCGCGAGGAGAAGCCGTTCGCCTGGGGGGTGCACCCCAGCGGCACCGGCTGGCTCGTCAACGGCTCACGCTGCGGCATTGTCGACATCCAATACTCCCCGCCCATCAAACCTAAGGCGCCCATGTCGTTCGGCGCGGTCGGCGGCCTGCAGCTCAGCGTCACCGACCCGGAGGGGCTCATCGCGGCCCTGCGCCCCCACGCGGCATAACTTGGCACAATCCTGGTTATGCGCCGACGACACTTGCTCCAACTCGGAGCGGGAGTGGCAGCGGACCTCGCGCTGACTTCCTGTGCCGATGAACGCGACGACAATGATGGTGACGTGAGCGACGGCGAGACCTGGCGCATGCCCGACGAGGGCGAACCACACCTGCGAACCTGGATGGCCTTCGGCGCCAGTGACGAGATCTGGGGCCGAAGGCTGAACCGAAAGGTCCAGCAAAATCTGGGCTCGATCGCCCAAGCCATCGCACAGTTCGAACCGGTGTCGATGCTGGTGCGACCGCAGGAGATCGAACTGACGCGCCAATTGGCCGGACCTAATGTGGAATTGGTTCCCGCACCCTTGGACGATCTGTGGATCCGTGACAGCGGTCCGGTGTTCGTCCGCAACGACACCGGCAAGGCAGCTGTTGACTTCAACTTCAACGGCTGGGGCAACAAACAGAAGCACGACTCCGACGCCAAGGTCGCCGCCGAGGTCGCCAGGCGCGCTGGAGTACGGGTCCTTCACACCGATCTCGTGCTCGAGGGCGGCGGGATCGAAGTCGATGGTGAGGGCACCGCGATCATCACCGAAAGCTGCGTTCTCAACAACAACCGCAACCGGGGACGCTCCAAAAAAGATGTCGAGGCGGAGCTACGGCGACTACTTGGTCTGCAAAAGATCATTTGGCTGCCGGGTATCGCGGGCATGGACATCACCGATGGGCACACCGATTTCTACGCGCGATTCGCCGGACCGGGCGTGGTAGTCGCGGGGCTGGATAACGACCCCGACTCGTTCGACTACGACGTAACACGTGAGCATCTCACGATCCTGGAAAAGGCGACGGACGCGGCCGGACGCCCCCTGCGTGTGGAAGTGCTCGAAGCACCCGAGCAGGGGCGTGATGACTTCGAGTCAAAGGATTTCGCCGCGGGCTACATCAACTTCTATGTGTGCAACGGCGGCGTCATCGCACCCGAATTCGGAGACCCGGACGCCGACGCGGCGGCCAAATCCACCCTGGAAGCCGTCTTTCCCGACCGTCGGATCGTGCAGCTCGATATCGACGGTATTGCCGCCGGTGGCGGTGGCATCCACTGCGCCACCCAGCAAGAACTCCGATAGCGCTGACTCAGTGCGCAACCGATCGCGGCGCACCCGGCCCGGCGTCGATCTGCACCGGGCCCGCGGCCGAGGGCGTCACCGGGAAGTCGAATATCGCCGTCGGAATATACACAGTGGCACAGGAATTCGGGATATCGACGACGCCGGACAGTCGGCCTTCGATGGGTGCGGCGCCCAGTAGAAGATAGGCCTGCTCCGGGCTATAGCCGAACTTGGTCAAGTAATCGATGGCGTGCAGACAAGCGCGCTGGTACGCCAAATGTGAATCCAGGTAACGCTGTTCGTCGTCAAGGGTGACCGACGTCCCCGAGAACGCCAACCACTGCGAATACTGCGGATCGGTATTACCTGGCATGAAGATCGCGTTTTCTGACACCCCATAGGTGTCCATACCTCCCTTGAGGACGTCGACATGCAAGTCGATGAAGCCACCCATCTCGATGGCCCCACAGAAGGTGATCTCGCCGTCGCCCTGGGAGAAGTGCAAGTCGCCGACCGACAGCTTTCCGCCCGGCACGAACACCGGGTAAAACACCCTGCTGCCCTTGGTCAGGTTCTTGATGTCCTGATTGCCACCGTTCTCCCGGGGTGGCGCGGTCCGGGCCGCCTCAGCCGCCGCTCTCTCGAAGGTTTCCCCGGTAAGCCCGCCAAGTACCGCATCCCGTGGCTCCGGCGGAAGTGCCAGCGCGGGAACACGGTTGGGATCTGTGGCGATCAGCGCACCCTCACGGGCGTTCCACCTCGCCAGCAGTTCCGCCGATGGCGCCGTCCCCATCAACCCTGGATGCACAATCCCGGTAAAGCTGACCCCAGGCACATGGCGGGAGGTGGCGGTTTGACCTGAGAAGTCCCAAATCGCCTTGTACGCATCGGGAAACTGCTCGGTGAGGAATCCGCCACCGTTGGTCGTCGGGAAGATGCCGGTGTAACCCCACCCCTGGCCGGCCAGCGGCCCGGAATCTTCCTGCGGGATGGGACCCACATCCAGGATATCGACGATCAGCAGGTCTCCCGGCTGTGCCCCCTCCACCGAGAACGGTCCCGACAAAGCGTGCACCGTGGTCAGTGGGGCATCACGGATGTCGTCGGCGGAGTCGTCGTTGCGAATCGCGCCGTCGAACCATTCGCGGCAATGCACACGGAAGGAAGTACCGGGCTTCACGACCGCTGCCGGCGGAATGTCCGGGTGCCACCGGTTGTGCCCGATGATCTGTTGTTCGGTGAATTTCTTGCTCGAATCCAGCGGGAACAACACTTCGGGCATGGCAGTCCTTCCGGTCAGGGGCGGGGCAGTTTGCGATGCAAGGGATTTGATGTCACCGGCGCTGATCGGCGCAGGGGAGGCGGCGCGGAAACCACGGGCGGCTCACTGGCACTGCGCTGGGTGGCATCGAGCAAGCGCATGCGCGACGAGGAACCACGGCTCATTCCGGCGATGCCGAAAAGCCGTCGTGCCGACGCGGGGCAGCCGGGGCACGGCACCGTATCGGGGGCCGTGGCCATCGGAAATTTACGCGAGGTATCGCCACAGTTCGTGCACCGATACTCGTACAACGCCATGACCCGCCCTCACCGAGGTAGCACCTGGAGCTGTGACGTTACGCCGGATTGGCCAGGCCCGCACAGGAAACGAGCGGAGGGCAGGTTACAGCCAGGTGTCCTCGGTGGTGGCGGTGAGGAAAGCCTCCAGGTCGTTGCGCCAATCGGCGGGCGTGGTCTTGTCGGGCTCGATGCCGGTGTACTGCCCTCGGTAGAACAGCAACGGCCGGGTGGCTGTCGGGTTCTCGGGAATCTCACTCAATTCGTTGACCGACCCGAACACCACCCAGTGATCCCCGCCGTCGTGAACGGTGGCAACCTCGCAGTCGATGTGCGCAAGCGATCCGTTGATGATCGGCGATCCGAGACCAGAGGGACGCCAATCGATTCCACCGAACTTGTCCGGCTCCCGCGAACCGAATCGCGCCGAGACCTCCCGCTGGTCCTCCCCGAGGACATTCACGCAGAACTTGCCCGAGGCCTCTATCGCCGCCCAGGACCGCGACTGCTTGGTCGGACAGAACAGCACCAGCGGCGGCTCCAACGACAGCGCCGCGAACGACTGACAGGCAAAACCCACCGGTACGTCCTCATGCGTCGTGGTGATGATGGTGACGCCGGTACAGAACTGCCCCAGCACATTCCGGAATGCCCTGGGGTCGATCTGCGATGCGGGCATCTCTACTTGAACCCAACGCTGAAATCGTGACCCCACAGACTGATACCGACGCTCTCGCGCGCGATCCAGCTCTCGTCATCGACTTCAGAACCCTCGCAACCGAACTCCATATCGAACCCGCCGGGAGTCTTCATATAGAAGGACAGCATCTTGTCATTGATGTGCCGCCCCAGGGTGGCCGACATCTTAACCTTTCGCCGGTTCGCGCGGTCCAAGCAGAGACCGACATCATCGGAATTCTCCACTTCGACCATCAGGTGCACGATTCCGGTCGGGTTGGGCATCGGCATGAACGCCAGCGCGTGGTGGCGCGGGTTGCATCCGTAGAAGCGCAGCCACACCGGGTCACCGTCGGCCGGGCGGCCGACAAGCTGCGGCGGCAGCCGCATCGAGTCACGCAGCCGGAAGCCGAGCACACCCTCGTAGAACGCCTGCGCCGCAGCGTCATCGGTGCAGGTAAGCACCACGTGCCCCAGTCCCTGCTCAGCCGTGACGAACTTGTGGCCGTATGGGCTCACAAATCGGCGCCCCAGATACTGGGCTCCGTGGAACACCTCCAGCACGTTTCCCGACGGATCCTGGAACCTGATCAGCCCCTCGACCTTACGGTCGGAAGCCTCGACCTTGGTGCCCTCGACGTACTCAACACCCGCGTTGTCCAGGCGGTCGCGAATTGCCTGCAACGCCGGGGCGTCCGCGACCTCCCATCCCGAAGCGAGTAACCGGTCGTTCTCGCCGGGCACGATCACCAGGCGAGCCGCGACATCGTCCATCCGCAGATAGAGCGCGGCAGGGTTGTCGCCGGTGCCTTCCATCATGCCGAGAACCTTGGTACCGAATTCACGCCAGGCGGCTACATCGGTGGCCTCGATGCGCATGTACCCGAGTGCCTTGATAATGCTCATCTTGCTGACGCTCTCCTAAACCATCGTGTCGGTGGCGGGCAGCTCGAAGGCGTGGTTACCCCAGATCTGGTAAGCCCGCTCAGCGTCATTGGCCGCGTGCACGCGTCCAGCGTGCGCATCACGCCAGAAACGCTGTACCGGTGCGTCATTCGATAGCGCGGTGGCCCCGGAGTTCTCAAACAACAGGTCGATCGAGGCGATGGCCCGTCCGGTGGCACGCACCTGGTCGCGGCGTGCGGCGGCGCGCAGCTCGAAGGGAACCTCCTGGCCGGCCGAGATAAGGGCGTACTCGTCGCCCACATTCCCGATCAACTGACGCCAACCGGCATCGATGTCACTAGCGGCCTCGGCCACCCGCACCTTGGTGAACGGGTCGTCCTTGGCCTTCTCACCGGCGTATGCCGCGCGCACCCGCTTGCCCTGAGCCTCGACGTGCGCGTCGTAGGCGCCATACGCCATGCCCATGATGGGCGCGGTGATGGTTGTGGGATGCATGGTGCCCCAAGGCATCTTGTACACCGGCGCGGTGTTGGTCTCGTAACCACCGGCGGTCTGGTCGTTCATCTTCTTGTACGACAAGAAGCGGTGTGACGGCACGAACACGTCTTTGACCACGACAGTGTTACTGCCGGTGCCACGCAGACCGACGACATTCCACACGTCGTCGATGCGGTACTCGGTACGCGGGATCAGGAAGCTACCGAAGTCGACCGGACGGCCGTCCTTGATGACGGGGCCACCGAGGAACGCCCAGGTGGCGTGATCGCAGCCCGAGGACCAGTTCCACGCGCCGTTGACCAGGTACCCGCCATCGACAACGACACCGGCGCCCATGGGCGCGTAGGAGGAGGAGACTCGCACGTTGGTGTCGTCGCCCCAGACCTCTTCCTGGGCCTTCTGGTCGAACAGGGCCAGGTGCCAGTTGTGCACACCGATGATCGAGGAGACCCAGCCGGTTGAGCCGCAGGCGCTGCCGAGCCGGCGCACCGCCTCGTAGAAGGTAGTGGGGGCCGTCTCGTATCCACCCCACTGCGAGGGCTGCAACAGCTTGAAGAAGCCGATCTCCTGCAGTTCGGCGACCGTGGCGTCGGGCAGACGCCGCAGGTCCTCGGTCTCCTGCGCGCGCTTGCGCAGGATCGGCAGCAGGTCGTCAATTCCTGCGAGAACCGCCTGAATCTCGTCCCGCTGTTCGGTCGTCGTCACTGCATTTCCTCCACTGCTGTAGTTAGCATCAGTCGGCACAAACTAGGGCTAGTAGTTCGCGACACCCGCTGTACACCCACGGTGGTAGCGCGTGTTCCCTGCTGAGACTAGAACACGTTTCGATCTGTGTCGACACCGCCTCGCCCACCCCGGGAAGGCGGGCTCATCTGGAACGAAGCGACGACGGTGTTGTAGGGCCAAAGGTCAATTCTGTAACCTGTTCTAGTTCGGTTGTAGTTGGGCTCGGCCAGACGAAGTCAACGACGGAGGAAATCACGTGACGGACGTTCCGCTGGGAAAGCACGTCCTCGAGGTTCGAATCGCCGAGGTTATCGACGAGACCGCCGACTCCAGGTCATTGGTCTTCGACATTCCCGAGGACGCGGCCGACAAGTTCGCGTACACACCCGGCCAGTACCTCACGCTGCGCATTCCATCCGACCGCACCGGATCGGTGGCGCGCTGCTACTCGCTGTCCAGCTCACCGCATATCGACGACCGGTTGACGGTGACGGTCAAGCGGACCGTCGATGGTTACGGGTCCAACTGGATCTGCGATAACGCCCATGCCGGTATGCACATGCACGTACTGGCGCCCTCGGGAGTGTTCGTCCCCAAAGACTTGAGCCGGGATCTCCTCCTCGTTGCCGGCGGCAGCGGAATCACCCCGATGATGGCGATCTGCAAGTCCGCGCTCTCCCAGGGCAGCGGCAAGGTCGTTCTCATCTACGCCAACCGCGACGAACAGTCGGTCATCTTCGGAGCGGCACTTCGGGAGCTGACCACGCAATATCCGGAGCGGCTCACCGTCATTCACTGGCTCGAATCGGTGCAGGGGCTGCCCTCGCGAGAATCACTGGCCACGCTGGCCGCACCGTTTGCCGGGCATGAGGCCTTTATCTGCGGCCCCGGACCGTTCATGGACGCCTCCGAGGCCGCACTCAAGAGCAACGGCATGCCCGAGGACCGCGTACACATCGAGGTCTTCCGTTCCCTGGAAAGCGATCCGTTCGCCGAGGTAGTCCTTGCCGAGCCTTCCGACGATGACGAACCGCCGGCCACGGCCACCGTGGAACTCGATGGTGAGACCCACACCGTCAGCTGGCCGCGCAGCACCGTCCTGCTCGACGTGTTGCTCGCCAAGGGGCTGGACGCGCCGTTCTCCTGCCGCGAGGGGCACTGCATGACATGTGCCTGCATCCTCAAGGACGGGAAGGTCCGCATGCTCGTCAACGACGCACTGTCCCAGAACGACATCGACGACGGGTACATCCTGGCGTGCCAGGCCGTTCCCGAGACCGACGACGTCAACGTCACCTTCGATGAGTGAACGCCAGGTACAGAAAGAAGATCCCGGCGCCGTTGCCCAAGCGGGCCGATACGATTCCGACATCATGAAGTCCCTGAAATCGGCGCTGGCCGCCGCATCACTGGTGGTTACTTCCCTAGTTTTCCCAGGTACCGCCACCGCAGAGGTCAAGACCACCGACGTCAGCACTCCCGTCGACGAGGGGCGCCAACTCGAGGTGCACGCCACCGCCGACTGTCGCAGGGCAGAACGGCAGTGCTACTACACCGCGAGCTTCAACCTGCGGACCCCCAGCGGGATTGAGGGATTCGGGGGCGACCTGTGGGCCAAGCAGACCACCGAACTACGCACCTCGGACCGGATGAATTACTTGTGGGTGCAGTGGGCCGACAATCCGAACACCGTGGAGCACAACGGCGGTAGCACCTGGCTGCTTACCACCGTCTACTTCGGCGGAGGCGATGTCGACCGCTTCCGGGTCACCGGCACCACCCAGCCGACCGATTGGGCGACGGGGCAGCCCAAGCTCGATGCCGACTACATCGTGTGCAGTCACGTCGAGGCCAGTATCGGTGGCCGCAGCGTGATCTCGCCCGATGCCTGCGCGCAGGCCCGCTTCAGCTAGCCGTCACCAGGGTGTTGATCTCAGCGCCGCCACACTAACGCGGGATCCGGGCACCCGAGCTGACCGCTGGCTGTCAACGCGGCAGGCCGAGTAGCCGCTCCCCTGCCACGCTGAGCAGGATTTGGGTGGTACCTCCGGCGATCGACAGGCACCGGTCTCGCATGAACAGCCACATCTCGTGGGACTCCACCGCACCATGGGTGTCCACGTAGTCGAGGATGTGCTCCGAAAGTCCCTGACGATGACGCACACCGACGAGCTTGCGCACACTCGAGGCCGCACCCGGATCCTGACCACCGATGGCGCGCAGCGCGGTGCGCAGATCAAGCAGCGCGCCCGTCTGCGCCGAGCACACGAAAACGCCGAGCGTATCGAGTTGCGCCGCATCCAGTTCGGTGTCTCCGATGAGGGCAAGCAGCGACTCCATGGCCTCGTCGAGAGTGCCGCCTCCCGCCATCGCCACCCGCTCGTTGGCCAGTGTGGTGCGGGCCAGGCGCCACCCGTCGTCGACCGAACCGACCACGTACTCGTCCGGGACGATCACACCGTCCAGGAAGACTTCGTTGAACATCTCCTCTCCGGTGATCTCACGCAGCGGCCGCACGGTGATCCCGGGGGTCTTCATATCGAGCAGGAAGTACGTAATGCCCTTGTGCTTGGGAACATCGGGGTTGGTGCGCGCCAGGCAGATCGCCCAGTCCGCGATCTGCGCCTTGGAGTTCCACACCTTCTGACCGTCGAGCTTCCACCCGCCGTCGACCCGGGTTGCCTTGGTACGCAACGCCGCAAGGTCACTACCGGCGCCGGGCTCGGAGAACAGCTGGCACCATTCGATCTCACCACGAAGCGTGGGTGCCACGAATTGCGCTATCTGCTCGGGCGTTCCGTGCTCCAGAATGGTGGGGGCCGCCCACCATCCGATGACAAGATCAGGGCGTGTGACGCCCGCGGCATGCAGCTCCTGGTCGATGAGCAGCTGCTGCGCGGCCCCCGCACCCAACCCGTACGGCGCGGGCCAGTGCGGAGCCAGGAAGCCCGACTCAGCCAGTCGGATCTGGTGTTCATCACTTGGCGCAGAAGCGATTTCCGCAGCGGTAGCCGCAACTTGTGCGCGCTGACTCTCCGCCTCACCGAGGTCGACGGTCAGGGACCGGCGCGTTCCCCCTAGCGTCAGCGTGGCGGCCGTTCGCCGCCATACCGCGGGCTTACCCAGGAAGGACTGGAGCGCGTATGCGCGCCGCAGGTACAGGTGTGCGTCATGCTCCCAGGTGAATCCGATACCACCAAGAATCTGGATGCAGTCCTTGGTGTTGGCCAGCGCCGCATCGACGGCAACCGCCGCCGCAACGGCAGCGGCAAGCGAAAGCTGCTGAGAATCACCGCCATTGGCAACAGCATCCTGCGCACATCCGGCGGCGTCCCAGACAGCGACATCGGCCTGCTCGACACGGCACAGCATTTCCGCACACATGTGCTTAATCGCCTGAAAGCTGCCGATCTGCTTACCGAATTGCTCGCGCACCTTCGCGTATTCGACGGCGGTCCGCAGCGCCCAACGCGCCACGCCGACCGCCTCGGCCGAGAGGGTCACCGTCGCCAGATCGGCGACCACGGCGGCCGGCAGGCTCACCGGATGTACCGCAGCGCCGCGCAGGGTGACCGCGGCCCACGGACGCGAGAAGTCGGTCGCCTTCTTGACGTCCACCGTGGCGCCAGCGCCCACGCAGTCGATCAGCACCCAGCCGTCGGGCCCCGGGGCCAACAGCGCTCCGTCGGCCGTACCTCCCAGCACCGCGGGCAACACGCCCGAGGCCAGCCCGTCGGCGATGGTCAGGTCCCCGGTGCGCGCCAGTCCCGCCGTGCGATCTCCGGCCGCCAGCGCTGCGACCAATTCCGCGGGTCCGTCGGTCGCCAGCACCACTGCGGCCAGCGCACTGGTGGCAACCGGCCCCGGCACCAAGGACGCTGCGGCCTCGTCGACCATGGCGATCATGTCGTCGAATCCAGCTCCCGAACCGCCGGCGGCCTCCGGCACCGCGACACCGAAAATGCCCAGCTCAGCGAGCCCGGCATAGGCAGGGCCCCACCCGTGGGGCTCGGACTCCATCTTCCGGACCGACTCGATGACAGCCGCGCTCTTGGCCCATTGACGGACAGCGTCGCGGGCGGCTTCCTGCACGTCGGACGACACAGATTCTCCTCGGCTTGATTCGGGTACATGAGACTAGAACGTGTTCTAATATCGTGATTGGGTTCAGTGTAGTAGGAACGCATTCAGGCTGTACAGAGCACTACCAGCGGGCCAGGGAGACCTGAAACGGCCGATGGTGATCCGTATAGTCGTGCGCTGAACCAGAACGTGAACGCAGGGAGTAGAGACGCCATGGCAACGCCTCGGACATCTAGCGCATCGGAAGCCGCGCAGTCAGCTAGCGGTGATACCGACGCGACGAATCAGCCTGCTGCCGTCTCAGCACTATCCGACGATGATCTCGGTTCGACCGCGCAGCGCGAGCGCCGCAAGCGCATCTTGGACGCCACTTTGGCCATCGCCTCCAAAGGAGGCTACGAAGCGGTGCAGATGCGCACCGTCGCCGAGCGTGCGGACGTCGCCGTCGGCACCCTGTATCGATACTTCCCCTCCAAAGTGCATCTGCTGGTGT
The DNA here is from genome assembly GCF_002013745.1 of Mycobacterium sp. D16Q16. Taxonomy (NCBI): domain Bacteria; kingdom Bacillati; phylum Actinomycetota; class Actinomycetes; order Mycobacteriales; family Mycobacteriaceae; genus Mycobacterium; species Mycobacterium sp. D16Q16. The sequence goes on from NZ_MAEY01000023.1 coordinate 21,064, forward strand.
CCGCGCTGGAGCGCGAGTTCGAGCAGATCGACGCCAGATCGGATCGCGGTGCCGTCAGCGGCGGCACCGCATACGAACGGCTGCATACGGCAATCACCCGGCTGAACCGCAACATGCAGCGCAATCCCTTACTCACCGAGGCGATGACCCGCGCCCTGGTCTTCGCGGACGCTTCCGCCGCCGGTGAGGTTGATCACGTGGGCCGACTGATGGACGGCATCTTCGCCCGCGCGATGGCCGGCGACGACGATCCCTCCGACGGGCAGTTCCACATCGCCCGTGTCATCTCGGATGTCTGGACCTCCAACATGATTGCCTGGTTGACGCGGCGAGCGTCGGCAACTGATGTGAGCCACCGGCTTGATCGCACCGTCAGATTGCTGCTGGGAATTACCTGACCTGCGACGCTTGGCCTAACCAACCCTGAGTAGGTAGCGGACGTAGACTCGGGACCCGTGGTGAGTGCCCAAGATCTGCCCGTCGAACTGCGCCGCGCTCTTTCCGAGGTGGCCCGTACGCCCCGTCTGCTGGTGGCCTCCGACTACGACGGAACGATAGCCCCGCTGGTCAACAACCCCGATGACGCACGCCCACATCCCGAATCGACTACGGCGCTGCGGGCTTTGGCGGGACTGCCGTCGACGACTTCGGCGCTGATCTCCGGGCGGGCACTGCGTGATCTGGCGACCCTGTCGCGACTGCCCTCCGAAGTGCATCTGGTCGGAAGCCACGGTTCGGAGTTCGATGCCGGATTCGTGCACGCCATCGACGGAGACGCCAAGGCGCTGTTGAAGACCATTGCCAACAAGCTGTCGGCGATCGCCGCCGAGTACGCCGGGGTAGCCATCGAGCTAAAACCGGCAAGCGTCGCACTGCACGTACGCAATGCCTCGGTAGAGGACGGCGATGCCGCGCTGGCCCAAGCACTTACCGTGGCCAACGGTTGGGGCGCGCAGGTCACCGAGGGCAAGAAGGTCCTCGAATTCGCCGTCATACCGACCGACAAGGGACAAGCGCTCGACATCCTGCGCCATCAGGAGGGCGCGACCGCCGCCGTGTTCTTCGGCGATGACGTCACCGACGAAAAGGTGTTCACGCGGCTACACGGCCCCGACCTGGGCGTCAAGGTGGGCGACGGCGAAACCCTGGCGGGATACCGCATTCCGGATACCGAATCGGTGGGCACAGCGCTGGCTTTCCTGCTCGAGGAACGCCGCACCTGGCTGCTCGGCGGACACGCCACCCCCATCGAGCGACTCACCATGCTCGCCAATTCGCGCACCATCGCGCTGGTGACCCCCACCGGTGGCGTCACCTGGATGTGTCACCCCGAACCCGACTCGGCCGCCATCTTCGCCCACCTCCTCGGCGGCGACGAGGCAGGACACTTCACCATCGGGCCCGCACGATCCGCGCTACCACTCGGCCAGAAGTACATCGACAGCACCATGACTGTTGAAACACGTTGGGCCAGTCTGCAAGTCACCGATTACTTGGCGCCCGACGAGATCCCCGGACGCACCGACCTGATCCGGGTTGTCACCGGCGAGGCCGATGCCGTGGTCACCTTCGCCCCGCGTCCCGAGTTCGGCCAGGCTCCCGTGCAGTTGGTCGCCGAAGACAACGGCGTGCGCGTACTCGGCACCAACGATCCCATCGTGCTGCGCGCCCCCGGTGTCACCTGGACAATCGGCGCCGACGAACAGAGCGCCACCGCGACCATCAGCCCGGCAAAGGGCCCGGTGGTCCTCGAGCTGCGCTGCGGCACCGAGGATCTCGGCGAAAGCTCGGTTACGGAGCCCGAGCTACGGGAACGGGCCGAATCCTACTGGCGCGACTGGGCCCACACCCTGACTCTTCCCGAGCGCAAGCCCGGACTGATGAAGCGCTCAGCGCTGACGTTGCGTGGGCTGGTGCACTCCGAGTCGGGCGCGATCCTGGCCGCAGCCACCACATCGCTACCGGAAGACATTGGCGGTATTCGTAACTGGGATTACCGGTACTGCTGGTTACGCGATGCCTCGATGACCGCATCGGCACTGGTGGCGTTGGGATCGCTGAGCGAGGCCGAAGGTCTGCTGGGCTGGCTGCACCGGGTGCTGGAGCATCTGCCCGGCCCCGATCGCCTACACCCGCTGTACACACTGGCTGGAACGGTGCTGCCACCCGAAGCGGTGATCGACTCGCTGCCCGGGTATGCGGGCTCGCGCCCGGTCCGCGTCGGAAACGCCGCCAATTCGCAAGTGCAGCTGGATGTCTTCGGGCCCGTCGTGGAACTGATCCATGACCTGACCCACGCGCGCCAGCGCCTCGGACACACTGACCCGCTGACCGATGCCGATTGGAACCTGGTTTCCGACATGGTTCTCGCCGTCGAGCGTCGATGGTACGAACCCGATCACGGAATCTGGGAGATCCGCGGAAATCCCCGGCATCACGTCTACTCCAAGGTCATGTGCTGGGTGACCGTGGACCGCGCCGTGAAGCTCGCCGAAGAGTTCCAGCGTGAATCACCTCCATCCTGGGGCGCATTGCGCGACGAGATCGCCGCCGAGGTCGTGGAAAAGGGGTGGAACGAGTCGGTCAAGTCCTTCACGGCCGCCTATGACGGCACCGATCTGGATGCCGCCACCCTCTACATCGGGCTATCCGGACTGATCGAGCCCACCGATCCCCGCTTCACCGCGACAGTGATCGCTACTGAGGCCGAGTTGCGCAGTGGTGCAACGGTTTACCGATACCACCGGGACGATGGTCTGCCCGGCGGAGAGGGCGGCTTCCATCTATGCGCCGCCTGGCTCGTCGAGGCGTATCTGCTCATCGGTGCGCGATCGCAGGCCGAGCTCCTGTTCGACCAGCTGGTCAAGGCCACCGGCCCCACCGGCCTGCTGTCCGAGGAGTACGACCCGGTGGCCGAACGCTCGTTGGGCAACCATCCGCAGGCGTACAGCCATATCGGGCTGCTGCGCTGCGCGGCCTTGCTTTCCTAAGGGCCCATTTCGCCGCGCTACTGGCGCCCGCGGGCATAGCGTTCAGCCATGAACCCCATGCAACGTCTCAGCTCTCTGGCGTCGCAACAGTTTGGCAAGGTCAACAAGGCCCTGACGACGCCGACCGGACAACTCACCCCGCACGCCATCGCCAAGCTCGTGACACCGAGCCGAAGTCTGCGCTCGTCGGTCCGCAACAAGATCGTCATGATCACCGGCGGCTCGTCGGGCATCGGCCAGGCCGCCGCATTCCAGATTGGCGCGGCAGGCGGCACGGTGCTGCTGGTGGCCCGCTCCGAGGACAAGCTGCAGGAGACCGCGGCACAGGTCCGTGACGTTGGCGGCACCGCCCACGTGTTCCCGTGCGATCTGTCCGATATGGACGCGATCGATCGCATGGTCAAGGACGTACTCGCCGACCACGGCAGGGTGGACATCCTGATTAACAACGCCGGTCGATCGATCCGGCGCTCGCTGGCGCTGTCCTACGACCGGCCACACGATTTCGAGCGCACTATGCAACTGAATTACTTTGCACCCCTGCATCTCATCCTGGGATTCATGCCGGGTATGCGTGGGCGCAAGTTCGGCCACATCATCAACATCTCATCCATCGGGGTGCAGACAAAGGTCCCGCGATTCGGCGCCTACATCGCGTCGAAGGCCGCGTTGGACACGGTCTCTGATGCGTTCCAGGCCGAGACCTCCGACGAGGGACTGCGCTTCACGACCATCCACATGCCGCTGGTGCGTACCCCGATGATCGCGCCGACGACGCTGTACCAGAAGTTTCCGGCCCTGACCCCGGACGAGGCCGGTGAGGTCATCGCGAAGGCGATCATCGAGCGGCCACGGCGGGTGGCCTCGGCGTTCGGACGAATCGCCTCGTTCGCAGACTCGCTGACACCGGAGATCATGGACGCGGTACGCAATCAGGGATACAAGATGTTCCCGGATTCCGATGCCGCCAAAGGCGTCAAGAACCTCAAGCCCGAGGAAGTGGACAGCGGACAGCAGATCTTCATCGACGCCACGCCCGGGGTGCACTGGTGAGCCTGCCGAAGCCGGGCGCCGCCGGGCCCGTCGTCATCACCGGAGCTTCCTCGGGGATCGGCACCGAGCTCGCCTATGGGCTGGCCAAGCGCGGATACTCGTTGGTCTTGGTCGCCCGCCGCAAGAACAGGATGGACAAGCTCGCCGACATCCTCTGTGCGCGCCACCGCATCGAAGTCGATGTGCAAGCGCTTGACCTAGGCACTGAGCCGGGCCGCACCCAGCTACGCGAATGGATTGCCGCCCACCGCATTACGGGACTATGCAATTCCGCTGGATTCGGAACGAGCGGGGTCTTCCATGAGCTACCGCTGGACCGCGAACGCGAAGAGATCGAGGTCAACGTCATCACGTTGGTCGAACTGACCCACGCCGCGGTGACTGGCATGGTGGATCGAGGCAGTGGGGCCGTGCTGAACATCGCCTCGGTCGCCGCATTCCAGCCGATTCCGTTTATGGCGACCTATGCGGCGACCAAGGCATATGTGCAGTCCTTCTCCGAGGCCGTGCACGAGGAGCTGCGGGGCACTGGTGTGTCCTGCACGGTGCTGTGCCCGGGACCGGTGCCGACGGAGTGGGCAGAGATCGCGAGTGCCGAGCGATTCAGCGTGCCGGGTGTGCAGGTCTCGCCTAAGCAGGTCGCCATAGCGGCGATCAAGGGCATGCAGCAAGGATCGCGCAGCGTAATCCCCGGAGCGGTGCCGCAGGCGATGACCGTCGCCGGGCGCTACACGCCACGATCACTGCTGCTACCGGCGCTGCGCGTCGCCACCAAGCTCAGCGAGCGCTGACACGTTTTGCACTCTCACCACCCATCCCCCATAATGAAAACCGTTTTCATTACTGGAGGGCTGGAGGTCCGCTGTGCACGCTCGCGTGGCTGGGTTGGCTGTGACGGTTGCGACCGTCGGAACGCTCGTACTCTCCGGTTGCGGCCAGGCCGCCCAACGGCCCGATGAACCCATGGTGGTGGCCTCCACCGACGCCTGGGCTTCGGTGGCCAAGGCCGTCGCAGGCGACCATGCCACGGTGAGCGCATTGGTCAGCGGCGCCAACACAGACCCGCATTCATTCGAGGTGACGCCCGCGGCGGCCGCGCAGGTCCAGGACGCCACCCTCGTGGTGTACAACGGCGACGGCTACGACCCGTTCATCGACAAGCTGCTCAAGGACGGCCAGCCCCGGATCAACGCCTACCAGCTGCTCCCCACCGACTCGACCGACAAGAATGAGCATGTGTTCTACAGCCTGAGCACCGCCAAAAAGGTAGCCGATCACGTCGCAGACGAGCTCGCCAAGGCCGACCCGGACGACGCCGATACCTACCTCGCGAATGCCAAAACATTTGGGCAGCAGCTTGACTCCATCTCAGATCTGCAGCACGGCATCGCCGAGAAGGACCACGGCAAAGCGATCCTGGCGACCGAACCGGTGGCCAGTCACCTGGTCTCTCATTGTGAACTGGTCGACCGCACGCCCCACGACTTCGCCGAAGCTGCCGAGCAAGGCCAGGACCCCTCCCCCGCGGATCTCGCGACCGCGTTGGACCTGATCAACACCAAACAGGTTGCGGCACTGCTCTTCAACTCCCAAACGGCCGGACCGGTGACCAACCAGCTCAAGCAAGCCGCCGAATCCCACGGGGTCCCGGTGGTGACGGTGACCGAAACCCTGCCGGACGGCACCGACTACATCACCTGGCAGCGACGCACCACCGAGCAGCTCGCTACGGCCCTGAGATAATGGCCGCATGAGTGTCGCCACGCTGCGCAATGCCTCGCTGAACCGCGGTGGACGCACCCTCTGGGAGGATCTCGACCTCACGATCGAACCGAGTGAGTTCATCGCGGTATTGGGCCCCAACGGTTCCGGAAAGACATCGCTGCTGCGGCTGCTGTTGGGTGAGGTCCCGCTGACGCGCGGCACGATGACCGTTGCCGACGACCTCGGATACGTCCCCCAGCATCGGCTTGCCGACAACGCGCTGATTCTGCGCGCTGAGGACCTGGTGGGCCTCGGGATCGACGGGCACCGTTGGGGTTTGGCGGCACTGAATCCCGCCAGCCGAGCGCGCCGTCGCATAACTATCGACCTTGCGCTGGATCAAGTGGACGCCAGTCATCTGGCCACCAAAGCCGTCTCGTCGCTATCCGGTGGCGAGCTCCAACGGGTGCGCATCGCGCAGGCGCTGGCGGGCGATCCCGCACTCCTGCTCTGCGACGAACCCCTACTGAATCTGGATCCCGCAAGTGCACAACAGATTTGCGCGTTGCTCGACAAGAGGCGGCATAGCGCGCAGACGGCTGTGCTGTTCGTGACCCACGAGATCAACCCGATCCTGCCGTACGTGGACCGGATCCTCTATCTGGTAGACGGGCGCTTTCGAATCGGCGCCGTCGACGAGGTGATGACGACCGAGACCTTGTCGGAGCTGTATCGCGCCCAGATCGACGTGGTGAAGGTGCGCGGACAGTACGTGGTCGTGGGCGAAAACCGACAGGTCACCGAGGAATGTGCGGAGCACGCACATGAATAACTTCTTCGACCTTTCCCTCACCGCCGACCTCCTCGGACGCGACTTCGTGCAGCAGGCGATCCTTGCGGCCGCGCTGCTGGGGCTGCTGGCCGGGCTCATCGGCCCGTTTGTGGTGATGCGCCAGATGTCCTTCGCGGTGCACGGTTCCAGTGAGCTATCGCTAACGGGTGCCGCCGCGGCGCTCTTGGCCGGCGCCAACGTCGGCACCGGCGCGTTACTCGGAAGCGTGGTCGCAGCCATACTTTTCGGCATCCTCGGACAACGCACCAAGGATCGCGACTCGGCGATCGGTGTCGTCATGGCCTTCGGGCTGGGGCTGGCGGTGCTGTTCATCCACATGTATCCGGGGCGCACCGGCACCAATTTCGCGCTCCTCACCGGGCAGATCGTCGGCGTCGGGTACAGCGGGCTACTGATGCTCGTCGTGGTGAGCATCGTGGTAGGCGCGGTACTGGCGGTCACCTATCGGCCGATGCTGTTCGCCACGGTCGACCCCGACGTGGCCGAGGCGCGCGGAGTCCCCGTGCGTGCCTTGGGGATTGTGTTCGCTGCCCTCGTCGGCCTCACCGCGGCGCAGGGTGTGCAAATCGTCGGCGCGCTGCTGGTGATGTCACTGCTCATCACACCCGCGGCGGCCGCCGCTCGCATCACCTCATCCCCGGCGCGCGCCATCGGCTTGTCGATTGTCTTCGCCGAGATCGCTGCCATCGGTGGAATCGTGCTGTCCTTGGCGCCGGGCGTACCGATCTCGGTCTTTGTCACCATGATCGCCGTATCCATCTATCTGCTCTGCCGTGTCATCGGGCGGTATCGGCACGCCTGAGCGAGCTAGGCTCGCACGATGGACCGCATCGACCTGAATGCTGACCTCGGTGAAGGTTTCGGGGCCTGGCGCCTCGGCGATGACGAGGCGATGCTGGACGTGGTCACCAGCGCCAACCTCGCCTGCGGTTTCCACGCGGGCGATCCTGCGACATTGCTTCGCACGTGTCGCGCCGCTGCGGCACGCGGGATCCGGATCGGCGCACAAGTGGGCTACCGCGACCTCGCCGGATTTGGTCGCCGATTCATCGATATCGCTGCCGACGACCTGTATGCCGACGTGGTGTATCAGATCGGCGCACTGGACGCGTTGGCCCGAACCGCGGGATCGTCGGTGACCTATGTGAAACCGCATGGCGCGCTGTACAACGCGATCATCCACCACGAGGCGCAGGCGGACGCGGTAGCGCGTGCGGTGCGGGATGTCGGTGCCGATCTCCCCGTGTTGACGCTGCCGCATGGTGTGTTCCGGGACCGCGCACGCGCATTGGGGCTGCGCGTAGTGACCGAGGCCTTCGCCGACCGCGCCTACCGTGACGACGGCACTCTGGTGCCGCGCGGCGAGCCGGGTGCGGTGTTGCACGATCCCGCCGCGGTCGCCGTACGGATCCCCGCACTAAGCCACACAGCCGAATCGATATGTGTGCACGGCGATTCACCGGATGCGGTGACGATCGCGCGAGCTGTCCGCGCGGCGCTGACCGCCAACGGAATCGAGCTGGCCTCGTTCGTGTAGGGCCGATGGCAATGCGCCTAGCGGTGATAGGCCGGTGGCAGCGGCAGACCCTTCTCGGCCACGACCCTCCGCAAGACCGTCGGGTAATCGCTGATGATCCCGTCCGCGCCGGCGTCAATTTGCGCCTTCATGGTCTCGGCATCGTTGATGGTCCAGGGAATGACCTTGAGCCCCAAACTGTGCGCCTTCTCGACAAACTTCTTGTCGGCGACCAACGCGAAACCAGGGTCACCCGCCTTGCCTCCATAGGGCACCGTGTATCCGGGCGACAGGATCGTGGCACCAATCTGCCTGGCCCCGTCAATCGGGTCCTTGACGACGGCGGGGTCCACCCCACCGAGCCAGGGTGAGCCTGGGTACCACGTGGTCTCATCCCAGAGTGCGACGAGCGGGATGCCCGGTTCGGCTCGCTTGGTCATCGGGAGCGTGCGCCAATCGAAGCTCTGAATCTCCACTTTGCCGACTTTGCCCGCCGCGCGGATCGCGTCGAGGATGACGTCGACGAACACCTGCGGCTCCACGGATTTCTGTGGTTCCGCGGCCTCCACCTTGGTCTCGACGTTGTACCGCGCATCGGCGTGATAGGAATCTGCGAGGGCGAAAACCTCTGGCAACAAGGCGATCCTGTCGTTCTTGACCACCTCTGCCTGCGGAAAATCCTTGAGCAGCTTGCCGCAGTCCAGTGTGCGCAGCTGATCGGAAGTCAGGTCTTTCACGAGCTTTCCCACGTAGGGGAACTGCGGGTCGCCGGGTATCACCGGGGCCGTATCGGAGCACTTCGCGGAATCGATCATCGGATCGTGCCAGACCATGGGTTTGCGGTCCTTGGATATGACGATGTCGAGCTCGAGGGTGCTCACCCCAAGTTCAAGGGCTTTCGCGAAGGCGCGCAACGATTCTTCGGTGGTTTCTCCACGTCCACCCCGGTGCGCCTGCAGATCAAAGGACGCCCTGTCCTTTTCCCCACAGGATGCCAACGCCAGGGTGACGGCGAGAATGGCGGCCAAGCGCTTCATGGCGATGAGGTTATGTCACTCTCGCCGAGAAGGCACTCGCGTACACCAAACAGCCATCTTGCGTACACGGTTGGCTTATCGCGCCGGGAATCAGCGACGCTGACGCGCGATCTCCGCGAGTACCACGCCCGCGGCCACCGAGGCGTTCAACGATTCGACGGGCCCCGCCATGGGGATCGACACCACGGCATCGCAGGTCTTGCGGACCAGCTGAGACAGCCCCTTGCCCTCCGACCCGACGACAACAGCGATATCGCCAACACCGTCGAGATCGTCGAGCTCGGTATCGCCGCCAGCATCAAGCCCGACGATGGTGAGGCCCTTATCTTGCCAATCCTTCAGTGTCCGGGTGAGATTCGTCGCACGAGCGACCGGGAGGCGCGCTGCCGCACCCGCACTGGTACGCCAGGCGACGGCGGTCACCGACGCGCTGCGCCGCTGTGGAATGACCACGCCGTGCCCGCCGAAGGCAGCCACGGAGCGCACGATGGCACCCAGGTTGCGCGGGTCCGAGATGTTGTCAAGCGCCACCAACAACGCGGGCTGCGCCTCCGCGCGGGCACGAGCCAACAGGTCGTCGGGGTGCGCGTAGCGGTACGGCGGCACCTGCAGCGCGAGCCCCTGGTGCAATCCGTTGGTGCTCATGCGATCCAAGTCGGGTCGTGGCACCTCCAGGATCGCGATCCCGGCGTCGGCGGCCAGCGACACCGATTCGGTCAGCCGCTCGTCGTTATCGGCGCCGACGGCCACGTACAGCGCGGTTGCCGGCACACCAGTGCGCAGGCATTCGAGCACCGGATTACGGCCCAGCACCATCTCGGACTCGTCGCCCTGTTTGAGCCGACGCTGCTTGGCGTCGCTGACCTTCCGCTGGACAGCGGCGCGTTTGGCGGCCGGATGCTTCGTCCGTTGTTCGGCCGGCGGGGTGGCGCCCTTGCCCTCCAGTCCGCGCCGGCGCACACCGCCAGAACCGACGGTGGGCCCCTTCTTGGTACCGGGCTTACGTACTGCGCCACGGCGCTGAGAATTTCCTGCCATTGCTACTCTTCGTCGCTACTCGTAAGGGACCACTGCGGGCCGTCTGCGGTGTCGGTTATCTCCAGGCCCGCGCGCTTGAGCCGATCCCGGATCTCGTCTGCGAGCGCCCAATCCTTCTCTGCCCGAGCTTTTCCCCGCCGCTCCAGCTCTGCGGTGACCAGCACGTCGACGGCGTTCAATGCGGCGGAGGTCTCATCGCGCGTCTCCCAGCGCTCATCGAGCGGGTCGCAGCCAAGGATCGACATCATGGCGCGGACACTTGCCGCCGACGATAGTGCGCCCTCGTGGTCGCCGGCATCCAACGCCCGGTTCCCGTCGGCGCGCGCGGAATGCACCTCGGCAAGCGCGATCGGCACCGACAGGTCGTCGTCCAGGGCTGCCGCGAAGGCAGGAGTCCAGGTACCCACTGGCACCTCGCCCACCCGGACCCGCACCCGATGCAGGAAATCTTCGATGCCGCAGTAGGCCTTTACCGCGTCAGCGAGTGCAGTCTCGGAGTACTCGAGCATGGAGCGGTAGTGCGCACTGCCCAGGTAGTAGCGCAACTCGACAGCCCGAACACGTTGCAGCACAGCAGGAATGGACAGCACATTGCCCAAGGACTTGCTCATTTTCTCGCCGCCCATGGTGACCCAGCCGTTGTGCAGCCAGTATCGGGCGAATCCGTCGCCAGCGGCGCGGCTCTGCGCGATCTCATTCTCGTGGTGCGGGAAGATCAAATCCATCCCGCCCGCGTGAATGTCGAACTCCGGCCCCAGATATGACTCGCACATCGCCACACACTCGGTATGCCAGCCCGGGCGGCCGGGGCCCCAGGGGGTCGGCCACGACGGTTCACCGGGCTTGGCGCCCTTCCACAGGGTGAAGTCGCGCGGATCGCGTTTTCCGGTCGCAACACCCTCGCCCTGGTGCACATCGTCAATCTTGTGCCCGGACAGTTGCCCGTACTCCGGGTAACTCAGCACATCGAAGTAGACGTCGCCACCGCTGGCGTAGGCATGCCCGGTATCAATGAGCCGCTCGATCAGCTCGATCATCTGGGTGATGTGCCCCGTCGCGCGCGGCGATACCGAGGGCGGCAGCACTCCGAGGGCGTCGTACGCCTCGTCGAAGGCGCGCTCATACGTTGCCGCCCACTCCCACCACGGCCGCCCCGCATCGGCCGCCTTATTGAGGATCTTGTCGTCGATATCGGTGACATTGCGGACGAACAGGACGTCATAGGCGCGGGCGGCGAGCCAGCGGCGCAGCACATCGAAGGCGACACCGCTGCGCACATGCCCGATATGGGGCAGACCCTGCACCGTTGCGCCGCACAGGTAGATGGAGACGGACCCGGGATGCAGAGGCACGAAGTCACGCACGGCACCCACGCGGGTGTCGTACAGCCGAAGCGGAGCGTGACCGGTCACGACCAGCGAGCTTACAGCGCTGTGACGAGCGCCGTTGCCACCGCGGCCAAGCCTTCGCCGCGTCCAGTCAGCCCCAACCCGTCGGTTGTGGTCGCGGACACCGAGACCGGTGCCCCCAGAAGGCCGGACAGCAGCTCCTGGGCCTCCACCCGGCGCGGTCCGATCTTCGGCCGATTCCCAATCACCTGAACCGCGGCATTGCCGATCCGGAAACCGCTGTTGTGCAGCAGCTCCCGCACGTGAGTCAGCATCGTCGCGCCGCTGACTCCCGACCATTCGGGCTGACCGGTACCGAATACCGCGCCCACATCCCCGAGTCCTGCCGCTGAGAGCAGGGCGTCACACAGGGCGTGTGCGGCAACGTCACCGTCTGAATGTCCCTCACAACCGTCGGCATCCGCGAAGAGCAGCCCGAGTAGCCAGCATTGCTTGCCCTCCTCTATCGGGTGCACATCGGTGCCGATGCCTACCCGGGGCAATGCGGTCATTGGGCTACCTCTCTGCTCAGGATTGCCTCGGCCAGCATCATGTCCAGCGCTGTGGTGATCTTGAAGGCCAGCCGGTCGCCCTCCACCACATGAACGCGCTCACCGATCTGTTCGACGAGCGCGGCGTCATCGGTGGCGATATCGCCTGCGGCCGCATACGCGCGCCTGAGCACGTTGGCCGCAAACCCCTGCGGGGTCTGCACCGCACGCAAGCATGCCCGGTCGGGTGTGCCGCTCACATCACCGGACGAATCGACCGACTTGATGGTGTCCGAGACCGATATCGCTGGGATGACCGCGCAGCGGCCTTCACGCAGTTCCGCCACGATGCGGGCGATCATGTCCGGAGGGGTCAACGGACGGGCCGCATCGTGAACAAGAATCCAGTCGGCACCAGCCACGGCGGCCAACCCGGCACGTACGGAATCGGTGCGCTCGGCACCGCCCTGCACAATCCTGGCCAACGGGCCTACGAGCGCCGCGGCCTTATCGAGCTGATCGGCGCCGACGACGACTACTACCTCGTCGATGGCACCTGAAGACAACAAACCATCGACAGAACGTTCGAGCATTGTCCGGCCGCCGACGGCAACGAAGGCTTTCGGAACATCCGCACCCAGCCGCACACCGAGACCGGCGGCCGGGACTATCGCCGCTGTCCTACGAGGCAGCTGCGAGCACCTCGTCGAGGATGGTGTCGGCCTTGGCGGCGTTGGTGTTCTCCGCCAGCGCCAGCTCGCCCACGAGAATCTGGCGGGCCTTGGCCAGCATCCGCTTCTCGCCTGCGGACAGGCCGCGCTCCTGCTCACGACGCCACAAGTCGCGAACAACCTCGGCGACCTTCTTCACGTCACCGGAAGCCAGCTTCTCCTGGTTGGCCTTGAATCGACGGGACCAGTTGGTCGGCTCTTCGGTATGCGGTGCACGCAGCACCTGGAAGACCGTGTCCAGACCCTCGCGTCCCACCACGTCGCGGACACCGACGTATTCGGCGTTGTCGGCGGGCACGCGGACCGTCAGATCACCCTGGGAAACCTTGAGGACGAGATACTCTTTCTGCTCGCCCTTAATCGTCCGGGTCTCGATCGCTTCGATCAGTGCTGCACCGTGATGTGGATAGACAACGGTGTCTCCGACCTTAAATATCATCTTGTTTCGTGCCCCTTTCGATACCCAATTCTATCACGGCGTATCTCGGCACGCCCACCAACAGCGCAGGTCAGGGGCACTGCAGATGAACCCTCGGGGTTGACAGGGTGACGATTTCGTGCATCCAGCGCCCCTCCGCAACCCCGCTGACGGGCCCATAAACCAGCCCCCACAAGCGGTAATCCAGGTCACATCGATTCCCTGAAGCTGGACTCGAACACCAGATCCGGACGGATCTGCACCGTCCTCGTGCACGCGGCTCATCGCGAGTGCCCCGCTGTTTTCGTCCTCGCGCGGCACCTACTACTGTCTATAGGACATATCGGCCGCAGGTGGATTTCGGACTGTCCGGAGCCGCTATCGAATCAGGGAGATGCCTGTGTTTCGCACTCGGTCCCAGCGCAGCACCGCTCGCGTGATGACACTTCTCGGCGCCGCGGTTCTCGCGACCGCCCTCGCCGGCTGCGGTGCTGGGCAGATCTCGCAGACAGCAAACCAGTCATCGGCAATCAACGGCGGCAGTGCCAACCTCGGCAAGCTCGCATTGCGCAATGTCCACCTCGTCGGGAGCCCGGACCCGGTGAAGCAGCGTGCGGGACAGAAGGCCGAGCTGGTTCTGGTCATCACGAATGAATCCGCTGATGTCAACGACAAGCTCACCTCTGTTTCCTCTCCCGACGACATCGGCAAGGTGACACTGAGCGGCGACAGCGACATTCCGGCCACCGGCCGCCTGTTCGTCGGAGCCGCCGAAGGCCAGGAGCCCGCTGCCGAGGCCGCAGGCCCGGAGGCCAGCAGCGGTGAGCACGGCGCAGCCCCGTCCGCTGAGCCCGGAGCCACGACCACAGAGGTCAAGGCGCCGGAATCCAAGCCACTGGCCTCGTCTGATCCGACCATCAAGCACGGCAAGGCGCAGCTGCAGCTGACGAAGGACCTGGCCGACGGCCTCACCTACCGATTCACCTTCACGTTCGAGAAGGCCGGAGAGGTCACCGTCGCGGTGCCCATCGATGCCGGACCCAGTGCACCTCGCCAGCACACCGCCAATGAGGGCGGACATGAGGGCGGCGGACACTAACACAGTCGCGTAGCGAGGGCCCGGAACGGCGATCGGCCGTCTCGGGCCCTCGCTTTTTTCGTGCTAGCTTGCGCCCATGAAACGGCTCGTCACCTGCACGGCGGTAGTGGCCATGATGGGCTCGGTACTGACCGCGCCTGCCGCGCACGCGGCACCCAAAACGGTCACCTACAGGGTGTGGGCGGAGTACGGCCCGCTCGTCGCGGCAACCATCGGCTACAACGAGGCAGACGGGTCCCGGCACGGCGCGATGAATCCGCAGTTGCCGTGGGGGAAGGACGTCACGTGGACCGACGACACCAAGCACCCCCTCATCAATGTCACTGGATACAACACCGGCGATGGCCCCCGGATCTTCTGTCAGATCCCCATCGACGGCCAGGTGGTCGACGAAGACGACAGAGTGGAGCTAGCCACCTGCAGCTACGCCACCGACGGCCTACCCCGCGAGCACTGCATGCGCGGCAATTCCGGCTCCATTGTCGGCATCTTGACCAAGGTGGATGGCGACCCATGCAGTCGCGCTCAGTAACGCCGGCGGTGTGACGATTCGGCCCATCGGGCCGTCGTCGCCGTGATAGCTTCCGGCCCAAAGCCAGAACCGGGAGGACACCGTGAAGCGAACGTGGGCAGCGGCAACTGCAGCGACTGCGGTTATTGGTCTGGTTCTTCCGGGGACGGCGCAGGCCGCACCCCCCAAGGTGACCTATCTGGTGTGGGCTGCCGGCAAGACACCGGAGGCCGGCACCATCAGCTACGGCGACTACTCCGGACTGCCGCAGGCCGTCAACGGCGTCAAGTTGCCATGGTCGGTCACCGTGGCCTGGCCGTACAAGGACACCGTCAAGCAGGTGACGGCCATCTGGGGCACGGGCCACATCCATTGCCGGATTCTGGTGGACGGGCAGACCGTCCTGTCCAATGACGGCGAGAAGACCGTGAACTGTCAGGACCGCATCGTCCCGCTGCCCCCTGACTAGCGCGCCTGGAATCGGCGCCTCACCATCCGCACTGGGAACGCGATGATGTCTGCAACCGTTGCAATCGGCGACTTCTGGAAGAAGTTGTCCGGGAACGAAAGCTTGAACACCTTCTTGTAGACGCTTCCCAGCTGCTTCGCCATCGAAGCCTCGTGGTAGGCGATGCCGTACTTCTCGCACATCGCGCGGACCTCCACTGCAATCTCCGCATAGCGGTACGCGGGGAGGTCGGGGAACAGATGGTGCTCGATCTGATAGCTCAGGTTGCCCGACAGGATGTCGATGCCCTTCCAACCGGTGAAGTTGGCCGAGCCGAGGATCTGGCGGTAGTACCAAGCAGCATGGCTCTCGTCCTCGGTCTCTTCGATCGAGAACGTCTGAACCTCTTCGGGGAAGTGACCGCACCAGATCACCGACGATGCCCACAGGTTGCGGACCAGGTTGGCCGCCATGTTTCCAAGGAAGGTAAACGGCGCGCCCGGACCCGAGAGCAACGGGAAGATGACGTAGTCCTTGAGCGCCTGCTTGCCGGCCTTCGCGCGGAACCTGGCAAGCCCGTCCTTCATGTCGGACCACGACTTCTCACCCTTGAAGAACTTCTCCGACTCGAGCTCCTGAAGCGCGGTCCCCCACTGGAAGAAGATCTGCAGGGTGGCGCAGAAGACGGGGTTGAGTAGCCAGATCGGGTGCCACGGCTGCTCCTCGGTCATGCGCATGACGCCGTAACCCTCGGCGTCGTGGTCTTTGCCGACGATGTTGGTGAAGGTGTGGTGCACGTAGTTGTGCGTGTACAGCCAGCTGTCGGCGTGGATGGTGTTGTCCCAGTCGAAGTTCTTCGACGTAAGAGCCGGGTCCTGCATCCAGTCGTACTGGCCATGCATGACGTTGTGCCCGATCTCCATGTTGTCGATGATCTTCGACAACGACAGCGCAGCAACGCCGGCCAGCCAGGCCGGGGGGAACCAGCCAGCCCACAACAGCGCGCGGCCGGCGACTTCGAGCTTCTTCTGCTTGCTCACGATGTCGCGGATGTAGTTGGCATCCTTTTCACCGAGGTCGGCGACGATGCGGGCACGCAGGGCGTCCATTTCCTTGCCGAACTCTTCGATCTGCTCGGAAGGCAGTTTCTTGAGGTCATTCGGCCTGGCCGGGGGTGCGTATGTGGTCGGCTTCTTCTGGTTCTTCTGCTTGCTGGCAGGTGCGAAAGTAGTCATTTCGGGTCTCCTTCAGGGCGTTGATAGAGGCTGACTCGGCGTTGATCAGAGGGCGATGACGACATCGCCAACGGGTTTGTTGATGCAGAGCTTGACGTTGGTGTCAGGGTCGCTGCAGAGGTCGCCGTTGAGAACGTTCTGCGTCGTTCCGCTGTCCTTCTTGCGAACACACGTGAAGCAGATGCCGATGCGGCAGCCGTACTCCGGAGTCAGGCCTGCGGCCTCAGCTTGCTCGAGGATCGTCTGGCCGTTGTTGGCGATAGCCAGGTTCGACTCGGAGAAGGTGAGGTCACCTTCGGCATCGTCGGTGCCGACGGTCCGAATCGGAGCGGCGAACTGCTCGAGATGGAGCTTGTGCGCGAGACCCTCGGCATCGAAGATCTCACGGACCGCGTTCATGAGCGGCATCGGGCCGCACAGGTACGTTTCGGCTTCTGCGTAGTGGCGATCAGCGGCAAGCAGGTGCTCCTTGCTGAAATAGCCCTCGAGGTCTCCGTCCGATGCTTCGGTATACGCACGGACGATCCTGACGCCTTCGTACTTGGCCTTGATCTCATCGATTTCAGCCTGGTAGATCACGTCGTCCTTGGTGAACGCGTAGTGCAGGAAGGTGATCTTCCCGATGTACGCCTTATCGGTGAGTGTGCGCAGCATCGACATCACCGGCGTGATTCCCGAACCACCGCTGATGAGCAGGATGCTTCGCGGATGCGGCAGCGGCAGGCAGAACTCGCCTTGCGCAGCCGAGATCTGTACGACCAAGCCGGGCTTGGCGTTGGCCAGCAGCCAGGGCGAAACAAGGCCGTTCGGGTCCACTTTGACGGTGAGCTCGATCTGGCCGTCACGGCGGAACTGCGAGTTCGCCGGCGAGTAGCAACGAGTGCGGCGGACGCCGTCGATCTCAACCGAGAGCTTGACGAACTGTCCGGCCCGGAAGCCCTTCCAATTGGCATTGGGACGCAACGTCAGGGTGAGGCTGTCCTTGGTCTTCCGGACGACGTCGGTTACCTCGGCGCGGGTCTCAGTCGTGGACCACAGCGGGTCGACCATTTCGAAGTAGCGGTCCACACCGTGCGGAGTTGCAGCCGCCTTGACGAACGAAGAGGTCAGCACCCGACGTGCAAGCCGAGAAGAAGTCCAAGCCTGAAGTTTGAGAGACATACTCGGCTCCATTTCGGTTAACAGTTGTACACCAACTACAGTATGGCAGGACATCTTCGGTCGCAAGTTATTCCACTGCGACGCTCGCAACGTCGACATATTGACGCAGTTCAAGGGACTATTTATACAGTTCTTCACTGCACTTTCCGAGCGATGCGGTTCCGCGAACAATTCGTTCGGAGTTCTAAGAGAAAGTGCACAGTTGCACGCCAATCACGGCAACAGCAGGGAACATACCTGGCCCGAATGCTCGACCAGCCCCCAAGCCCGAAGCGTGACCGACACGGACCGTACGGACATCTACCGAGCCCGATTGCGACAAACACAACCGTTAGCCACGCTTGGGCTGTGCTGGCCCGGTCTTGTCGTACCCGGAGGCTAACGTCGCGGTGTGGCCAAACCCCGCGCGCAGTATCGCTGTTCGGAATGCCAGCACACCACCGCCAAATGGGTGGGCCGCTGCCCCGACTGCGGAACGTGGGGCAGCGTCAGTGAGACCGCCGTACTGTCCTCGATCGGGGGGCTGGGCGCCGTACGCGCGGTGGCCCCGGCGACCGCGGCGGTACCGATCACCAGCATTGCGACCGATGACACCCAACATCGGCCCACCGGTGTCTCCGAACTCGACAGAGTGCTCGGCGGCGGCGTCATCACCGGCTCGGTGAATCTGCTGGCCGGCGAGCCCGGAGTGGGGAAATCGACACTGCTGCTGAAGGTTGTCCACCAGTGGGCGGTCTCCGGTGGACGAGCCCTGTACATCAGCGGCGAGGAGTCGGCGGCTCAGGTCCGGCTACGGGCCGAACGCACCGGCTGCGTACACGACGAGGTATACCTGGCGGCCGAATCCGATCTGCACAGCGTGTTGGGCCACATCGATGCCGTCAAACCCACTCTGGCAGTGATTGATTCGGTGCAGACCATGTCGACCACCGATGCCGACGGCGTGACCGGTGGCGTTACGCAGGTGCGCGCGGTGACCACGGCACTAACCATGGCCGCAAAGTCGTCGGGTGTGGCGATGGTGCTGGTGGGTCACGTCACCAAGGATGGCGCCATCGCGGGCCCGCGCTCCCTGGAACACCTGGTCGATGTGGTGTTGCATTTCGAAGGCGACAAACACTCGGCGCTGCGGATGGTGCGCGGGATTAAGAACCGATTCGGCGCCGCCGACGAGGTTGGATGTTTTGAGCTGCGCGACAAGGGAATCGAGTGTGTCACCGACCCATCCGGATTGTTCCTGGAGCATCGTGAGAACGCCGCGGCGGGCACCGCGGTGACCGTCACCCTCGACGGCAAGCGCCCGCTACTCGGCGAGGTGCAGTCTCTCGTCACCACATCGACCAACCCCTCGCCGCGGCGCGCGGTCAGCGGACTCGATCACGCACGGTCGGCGATGGTCACCGCCGTACTCGAGCGTCACGGCCGAATTCCCTTGGGCAACAATGACATTTACATGGCAACGGTGGGTGGGATGCGTATGACCGACCCTGCGGCGGATTTGGCCATCTTGATGGCAGTGGCCTCTGCGTACACCGACATTGCCCTACCAGCCAACATGGTGTTCATCGGCGAGGTCGGACTGGCGGGCGATATCCGGCGCACCGCCGCCGTGGGTCGGCGCATCGCCGAGGCGGCACGCCTCGGATACACGCACGCGGTGATTCCCCCCGAGGGCGATGACCTGCATCCTGCCGGAATGCATCTGCTGCGTTGCCCCACGGTGAGCAGGGCCCTCGAGGTACTTTCGGAGGCCCGCCGAATAGAACCGGAGAAGCGCCCGAGCCTGCGCCTGGCGCGGAGCCGCGCCGACGGTGCTACGGACTGATACCCAGCGCGCGTGAGGCGCCCTCTCCGTAGTGCGCGTCCGGGTCGATGATCACGAAGATGCCCTGCGAACTGGCCACCACATCACCGTCGATGCGCGCACTCGCCGTTGTGTACAGCTTGCGTCCTGCTCGGCCCTCCACAGCGGAGGACAAGTCCACCGTCGACCCAACGGGAATCGGCCTGCGATAGTCGATCTCCAAATGCGCTGTGACAGCGATCAACTGCGTCACGATGCCCAAAACACCCTGTAGCTCATCGAAAATCGCCGCCATGACGCCGCCATGGATGACGCCGGGTCCACCCTCCAGCTCGGGAAGCACCTCGAACTGTCCCGTGACGCTGGCACCCTCGCCGGCGTAGAACCGTGTCCCCCACAGGTCCTCCTCGGGCCCCGGGTGGCTAAACCTGCGGGGCCAACCCGGGTTCAGCACCGCACCGGGAGCGGGTGCTTCTGGGCCGCGACTAACCGCCTCTAGCCCCTCGGGCAACGTCCACGTCGACATGACCACGTAATCTAACTGCGGCGAACCGAGCCTGGAGAGGGAGGGGCGCGATGGACAACGCGGAAGCCAACGCAAGGATGCGGGAGACCCTCGCCCGGTTGGCGCCGGGCACACCCCTGCGCGACGGGCTGGAACGCATTCTTCGTGGTCGCACCGGGGCACTGATCGTTCTCGGCTACGACGACAAGGTCGAGAGCATCTGCGACGGCGGCTTCTCCCTTGACGTCGCCTTCGCACCCACCCGCCTTCGCGAGCTGTCCAAGATGGATGGCGCCGTGGTGCTGGACACGGACGGATCGCGCATCGTGCGCGCCAATGTGCAACTGGTGCCCGACCCGTCCATTCCGACCGACGAGTCCGGCACCCGGCACCGCTCCGCGGAGCGTACCGCCATTCAGACGGATTACCCCGTTGTGTCCGTGAGTCATTCGATGAACATCGTGAGCGTGTACACCGCCGGTATCCGGCACGTGGTCATGGATTCGGCGACAGTCATGTCGCGAGTCAACCAAGCGGTGTCCACCCTGGAGCGCTACAAAACGCGCCTGGACGAGGTGACCTCGTCGCTGTCCACCGCGGAGATCGAGGACTTCGTCACCCTGCGCGATGTCATGACGGTGGCGCAGCGCCTGGAGCTGGTGCGCCGGATCAGTCAGGACATCGAGCTCGACGTCATCGAGCTGGGTACCGACGGACGGCAGCTCAAACTGCAGATCGGCGAGCTAGTCGGCGATAACGACACCGAACGCGAGCTGCTGGTCCGGGACTATCACGCCAACCCCGAGCCACCGACGCAAGCGCAGATCGCCTCAACTCTTGAGGATCTGGACGCCCTCTCGGACACCGATCTGCTGGATCTGACGGTGCTGTCCCGGACATTCGGATACCCCTCCACTGTCGAAGCCCAGGACACCGCGATGAGCTCGCGCGGCTACCGGGTCATGACGCACATCCCACGGCTGCAGTTCGCACATATCGACAGGCTGGTCAGAGCCTTCGGATCCCTACAGGGGCTCCTGGCCGCCAGCGCGACAGACCTGCAGTCGGTGGAAGGCATCGGGGCCATGTGGGCCCGGCACATCAGGGAGGGTCTGTCCCGACTCGCCGAATCGACTCTTACCGAGCAGACCGGCTAGGCCGGTGGCCCCGCCGCCGGAGGTGCGTCGGCGGGCTTCTCACCGATGATGAAAGGCACTGGCGCGCTGCGCAGATCTCCGAGCTGCACCACCAGCGAGTAGGTTCCCGGACCGATGGCCGGACGCGGCAGCGGGCAGTTCGGCGCGGAGCCCATTCCGGTCCAGGTGACCTCGGTGGTCACCTGCTCACCCGGGTTGAAGGTCTTGATGGAGTTCTCCTGCGACGGAGCGCAGTCCAAGTTGGCCCAGATCCGCTTGTTGTCGACGCTGAACACCGACGCGGCCAGCACGGCTGCGCCCACATCCCGCTTGCACTGCACCAGGCCGATGTTGGTGACCACCATGGTGAACTTGGGCTGCTCACCGGCAAGATAACTGGGCTTATCACTGGAGGCCTTCACCGCAAGCGTCGCGTCGGGGCAGTCATCACCGGGGTTCAGCGCCACCGGCGGCACCAGCTCGGGCTTGGCAATGGGCGGTCCGTCATGGACCGGGGCATCCGCGGGCTTGTCGGACGGCTTTTTGATCTCGTTCGGCGGCAGGATGACCGGCTGACCGGCGGGGGCCGCCGCTTCGGCGGGCTGATCCGCGGCCTTGGTATCGGCTCCTGCACTGCCACCTACCAGCGCAAAGATCACCGCGGCGACGATGGCAACCACGACCACCGCCACGCCGATCGCGAGGGCGCGGCGCCGCCAGTAGATCTCTGAAGGCAGCGGGCCTGAGGGGTGCATGTCAATCACGATTCAACGGTAAGCGCAGGTCACTACGGGATGGCCGACCTCGCTCGGCGTGTCGGCGAGCTACGCAGACTTCACAGTGCTATTTGGGCCCCGTTTGGGGCTATCTACAGCCATCCCACGTCAGTTCACGCAGGGAACGCCACTGCTGCTGCCGACCACCGGCTTACCCGAGTCCGGCGGCGCGTAATCACTCGAGGACTCCGAACTCGAGTAGCTGGACATCGAGCTCGCGGTGCCACTGTCTTCAGCGCTCAATACATCGGATGGCGCGGAGTACCCGACGCCCAACATGACGCGAATTCGTCCGGGCGCCAACGTCGGATCCACACTGGGCTTCGCATCGATACCCAACATTGTGGACATCGCCTTGGCATCGGCATCGGCGCCTGCGCCGTAATCGATGGTGGTAGTGGTCGATTCGCCGCTTTCCGGATCCCGCACGTCGCCCTTGGTGTAGCCGCGACTGACGAGCGCCGACGAAATCGTCGACGCCAGACCGGAGGTGGAGGTGGCGTTCACGACATCGACGGTGCTGGTGGGCGTCGCCGGGGTCGACGCGGGCGCAGAATCCGAACCCGTGAAGGCCGCAGCAACCTTGGCCCGGATCGCGACCGGGTCAACGATGTTGACGTCCGCACCGTTGATGGTGTCGTATCGCACCACGGGCAACGTCTGGAAATTCACGTTGCCGTCCGCGATCTGCCCGATGCGCTGGAACTGCTTCTCGGTCCAGCCTTTTGACAGCACGACATCCTTGTGGACGACGTTCATCAGTCCGGTGAGTTTGGTGATGTCGGTCAGGGTGCCGGCATTACGCAGCTGCTGCATCACCGAGATCAGGAAGGCCTGCTGACGGTGGGTGCGATCGAGGTCGCCGTTCTCGAGCCCGTGGCGCTGACGCACGAACGCCAATGCCTGTGAGGCGTTGAGGGTTTGTTCTCCCGCCTGGAAGTTGGCGCCCGAGTAGCTGTCGTAGACGGCATTGTTCAGGCACACGGTGACCCCACCAAGCTCGGAGGCCAAGTCGTAGAAGCCGACCAGATTGACCTCGGCGAAGTAGTCGATGGGCTGACCGGTCAGACGGTGTACGGCATTGAGGGTGGCTCGGCGGCCCGCCTCGCGGCTCTGCTGCTCCAGTATCGCCTGATCGGTGATGCCCTCGTTGACGAGCTTGTCCGCCTCGTTGGCCTTGGTCAGGCCATAGGCTTCCTTGATCTTGATGTGCTTGTAGCCCGGTATGCCGTCGGCCGGGACCCAATCGTCACGGGGGATCGAGAACGCGGTGACCTTGTTGTCGGCGCCGACGTGCACGAGGATCAGGGTGTTGGTGTTGTAGCCGCCCGCATCCGAATCACCGGCGTGCAGCTGGTTCAGGACCGCTTTCGGCAGGTCGTTGCCGTCCTGATCCTTCCGCGAGTCGAGACCGATCAGCAGCATGTTCATGGAGCCGTCGCTCGATTTGCCACCTTCGGCCTCCGCCCCCGAGGTGGGGACGTGGCTGAACGCCTTGTAGAAGACCTGCCAACCGGCGCCGGTTACCACCAGGCTGCCGCAGGCGAGCAGTGCGAAGATGACCCGACCGGCCGCGGTTTTGCTTACCGACCAGCGGTTATTCGACTTAGGTAGTGCGTGCTTTGGCCGGCTGCGACCAGTGTCGCGGCTCATCGGTTACTACCCCGATGTGGCAGCAACGTACACACCGAACTACCCATCCCTCCCCCAGAGAAATCTGCATTCGTTCTAATTCTCCCATCACAGACAGCAAGATGCCATGTGACGTTTGCCGAATAGGCTTTGACCTGGGACTTAGAGCTTGTTACTGGCCGATGTCGCCGACGTGTCCGTGCAAAACGACGCGCCCGTCGGCGAGTTTGTAGGTCAGATACACCAGCGCGAGCTTCTTGGCCTTGACCGCATCGGCCACCACTTGCGAGCGCTGCAGCAGCTTGATGCCGGTCTCCTCGACGTGGCGAGCCTCAAACTCATCGATCCGGGTCAGCCCGTCTTTGCGGCCGCCCAGGATCGAGGGCATCACCCGCACCACCAGATCCCTGATATGCCCGCCCGGTACCTCACCGGTGTCCAGAGCCTGCACCGTGGCACCCACCGCGCCGCAGGAGTCATGCCCCAAGATCGCGATCAGCGGCACACCCAACACCGCCACCGCATATTCGATCGAACCCAGCACCGCCGAGTCGATCACCTGCCCCGCGGTGCGCACGATGAACATGTCGCCCAGGCCCTGATCGAAAATGATCTCCGCGGCCACCCGGCTATCCGAGCAGCCGAACAGCAGCACATGGGGGTTCTGGCCATTAGCCAGCTCGGTACGACGCGCGACGCTCTGGCTCGGGTGCTGCGGATAACCGCCGACAAAACGCTGGTTACCCTCTTTGAGTGCCTTCCAGGCGGACCTCGGATCAGCTGTCATACCCGTCATTGTGCCCTGACGAACTTTTGGACTGGTTTGATGTCGCCGAGCGTGACCTACCGTGGCGTCACCCCGGGGCGACACCGTGGCACATCCTCATCAGCGAGGTGATGCTCCAGCAGACCCCGGTGTCCCGGGTAGAGCCGGTGTGGCGGGAATGGGTGGCACGTTGGCCGGTGCCCTCAGCGATGGCGAAAACGTCTGTGGCAGAGGTGTTACGGGCATGGGGAAAGCTCGGTTATCCGCGCCGCGCCATGCGGCTGCATGAGTGCGCGACCGTGCTGGCCCGTGACCATGGCGATCAGGTGCCCGACGATGTGGAGACACTGCTCACGCTTCCTGGCGTGGGTGCGTACACGGCGCGCGCCATTGCCTGCTTCGGGTACGGGCAGCGGGTTCCCGTGGTGGACACCAATGTTCGCCGGGTGATCGCGCGAGTGGTGCACGGTGTCGCGGACTCGGCACCCTCGGCGCGGGACTTGCGGGACGCCGAGGCGCTACTGCCCGTCGACAACGGGGCACGGTTCTCAGCGGCGCTGATGGAGTTGGGCGCCCTGGTGTGCACCGCCCGCGCACCGCAGTGCCCGCTGTGTCCGCTCAGTTCTTGCGGGTGGCACGAGGCGGGACACCCCGAATTGGACACACCGGTGCGAGCGGTGCAGAAGTATGCCGGCACCGATCGTCAGGTACGTGGGCGACTGTTGGATGTGTTGCGCGGCAGCAGCATTCCGGTAACGCGGGCACAGCTCGACGTGGTGTGGCTTTCCGACATCGCCCAGCGCGACCGCGCGTTGGATTCACTGTTGGTCGATGGATTGGTGGAGCAGACCGCGGATGGGCGCTTCGCGCTGGCTGGCGAGGGCGGCTAGCCGACAGCCACCGCGAAGGTCTTGCGGTAATCGGTGGGTGTGATGCCGACGCCACGGCGGAAGTGATGACGCAGCAGGATCGCGGTACCAAAACCGCTGTGCGCCGCGACGGTATCGATATCCAGATCCGTCTCTTCGAGCAATCGCCGGGCGAGCAGCACCCGCTGGTCGATGATCCAGCGCATCGGCGTCACACCGGTCTGATCGGTGAACTTACGGGCGAATGTGCGGGTCGACATATGCACGCGTGCAGCAAGATCGGCCACCGTATGCGTCTGGTCGATGTTTTCGATCAACCAATCGAAAAGCCCGCCAAAGCCGTTGGTATCCACATCGGGCACTGGCTGTGGGATGAATTGACGTTGACCGCCCGCACGCTGTGGCGGCACCACCATGCGTCGCGCGATCTTGTTGGTGATTTCGCTACCCAACTCACGCCGCACCAGATGCAGGCAGGCATCGATGCCGGCGGCCGTCCCCGCGCTGGTGATGAGGTCGCCGTCGTCGACGAACAACACATCGCGATCGACGGTCGCCGTCGGATACCGGCGGGCCAACTCGTCGGTGTACATCCAGTGCGTGGTGCAGCGGCGTCCGTCCAGCAGCCCCGCCGCTCCCGCGATGAAGACACCCGAACAGACGGTAAGCACGGTGGCTCCGCGGTCTGCCGCCGCACGCAGTGCTTCCAGAGCCTCCGGCGGATAGCCATGAGTAAAGGGGCGGGCAGGAACCGCCACCAGATCGGCGTCGGCGAGCCCCTCGAGTCCGCGATCCGGGATGATCGACGCCCCCACCGTGGTGCGCAGTGGAACACCGGCCTCTACCCCGCAGACGCGGAAATCGAAGTTCGGAACGCCGTCTCGGGCGCGGTCAATGCCAAAGACCTCGCAGATCACCCCGAACTCGAAAACGGCAACCTGATCGAGGACTAGGGCCGCCACCGAACGCAACATGGCTGAATATTATCGAAGATCGTCAATACCGCCACTGTTGGCGTGATATTTACCAGCACACAATTATTGCCATGACCATCTTCGCCGCCATCCTCGTCCTTATATCTCCGTTCGCCCTGGCGGTCGCACTGAGCTGGATCGCCCGCCGAAACAAGACCTTTCGCATCCACCTCGATCAGTTCCGGGTCGCAGCGCCCCTCGGCGGAACCTTCGCCGATGACCGCGACCTACAACGGCAGCTGCACGAAATGGAAGTAATCCACTCTCGGCGCTAGCGGACTACCGGACTCGATGCGCGGCGATGAATTCCGTGAGCGCGGACCGGTACCGTTCGGGAGCGTCGTCGTGTATCAGGTGCCCCGCTCCTTCAATCTTCAAATAAGTTGTCTTCCAACCTGTTTCAGCCATCTGGCGCATCTGCCCGGTCGGCGCCACCGTGACTGACGCCTCCAGCAATAGCGATGGACAACGCACCCCCCGCCACTGGTCCCAGAATTCACGGACGCCCCATTCCGCGGCGGTGGATATCCACTTGTCGATCGGGCCATGCAATCGCCAGCCCTCGGGTACTCGGTCAAACGCTTCCAGAAAGTACTGTCCCGCAACAGCTCCGAACCTACTGGTGACGTCGGCGGCAGACGTGAAGACTTCTGGCCAGGAATACAGCCAGGGTTCCCAGGGGCCCGTGGTGCCGCCGACGAAATCGGGGGCCATGTCCTCCACCACCAGGGCCGACACCAGCTCCGGATGCTCCGCCGCCAGACACCACGAATGCAGTCCACCCATGGAGTGACCAACGAGGACGGCCGGACCGCCAAGGGCACCCACCGCATTCGCGAGGGCCTCGACATAACGCTCTGTCGAAATCGGTTGGGAATCAACGACGTCATGTCCGCGATGCCACGGCGCGTCATAGGTGTACACCCGGCCCAGCTCCCGCAGCCAAGGCAACTGCCGTGACCAGGTGTTTCCACGGCCCATCAGACCGTGCACAAGGACGATGGACGGCGCCCCCGAGTCTTCCGGCAGACCGCCTTGGTCGAACAGACGGTCTGGGTCCATGTCTGTCATCATCGCCCCAATCATCGCCCCGAATCATGCGGGAGCCCGCACGGTAGCCTGAACCCATGTCCGTGGTGAAGATCAACGCAATCGAGATCCCCGAGGGTGCAGGTCCGGAGCTGGAGAAGCGGTTCGCTCACCGCGCCGGAGCAGTCGAGAACCAGCCAGGATTCCTGGGCTTTCAGCTGCTGCGCCCCGTCAAGGGAGAAGACCGCTACTTCGTGGTCACCCAGTGGGAGTCCGAAGAGGCCTTCCAGGCCTGGGCCACCGGTCCGGCGGTCGAAGCACATGCCGGCCAGCAGGCCAAGCCCGTGGCTAAGGGTGCCCACCTGCTGGAGTTCGAGGTTGTGCTCGACGTGACCGGGGCCGCCGCCAAGGCGTGAGTAGGAGTTTGCTGCGCGCGCGCATGACGCGCGCCGTTTCGGTATGCACGGTGGCAGTGGTGGCCTTATCGGTGGGCAGCACAGCGGGGTGTGGCATCAAGCTGCGACAGGTGCCGCATGGCGACGTGGATACGAGCACGCCCCCGGGCCTGCGCTCACAACAGCTGATCGACATGTTGAACTCCAACTGGCCGATCGGCAAGCAGGGCGTGGCGACGCTCGCCGCCGCCAACAAGGTCGACGACTACACCGAGATCATGACCAAACTGTGGGTCGATCGCCCATACAAGGTGAGCTCCGTGGATCTGGCTGCCAATAGCTCCACCGTCCACCTGATCGCACCCTATGGCGCCAATGTCGATATCGGGCTGCGCACCAACACCAAGGGGGATGTCGACAGGCTGGTTCCGTATCAGCAGCCCCCGACCATCGCCGACTGGTCCGACGTCGACGCCGTGCTGTCGGCATCGGGCGGCCGGTACTCCTACCGGGCGTCCAAGATCGTCAACGGTCAATGCGAGCAGGTCGCCGGAACCAATACCTCCGAATCCATGCCGCTGGCTTCGGTTTTCAAGCTCTATGTGCTGTTGGCCACCGGTACCGCCATCAATGCGGGCACCCTCACCTGGGACGACCAACTCACCGTCAGCGATCGCGGCAAGGCGCTCGGAAGTTCGATGGACAAGCTCCCCACCGGCTCCACGGTGTCGGTGCGCACCGCCGCCCAGAAGATGATCTCAGTGAGCGACAACATGGGCACGGACATGCTGATCAACCGCCTCGGTCGCCAGGCGATAGAAAAGGCCCTTGCCGACGGCGGGCATCATGACCCGGCATCGATGACCCCCTTCCCCACCATGCATGAGCTGTTCAACATTGGGTGGGGAATACCCGATGTCCGCCAGCAATGGAAGGACGCCACCACACCGGCCCAGCGCGGGCAGATGCTCGCCGAAGCCGACACCCACGACTACAAGCTGGATCCGGACCGGACCACCACGCCCGCATCGAAATTCGGCATCGAGTGGTACGGCAGCGCCGAAGACATCTGCCGGGTCCACGCGGCACTGCAGAAGGTCGCCGTCGGCCCGGCGGCTCCGATTCGCGGCATCCTGTCAGCAGAACCCGGTATCGATCTGCACAGCGAGAACTGGCGCTACATCGGCGCCAAAGGTGGCAACCTGCCCGGCGACCTCACATTCAGCTGGTACGCCGAGGATCGCAACCGCCAGCCGTATGTGGTGAGTTTCCAGCTGAATTGGGACCGCGCGTTCGGCCCCGGCGCGGCCGGATGGGTCATCGGCCTGGCCAAGGGCGTCTTCAAGAAGCTGGGATGAGCGCCCGCGCGAAGACCGTCACACCCCGATGAGCGCCCGCGCGAAGACCGTCACACCCCGATGAGCGCCCGCGCGAAGACCGTGGCTCTCTAGCTAGCCGGTAACGGATGTCTCGGCATTGACGGGCTTACGCCCGATAACCGTCGCGAACCCGAGACCGATCGTCGCCCACATAATCGCCTGCGTTGTGAACGAGTACAGCCGGAACAGATACAGATCGTGCGCCGGGAAACCCGGATAGACGATCTTCCCGTCGGCATCGAGCAGCGGTTGCGGCGCTTCGACAAATCCCGGCGTCACAGCCATGACGAGCCCGACCAGCACGATGAACACCGCAGCGGCAACAAGAGTGGCTGTCCAGGTATCGACGCGCTCGGAGAGCTTTCGACCCGCCCACAGCGCCACCGCCAACGCGATCGCGGCGACGAGGATCATCAGCACGAAGTACCCGGTGCGCTCCTTGATGGTGCCCTCTGCGCTCGCCGCAGGCGGGTTGGCCGGGAACTTCAGGAACGGCACCACATACAGCACCAGAAACAGCCCGCCCGCGACGGCGAGAGCCTGCGTGCGCGGGCTCAGATTGCCGACCCGTCCGATCGCCACCACGTACGCCACCGCGAACAGCGCGCCCATCGCGATTCCGAATCCGATGACACCGAGCGCCAGGCCCGCATTGGCCTGTGCGAAGCGGCTGAACAGCTCCGCGCCCTCGTGATGGGCGTGGATACCGGCGGCCTCATCGAGCACGCCCTGCGCCTCGCCTCTGCCCTCCTCATAGGCGATCGCCCTGTTGATGACGGGCTCCACAAAGATCCATCCGAAGATGAAGGACAGCAGGCCACCCAGTGCGCCGAAACCTAAGCCGCGCAGAATTATTGACTTTTCCATGTATTCGGCCCGCTGCTAGTGGCAGGGGAAGCCGAGCAGGTGGCGGGCGTCATGCACGAACTCGTGAACGTGCATATCGCTGCCGAAGATCGACACCGCACCCTGGTCGATGCCGATGAAGTAATAGGCGAGCAGACCCAGGAGGGTGGTCACGCTCAACCACAGCGCGGCCTGGGGAATCGACACCGCAACCGGATGGCTGGCGGACGTTGTGTGTGCCATGTTGCTCCTTTTCGGAATACCGCGTCCCGATCTGTTCTTGTCGACGGCGGGGTCTGACTCTCACAGTGGCGCGACCGTCCTGGGATTACACCAGGTTCCCGTCCTGTCGAAGGACCAGTTGAGCTTAGTCGACGCGGCTGGGCTGCGCGTTCGAGTGATAGTTTTGGCCCCGCATTGGTTTTTCCGAGAGCGCCAGGGAAGTGCTCCCGGAGATCGCAAGAGGGAATCCGGCGTGAATCCGGAACTGCCCCGCAGCGGTATGTGGAAACGACAGCGGCACCTAAGAGCACTGGGTCCAGGCCCGGGAAGCAGCCGCCAGTAGGTGAGGCTCGCAAGGCCTCGTGTCCACGAGTCCGAAGACCTGCCAACGCGGCCGCACCACCCGGTGCAGTCATTCGCCAGTGCCGAGGGATCGCCTGGTGGGTAGTGCCTGACTTGGCGTATCCGTCATGCCCCGCGGTCGGCGACCCGACGACGCAGGAAGACCGATGCCCGCAGCACAACACGAGCGGCCGGTGGTCCTCGCGGCGGCCGGTGGCCTGGTGGCACTGGTGCTGCTGTCGGTCGGTGCGCTCGCGTTCGGTACCGCCGACGTGCCCTGGCGCGACTGTCTGCACTTCCTCTGGGTCGGCACCACGGGCGGGTCCATTCGGGCCGCCGACGCGGCGAATTACCGGATCGTCATCGAGTCCCGGCTGCCCCGGGTGATTCTTGCGATCCTTATCGGCGCCGGACTGGCAGTGGTGGGCGTGCTCGTGCAGGCAATGGTCCGCAATGCCCTGGCCGATCCGTACGTTCTCGGCATCTCGTCGGGGGCCTCGGTGGGCGCCACCGCCGTGGTGGTCTATGGGGTGCTCGGCACCTTCGGCGCCTACGCGCTGTCGCTGTCCGCATCCCTCGGCGCCCTCGCAGCGACCGCACTCGTGTACCAAATCGCTCGAACACCACAGGGTTTGGTGCCGCTGCGACTTGTTCTGGTGGGCACCGCGGTGGGCTACGGACTGTCCGCGGTGACGACCGTGCTGGTGTTCTTGGCGCCGAACGGCGAAGCGGCGCGCAGCGTCATGTTCTGGCTGCTCGGCAGCCTGGGGGCGTCGTCCTGGGACAAGGTTCCGGTGGCGCTCGCGGCGACCGTAATCGGGATCGTCTGCGTCGCGGGGCTGGCCCGCCAACTGAACGCCCTGTCCATGGGCGACGAGGTGAGCGCGTCCCTGGGTCTGCACGCCGGGCGGTTCCGGGTGGCACTGTTCGTGCTGTCGGCCGCTATGACCGGATGTTTTGTCTCCATATGCGGAGCCATCGGATTCGTGGGACTGGTCATTCCGCACGCGGCACGGCTGCTGGTCGGCGCGGACCACCGCCGGGTCTTGATCGTGGCTCCGGTACTGGGCGCGTGCTTCCTCGTCGCCGCCGATCTCGTTGCAAGGACGATGATTCCGCCCCAGGAGCTTCCGCTGGGTGCGATCACCGCGGCCGTCGGAGTACCGGTCTTCGTCGGCTTGATGCGCCGGCGCGCGATGTCTGCGGGAGCTGTCGGCTGATGGACGTCACCTATCGGAGCGTGTCGGTCGACATCGCCGGCAACCGGATCGTCTCCGGCATCGACATGCGGGTCGCGGCCGGGGGGTTCGTGGGAATCGTCGGCCCCAACGGCAGCGGCAAGTCGACAACCCTGCGCTGCTTGTACCGCGCGCTCACTCCCACCACCGGCGACGTAGCGGTCAGCGGCGTGTCGGTACGGGCCATCAGCATGCGGGAGAACGCCCGTCAGGTGGCGGCGCTGACTCAGGACATGTCCTTGGATTTTGATTTCACGGCCGCAGAAGTGATCGCCACCGGCCGGCTGCCGCACGGCACGTCGCTGCGCAGCACCTCCGAACAGGACCGGCGCATCTGCGCGGAGGCGACCGAGACGGCGGATGTGACCGCGCTGGCCGACCGTAGGTTCAGTTCCCTCTCGGGCGGGGAACGCCAACGGGTTCTCATCGCCCGCGCGCTCGCACAGCAACCGCGTGTCTTGGTGCTGGACGAGCCCACCAATCATCTGGATGTGCGCCATCAGTATTCGATACTCAGCTCGGCACAGATGCTGGGCGTTACGGTCATCGCCGCTCTGCACGACCTCAACCTCGCGGCACAGTATTGCGACACGATCCACGTCATGGCCGAGGGGCGCATCGTGCTCTCGGGCCCACCGCGCGAGGTCATCACTGCCGAATCCATCGGCCAGTGGTTCGGCATCGGCTGTCATGTCATCGCACACCCACGAAGCGGTGTTCCGCAGATCATCTTCGACGCTCAGCCCGAAAGACAGGAGAAGGAATGAAGGCACTCATCGGCGTGACGGTGGTGGTGTCGGTGCTCTCAGCGGGCTGCGCGACCATCGAGGCGCAGAGCCCCGGAACCGAGCGGGTGTCCGTCGATAATTGCGGTGCACCGCTTGATGTCCCGGTCCCGGTTACCCGAGCCGTCAGCAATGACACCGGGGTAACCGAGCTGATGTTCGCGCTCGGCCTACAGGACCGGATGGCCGGCTACTTCCTGGACGCCGGACAAGATCGCGACATCAACACCTCGCCGTGGAAGGCGCAGTTCGAGTCCGCCACCAACCTGGGGCAGGGATTCACTCGTGAGGCAGTGCAAGCCGCGCGTCCCGATCTCGTGTTCGCGGGGTGGAGCTACGGATTCAACGAGACCTCCGGGCTGACCCCGGATTGGGTGCGGTCCATCGGGGCGGTGCCCTATCAGCTGACCGAGGCGTGCCGTCAGCCCGGAACCGTCCGGCGCGGTATCAAGCCTCCCCTTGACGCGCTCTACGAGGATCTGGCCAACCTCGGGGCCATCTTCGGAGTTCAGGACCGCGCAACAGAGTTGATCGCCACATACCGCAGGACCATTGAGGCCGTACAGTCACGTCTGCCGCAGGGCAAGCCGCCCGCACGTGTCTTCTTGTACGACAGCGGCGAGGCCGAACCGTTCACCTCCGGCAGGAACGCCGCACCCCAACAGATCATCGAGAAGGCCGGGGGCCGGAACGTCTTCTCAGATCTCGACGACAGCTGGACCACCAGCGCGTGGGAGACGGCCGCCCAGCGCGACCCTCAGGTGATCATCATCTGCGATTACGGGGTGGGCCCCAACAACACGGCCGACGCAAAGATCAACCTGCTCAAGGCACAGCCACTGATGAAGCACACCCAGGCGGTCCGCGATGGGAACTTCATCGTGCTGCCCTACGCCGCCCTGGTCGAGGGACCGCGCAATCCGGATGCCATCGTCACCTTGGCGAACTATCTGCGCGACAAGGGATTCTGAACGCTGTCGGCTTCTGGAGTTAGGGTGACGACATGAGCTCGCCCACCACCCTCGGCCTCATGGTGCCGCCATCACTTCCACCGGAACGGCTGCTCGAGATCGCGCGTGCGGCCGAAGCCGCCGGGCTCGACCACCTGTGGGTCTGCGAGGACTGCTTCGCCACCACATCGATCGCGTACGCCTCCCTGGCCCTTGCGTCCACCGAACGGATCAGTGTCGGAACTGGTTTCCTCTCGGCACCGGTACGCAATGTCGTGACGGCAGCAATGGACTACAGCATCCTGGCGCGCAATTTCCCTGGCAGGTGCTGCCGGGGATCGGGCACGGCTGGCAGCCTCACATGGAACAAATTGGCGCCAAGGTCGGCTCGCCCCTGACGCTGCTCCAGGAGTACGCGACGGCACTGCGGGATCTGTTGGCGGGCAAGGAGGTCAGTGCCGCCGGGCGATATGTGCGGCTGAAAGAGGTCCGGCTGGACTGGCCGCCCGCGGAACCGCTGCCCATCATGATCGGCGCGAACGGGCCCCGCTCGCTACGACTGGCCGGCCGCCTGGGCGATGGCACCTTGCTGACCAGCATGGTTCCCGCCGACACCGTCGCCGCGCACTGCGCTCTGATTGACCCCGGCCCCGATCACCGGATCTTCCTGAGCCGAACCATCAGTGTCGGGCCCGGCGCCGCCCAACTCATCGCGAACGACCCCGGCCACTACCCCGGGATCTCCTTCGACGCTTCGGCGAGCATCGGCGGAGATGCCGCCGAGGTCGCCGGGAAGCTCCGCGCGCTACGAGACCTCGGCGTCACGGATTTCATCGCATCACCGACCGGAAACGAACCCGATCTCATCGGATACATCCACAGCCTGGGCCAGGAAGTGCGACCCCTGCTGCACGCCTGAGGTCCCAATACGCACAAAACGCCGGGTGTGAGCTGTGAGGCTCGCACCCGGCGCTTTGTGGGTTGTCTACTCCGAGGCGGAGGCCGCCAGGTCGGCGGCCGGCTCCTCACCGGTGACCAGCGCGGGCTTCGGACGGCCGACGAACGTGAACTTCGCGTCCTCGCCGGCGCCTTCGCCGTCCCAGCCCTCGACATCGACCGTGATCAGCTCGCCGGCACCGATCTCGTTGAAGAGAATTTTCTCCGAGAGGGTGTCCTCGATCTCGCGCTGGATGGTCCGGCGCAGCGGCCGCGCACCCAGCACCGGGTCGAACCCGCGCTTGGCGAGCAGCGACTTGGCCTTGTCGGTGAGCTCCATCGCCATGTCCTTGACCTTGAGCTGCTTGCCCACCCGCCCGATCATCAGATCGACCATCTCGATGATCTGCTGCTGAGTCAGCTGCTCGAAGACGATGATGTCATCGATGCGGTTCAGGAACTCGGGCCGGAAATGCTTCTTGAGCTCGTCGTTGACCTTCTGCTTCATCCGCTCGTAGTTGGAGCCGCCGCCACCCTCGGAGAAGCCGAGGCCCACGGCCTTCGAGATATCCGAAGTGCCCAAGTTCGAGGTGAAGATCAGCACCGTGTTCTTGAAATCGACCGTGCGACCCTGACCGTCGGTGAGACGACCATCCTCGAGCACCTGCAACAGGGTGTTGTAGATCTCCTGGTGAGCCTTCTCGATCTCGTCGAACAACACAACGCTGAACGGCTTGCGACGCACCTTCTCGGTGAGCTGACCGCCCTCCTCGTATCCGACGTATCCCGGAGGAGCGCCGAAAAGCCTTGACGCGGTGAAGCGGTCGTGGAACTCGCCCATGTCGATCTGGATGAGCGCATCGTCGTCGCCGAACAGGAAGTTGGCCAGCGCCTTGGACAGCTCGGTCTTACCGACACCCGACGGTCCGGCGAAGATGAACGAACCCGAGGGACGCCGTGGGTCCTTCAGACCGGCACGGGTGCGGCGGATCGCCTTCGAGACTGCCTTGACAGCGTCCTCCTGGCCAATGATCCGCTTGTGCAGTTCCTCTTCCATGCGCAGCAGCCGAGTGGTCTCTTCCTCGGTCAGCTTGAACACGGGGATACCGGTCCAGTTGCCCAGCACCTCGGCGATCTGCTCATCGTCAACCTCAGCGACCACGTCCAGATCGCCTGAACGCCACTGCTTTTCACGATCCGCTCGCTGAGCGACCAACTGCTTCTCAGAATCGCGCAGGCGCGCCGCCTTCTCGAAGTCCTGAGCGTCGATGGCCGATTCCTTCTCCCGGCGGGCATCGGCGATCTTCTCGTCGAACTCGCGCAGGTCTGGCGGAGCGGTCATCCGGCGGATACGCATGCGGGCGCCCGCCTCATCAATCAGGTCGATCGCCTTGTCCGGCAAGAACCGGTCGTTGATGTACCGGTCGGCCAGGGTGGCCGCCGCAACCAGCGCGCCGTCGGTGATGGACACCCGGTGGTGCGCCTCGTAGCGGTCGCGCAGACCCTTGAGGATCTCGATGGTGTGCTCGACGGTCGGCTCACCCACCTGCACCGGCTGGAAACGACGCTCCAGGGCGGCGTCCTTCTCGATGTACTTGCGGTACTCGTCGAGAGTGGTCGCACCGATGGTCTGCAGCTCGCCACGGGCCAGCTTGGGCTTGAGGATCGAGGCCGCGTCGATAGCGCCCTCGGCCGCGCCCGCACCAACCAGTGTGTGCAGCTCGTCGATGAACAGGATGATGTCGCCGCGAGTGTTGATCTCCTTGAGCACCTTCTTGAGGCGTTCCTCGAAGTCACCGCGGTAGCGGCTGCCGGCCACCAGGGACCCGAGGTCCAGGGTGTACAGCTGCTTGTTCTTGAGGGTCTCGGGTACCTCGCCGTGCACGATGGCCTGCGCCAGGCCCTCGACGACGGCAGTCTTGCCGACACCGGGCTCACCGATCAGCACCGGGTTGTTCTTGGTGCGGCGGCTCAGCACCTGCATGACCCGCTCGATTTCCTTCTCGCGACCGATGACCGGGTCGAGCTTGCCTTCCATGGCAGCAGCGGTCAGGTTGCGCCCGAACTGGTCGAGGACCAGCGAGGTCGACGGGGTCCCGGCCTCACCACCACGGCCTCCGGTACCGGATTCGGCGGTCTCCTTGCCCTGGTAACCGCTCAGCAGCTGAATGACCTGCTGGCGCACCCGCGTCAGTTCGGCGCCCAGCTTGACGAGCACCTGCGCCGCGACGCCTTCACCCTCACGGATGAGGCCCAGCAGGATGTGCTCGGTGCCGATGTAGTTGTGGCCGAGCTGCAGCGCCTCGCGCAGGCTCAGTTCCAGCACCTTCTTGGCGCGCGGAGTGAAGGGAATGTGCCCGGACGGTGCCTGCTGCCCCTGGCCGATGATCTCCTCGACCTGGCTGCGCACCCCTTCCAGGGAAATACCCAGCGACTCCAGCGACTTGGCGGCAACGCCCTCGCCTTCGTGAATCAGACCCAGCAGGATGTGCTCGGTGCCGATGTAGTTGT
Organism: Mycobacterium sp. D16Q16; assembly: GCF_002013745.1. Taxonomy (NCBI): domain Bacteria; kingdom Bacillati; phylum Actinomycetota; class Actinomycetes; order Mycobacteriales; family Mycobacteriaceae; genus Mycobacterium; species Mycobacterium sp. D16Q16. Next base: position 57,832 of record NZ_MAEY01000023.1, read on the forward strand.
GATTGAGCATGCGGGCCTCTTCTTGGGCCAGCACAACCACCCGCCTTGCGCGGTCAGTGAATCTCTCGAACATCGGTCTCCCTCGCTTCCTCGTCCGGCCTTTGCGCAAGCGGTTCTTGGTGCCGCTCGGGGCTCCCCCCAAACGGCTCATCTCCGCTGGCACTAGGACCTAATCGCCACTCTAGTGGTCAGCCGTGGTCGGTGCGGTGCTCGCATACCAGGAGACGGCCCCTGAGGGTACTCAGAGGAACCCGCGGAACCCGGAGGAACCGTCCCCAAATATACGAATCACCGCACCCGGCGGTGCTTGTTAGGCAACCGAACAACGCCAGATGCGGTGAAAACGTTTCCGATTTTGCCCCGGCTTCGCCGTAAGCGAAATTCCCGGGGAGACGTGCCCGTCGGCAGTCTTAGTTGGCCGCGTTGAACGCGTCAATGACTTCGGCGGGAATACGGCCGCGTGAGGACACATTGTGCCCTTCCTTGCGTGCCCACTCCCGGATGGCTGCACTCTGCTCACGATCGATGCTCGCGCGCCCGCGACCCGTGCCCGAGCTCCCCCGCCCACGACGACGCCCGCTGACACGTCGAGCGTGCTCGACCCATGTAGAGAGCTGATTGCGCAGCTTCTCTGCATTCTTAGAAGAAAGGTCGATCTCATAAGTCACGCCGTCAATACCGAATTCAACGGTCTCATCGGCAGGCGCTTCGCCATCGACGTCGTCGACAAGCGTGACCGTGACCTTCTTAGCCATTCCCTTTGTCCTTCCAAAAGCAGAACCCCCGTTGGTCCGCCTCAAACATGCCACGGATTGCCGCAAAGTTCAACATACGCGCAAGGCTGCGCGTGTTCCGCTCAAGGCAAGCGATTCACTACACTCATAGTTGAAAAGTGAGACAAAATTCGAACGCGTAGATCAAAGCGTCGGTCTGACAATCGGAAACAAGATCGTCTCGCGAATTCCCAGTCCGGTAAGCGCCATCAACAAGCGGTCGATACCCATCCCGGTTCCGGCCGCGGGTGGCATCGCATGTTCCATCGCGCCGAGGAAGTCTTCATCCAGGCTCATCGCCTCATCATCACCGGCAGCAGCCAATCGTGCCTGGTCAGCGAACCTTTCACGCTGGATCACCGGGTCAATCAACTCCGAGTATCCGGTCGCCAATTCAAAGCCGCGCACATACAAGTCCCACTTCTCGGTGACACCCGCGATGCTCCGGTGCTGACGAGTCAGTGGGGATGTCTCCACTGGGAAATCCCTAACAAACGTCGGTGCGTACATTTTGTCGCCGACCTGGTGTTCCCACAGTTCTTCGATGAGTTTTCCGTGACCGTAACCGCGGTCTGTGGGAATCTCTGCACCCACCTGATCAGCGATCTTCCATAGCGTGGCAATCGGTGTATCGGGGGTGATCTCCTCACCAAGAGCTTCCGACAACGACGGATACATCTCCAACGTCGTCCACTCGCCGTCCAAGTCGTAGCTCGATCCGTCGGGCAACGTCACCTGCCTGGTGCCCATTGCATCGTCCGCTACCTCCTGGATGAGCTCGCGGATCATTGTTGCGGCGGTGTCGTATGTGCCGTACGTCTCATATGTTTCCAACATCACGAATTCGGGAGAATGCGTCGAATCTGACCCTTCATTTCGGAAAACTCGGTTGAGCTCGAAAATCTTGTCGAAGCCGCCAACAAGAGCCCTTTTCAGGAAAAGTTCCGGCGCAATACGCAGATACAGGTCGATATCGAGTGCGTTGGAATGCGTAATGAACGGGCGAGCGGCAGCACCTCCGGCGAGGGTCTGCAAGATCGGCGTCTCCAACTCCAGGAATCCGCGACGGTGCAGAGCGTCACGAATAGCGCGCATCACCGCGACCCGCTGCCGCGCAATCTGGCGCGCCTCCGGCCGCACGATGAGATCCACGTATCGCTGGCGCACTCTGGTCTCTTCGGACATCTCCTTATGAGCAACGGGCAGCGGGCGCAGGGACTTGGAGGCCATCTGCCAGCCGTCTGCCAGGACACTCAGTTCGCCGCGCCGTGAGCTGATGACCTCGCCCTGCACGAACACGATGTCACCAAGGTCCACATCGGTCTTCCAGTCGGCGAGTGCCTGTTCGCCAACACCGCCGAGACTGATCATGACCTGCAATGACGTGCCGTCACCCTCCTGCAGCGTCGCGAAACACAGCTTGCCGGTATTGCGGGAGAAAATGACGCGACCCGAAACACCCACCTGGTCACCCGTGCTGGTATCTGTCTCCAGATCCACGTAAGCATCGCGAATCTGCTTGAGGCTGTGGGTCCGCGGCACCTCTACCGGATACGGCTGGATGCCCTCGGCGAGCAGCTTCTCGCGCTTGGCCTGCCGAATGCGAAATTGTTCCGGCAAGCTGGTCTGCGCGTCAGGATCAGTCACGTCTCGGCAGCTTAGCGGTAGTGCCTCGCGCCGGAAGTGCGCTGCCGATTCTTACGTATGGATCTCTATTTGGCCGCGCGGGCCTTGCCGCGCTGGTCAGCCCGGTTGCGCTCGTACACCAGCCGCAGGCCGTCGAGCGTGAGATGTTCCTCGTAGCGGTCGACGGTATGCGTCTCGGGGAGGATCAGCGGGGCAGTGTGACCCGTGGCCACCACCGTGGCGCCGGCGCCACTGAAGCCGTCGATATCGCGACGCACCCGCTCCACCAGCCCGTCCACCAGCCCCGCGAACCCGAAAACCGCTCCCGATTGCATGCACTCGACCGTGTTCTTGCCCACGACGGAACGCGGCCGGGTCAGCTCGACCCGCCGCAGGGCGGCGCTGCGGGCCGCCGCGGCATCGGAGGACACCTGCACACCCGGGGCAATGGCACCCCCCAGGAACTCGCCCTTGGCCGATACCACATCCACACAGATCGACGACCCGAAATCCACCACGATGCATGCCGACCCGAATCTGTGATGCGCGGCAAGACAATTCACAATTCGGTCGGCGCCGACCTCTTTCGGATTGTCGACAAGAAGCGGAAGGCCAGTGCGAACACCCGGCTCGATGAGGACCTGCGGAACGGCCGACCAGTACTGGTCGAACATGCCCCGCATTTCGTGCAGCACAGATGGCACGGTGGACAGTGCCGCAACCCCGGTCAACGTCTCACTGTCGTCGCCGATCAGTCCGTCGATGGTGAGTGCCAGCTCGTCGGCGGTGATCTCGGTTTCCGTACGAATTCGCCAGTGCTGAACAACCTTGGCGTGCTCGCCGGTACCCGCGACCAGACCGAGAACGGTGTGCGTGTTGCGTACGTCGATGGCCAGCAGCACGGCTACACCAAACCGCGTGGCGACACCAAGCCGAAGTTCTCGGGCACATACGCCGGATCGTCAGAGTGCTCGCCCAGTTCGACCTGTTTGTTGTCTGAGTCAACAAACACCACACGCGGAGCGAAGACGCGAGCTTCCGCATCGGTCATCACACCGTAGGCGATGATGATCACCAGATCTCCCGGGTGCACGAGATGCGCTGCGGCACCATTGATCCCGATGACCCCGCTGCCACGCGTACCAGTGATCGCGTAGGTCTCCAGCCGGGCGCCGTTGTTGATGTCCACGATGGTGACCTGCTCACCCTCCAGCAGGTCCGCGGCCTCCATCAGATCGGGATCGATGGTGACCGAGCCGACGTAGTGCAGATCCGCATGCGTCACGGTGGCGCGATGGATCTTTGATTTCATCATTGTCCGGAACATCATGTCCTCCAGTCAGTTTCGCCATGGTAATGCGTGATCGGGGTCGGCGGGTCCGGAGGAACCGATTCCGCCGCCCAATTCCAAGGGAACATTGTCTAAAAGCCGGGTTGAGCCCAGCCTGGCCGCCACCAGCATGCGGCCGGGTCCTTGCGCGGGAGCCGGGCCGAGATCGGCGCCGCGAATCTCCAGGTAGTCCACCTCGATGGCGGGTACCTCATCGAGCACCGCACGAGCCGCGTCCAGAGCCGATTCCGAACCGCCTGCGGCCGAATAGATTCCGGCAAGTAGCGCCGCCGACAGCGCGCCCGCCTGCTCGCGGTGCTCGTGGCTCAGGTAGACATTCCGTGAGGACATCGCCAATCCGTCCGCCTCACGGACAATCGGTATCGGGACGATGCGCGTCTTGAGGTTGAGATCGGCGACCATCTGCCTGATGAGCACCAGCTGCTGGTAATCCTTCTCACCGAAGTACGTCTGGTCTGGAGCCACGATCTGCAGCAGCTTGAGAACCACCGTCAGCATTCCGGCAAAATGCGTTGGACGAGAGGCACCCTCGAGATCGGCGCCAAGCGGTCCGGGCTGGACGGTAGTGCGCTGACCGTTGGGATACATCGCCTCCGCATTGGGAGCGAAGACCAGCTCGACACCCTCACCGCGTAGTTTCTCGACGTCCGATTCCAGTGTGCGCGGGTAGGCATCGAGATCCTCGCCAGCACCAAACTGCAGGGGATTGACGAAGATCGACACAACGACCACAGCGCCGGGCACCTTCCGGGCGTGCCGGACCAGTGTCAGATGCCCCTCGTGTAACGCACCCATGGTCGGTACCAACATGATCCGGCGGCCGGTATGCCGCAATGCCTTCGACACGTCGTACATCGTGTCGGGATCGTGGTGAACAGTGAGTTCTCCACTGACATAGCCCTTCGGCCCCTTCGGCCCGTACAAACTCGTCATCAAACAGCCCTATCTAGTCCGGGGTTCCAGTGCGGCGAAAACCGATTGGGGTGCGTGCGCACGCTGCGCGGTACGGCGAGCATCGGCGCGATACGCCTCGGCCAGCGCCGGATCAGTCTCGGCGAGTGCGTCGAGATGGCGCTCGACAGCGGCACCGTCGCCGCGCGCCACCGGGCCCGTCAGAGCGGCCTGACCACGCTCCAGCGCGTTGGTAACGGCGGCGCGCACCAAAGGTGCCAGCATCCGTTCGGGCAGCCCGCCCGGACCATCACCAATTGTCTCCTGCCCCAACAGCTCCTGCCCCCAGAGTGCTGAACGCAACGCCTCAACCGCATCCAGAACCAGCGTCACCACATGGTTGCTGCCGTGCGCCAGAGCCGCGTGATAGAGAGTACGGGCGTCTTCGCGCACGCGCACCGGTTCGCCACCAATCTCCAGCACCAACGCCGTACCGATGGCATACCCGGTCTCATCGGCGGCAGTAATTCCGAAGCAAGAGTTGGTAAGTCGTTCAATATCTTCGTCACCGCCGGCGAAGGTCATGGCGGGATGGATGGCCAGCGGGATGCAACCGAGGGCAGTCAGCGGCTCCAGGATTCCAACGCCGTTGGCGCCCGAAGTGTGCACCACGATGGATCCGGGCCGTACCGAACCGGTGGCGGCAAGCCCCGAGACCAGCGGCGCCAGCTCGTGGTCCGGCACCGCGAGGATCAACAGTTCGGCGCGTGGAGCGACCTCTTGGGCGGGCAGAATCTGACTTTCCGGAAGGTGCCGCTCAGCCCGCCGCCGCGAGGCGTCGGATACCGCGCTGCATGCGACGACAAAATGGCCCGCAGCCTCCAGCGCGACACCCATGGCCGTACCCACTCGGCCGGCGGAGATGATCCCGATCGCCAGACGCGCGGGCCGCAAGCCGTCGAATGGCCCATCGGCTTGGCTATCAGCATTGAAAGCCTCAGACATGGCGAACGAGACACCTCGCAGACTAGATACGTTCCAGTCCTGCCTGGCAGGTACCGGACGGTCATCAGCAGGCTAGTCCCACCGCAGCGCTATCGGCAGGGGCCTAGGCCGTTAGATTGCTCACTTTCACGCACGATGACCAAATCCGCTGAGGTCAATCCTCGCGGCGCCTCCGGCGGCCGCCACCGGACTCGGATGACTCGGAGGGATCGCTTTGGAGGCGCCCCAGCAGGTCGGCGACCGAGAAGCCGCCGGTTTCCTCGACACGGCGCCGGCCGCGGGTCTCGTCGGACTCCTCGGGTTCCGGAGCCCGGCGCCGGCCGCCCTTCTCCTCGGGTTCCGGCGCGCGGTGGCCGCCCGCACTCTCGGGATGGCTCGGCTGTTCAGGCGCCGGCGGAGGCGGAGGATAGGACGGCTCGGGTGCCCAATGCCCGCCACCAGCGGCCTCGGGCGCGGTCGGCGCCTGGTGTCGTGACGGAGTCCCCGAGTGACGCCCTACGGGTGGTTCCGCCTGGTACGGGGCAGGTGCCGGTGCAGGTTCCTGGGCGGCCCAATTGCTTCCGGAGGTTCCGGGAGGCAGCCATTGACCTTCGGCGGGTGCCGGAGCCCAGGCACTCGGAGGTGGCGGTGGCGGCGCGTTCCAGTCTGGAGCAGGCGCGTTCCACGCGGGCTGAGGGGCGGGCTGCTCCGGTGGGGCCATCGGCTGAGGCGCGGGATCCCAGTCCTCGCCGTCGGCCGCGGCATCCCAATCCTCTTGCCTGGCAGCCCAATACGGTGGCTGTACGGATTCCGCGGCGGCCGGGGCCGCTGGAACCACGGGTTCACGCTTCGGTATCGGGGGCTGGGCCACATGCGGTTCGGGCTGCGGACGCCAATGCGTCCCGGAGGACACCGGCTGCTGATACGGCTCCGGCTCGTGAGGTTGAGCGGACCCGTAGTACGGAGGTGCCGGATAGGGCGGGGTGGGAGGTGCCTCGTCCACGTCGACGTGATGCGGATCCTCGGCGACATCGATGATCGGGTATTCCGATGTCCGATTGTCTTCCTCGACCGCGGTGACGTCCTGATACTCGGCGGCGGGCGTGGGTTGCGGCTCGCGCACGGAAGGGGCGAACGCGGCTGCGGGTGCGCCCGCGTTCGGTGCGGGCACCGGCTCGGCACCAGGCCAGGGCCCCAGCGCCCGAATCGGATCGTGTTCGATCGCGGGCCGATCACTGAGCTCGGTGTTGAAAAGAATCTCCAGATTGGTGCGCAGCGCGGCGAGCTCGGCGCGCAGCGTTGCGATCTCGTCGGCGGCCTGCGCCTCGATCTCCCCCGCCAGCTGCTGACGCAATCTGCTCTCGACCGTCAATTCGTACTCGCGTCGCGCCGAAATCTCCCGGTCCAGCTGCAGGTCGTAGACGAGTTTCTGGTCACGCACCTTGGCCTGGTCGGTATCGCTCTGCCGGCGGTAGGTCAGCGCGGCGAAAGAAGCGATGACGGCAGCCCATAGCGCCAGCAACAAACCGACGCGCAAATAGATGGCCTTATCGGTGAAAACCAGGGCAATCCCGGACCCGATCGCCAGCACCAGCAACGCCGTCAGCAACGCCCACCCCGGGCGTCGGCTGCCACGCCGCGGCTTCGCCGCTCGGGTCGGAATGGTCATGGGGGTGACTGTACCCGGACAGTGCAGTGTGCTGGCCGACCTCGAATCGGCGATTCGACATGCGCGAGTGCTACCGGGCGGGAGTCGCGGGCGGCTCCGGCGGCGACTTACAGCAATGCTGAAGCCATAGCCCGGCGACCACGAGTGCCAGCGCACAACCGGTCGCGATCATCACACCGAGTGTGTCGGCCACCGCCGCGGCCAGCTGCGCTCGCCGCGGGAGGATGTAGACGAGCATCGCCAGCCACCATCCGGTCATCAGCGTGCCAAGCCACGCCGACGCCTTCGCGACCACCACCGAACGCGCCACCAGCAGCGCCGGCAAACGCCCCGTGCCGACCCCGATCTCGCCGTCGGTGACCTTGTTACGGATGTAGAACGCCCAGCCACCCTCCGCGATCGCGAGAACCAGCAGTGAAACACCGGCAAGCAAAGGGATCGGCGGCAAGGACCCGTAGGACGCGGAGACAAAGAAGAAGCCGAGGATCGCGGTGAGAGCGCCCGCGATCAGCAGATCGCGGATCCGGGTGGGCCCCACTAAGTCACCGGACCGGTGAGGGTGTCGTCCACCCGTCGGACACCATCGCGTTCGGCCGGGGCCAGACCGGCGACCAGATCGGCTACTGAGCAGAGGCGTCCACCGACGGTCAGTACCGCCTCCGGGTCAAGGGCCAGCCACGGCACCAGCACAAAGGCACGCTGGTGCGCACGCGGATGCGGCAGCGTGAGTTCAGCGTCATCGGACAGGACCTCGGTGCTGGCCACGTCGCCATCGATACCGCGCCGGCAGCTGATCACGTCGACGTCGAGAGTCCGCGGACCCCAACGTTCGCCGCGCACTCGCTGGGCGGCCTGCTCCAGCCGATGCACCACCGTGAGCCACTCACGCGGTTCATGGCCCTGCGCGATGACGATGGCGTTGAGAAAGTCCGACTGCGGAACCGGTCCCCACGGAGCGGTCTGGTACACCGGCGATATCCCCACCACGTCCACGCCCAGCGCGTCGACGACCGATTGCAGGTGCGTGAGCCTGTCACCAAGATTGGATCCGATGGACAGCACCGCGTGGGTCACTGCGAGGATCCCCCGTTCCTCGATCTCCGGGAACGACGGGCCACCACCGCGACATCGCTGAACGTCAACGGAATCGGTGCGTCGGGCTTGTGGACCACCGCCTCGACGGCATGGACCCTGGAATCGGTCATCACGTCATCGGCGATCGCGCCCGCAACCGATTCGATGAGGTTGCGTGGCGGGCCGGACACGATCGCAGCGGCACGCTGAGCCAGCTCTCCATAGTCGAGCGTGTCGGTCAGCTGATCCGTCGCTGCCGCGGTATCGAGGTCCAGCCAGACGGTGACATCCACCGAAAACTCCTGACCGTCACGGCGCTCATGCTCGAAAACTCCATGATAGCCAAAGACTTTCAGGCCCCGCAGCTCGATGCGGTCGGTCATTTCTTGCCACCCTTGGTTCCGCGCTGCGCAACCTCGCGCCGCCACCTGCCACCCGCGGTCTTACTGGGCTCGGGTCGCACGGTCCGCACCGTCACCTCCATGGTCACCTCGTCCTGAGGAATATCGGAGACGGGCTCGGGCTGCTGGTTCTGCGGCTGCCCGTGGCTCTCTTCCTCCTCCTCTTCGATGCTCTCGGCACCACCGGTCTCCCAGGCGCGCACCACCTTCAGCGCATCCATGGACGCCGTGACGTCATGGACGCGCACACCCCACACCTCATGCAACGCCCCGAGTGCGGTGATCACCGCGGTTGCGGTTTCGCGCCCATCGGCCGGCCGTTCCACACCCTTGAGGTCGGTGAGCAACGCACCCAGGAATCTCTTCCTGGAGGCGCCGATGAGAATCGGGTAGCCCAGCTCCTGCAGGTCCGGAATCGATTGCAGCAGTAGCCAATTATGGTGTGCAGTCTTAGCGAAACCGAGACCTGGGTCAAGGATGATCTTGTCCTGCGAGACCCCGGCCTTAAGTGCGACCTCCACCGACTCCATGAGCTCACGCGAGACATCAGTGACCACGTCGCCGTAGTTCTTGGCGGCCGGTGTATGTATGAAATTCTTTGAACGCCAATGCATCAGAATCCAGGGCAGACCCAGATCCGCCATCAGCGGAGCCATCTCCGGGTCCGCCCGGCCGCCCGAGACATCGTTGACCATGTTCGCACCCGCCTCCACCGCGGCGGCCGCGACCTCCGCGCGCATGGTGTCAACACTCACGTTGATCCCATGGCTGGCAAGCTCTTTGATCACCGGGATGACCCGTTGCATCTCGATTTTCTGCCTGATTGGCGTCGCGCCCGGTCGAGTCGACTGCCCACCGACATCGATGATGTCCGCACCGGCGGAGGCAAGAGCCAATCCGTGCGCCACCGCATCCGACTGCCTGATGAATTGCCCACCGTCAGAGAAGGAGTCGTCGGTTACATTAACGACTCCCAGGATGTGAGTCAGTGCGGGAGTGTCCGTCACGTCCCGATCATGCCCTCATCATCAGGTCGAGAACCTCGGCCCGCGAGGCGGCGTCACGTTTGAACTGGCCTCGCACCGCGGAGGTGGTGGTCGTCGCCCCGGGCTTGCGCACGCCGCGCATGGCCATACACAAGTGCTCGGCCTCGACCACAACGATCACGCCGCGCGGCTCGAGCTTGCGCACCAGCGCATCGGCGATCTGCGCCGTCAACCGCTCCTGCACCTGGGGCCGTTTTGCGTAAAGGTCAACCAGACGAGCGATTTTCGAGAGTCCAGTCACCCGGCCGTGCTGGCCGGGGATGTATCCGACGTGTGCAACGCCGTGAAAAGACACCAGATGATGTTCACAGGTCGAGTACATCGGTATCGATTTCACCAGCACCAACTCGTCGTGCTGTTCGTCGAAGGTGGTGTTCAGTACCGTGTCGGGATCGGTGTATAGACCTGCGAATATCTCCCGGTAGGCGCGTGCCACGCGGGCCGGGGTATCCACCAGCCCATTTCGGTCCGGGTCTTCACCAACGGCATAGAGCAGTTCACGGACTGCGGCCTCGGCACGTGCCTGGTCGAAGACGTGACCGGTCGGCTGGCCGTTGTACTCGGCCGTCTCGGGCGAGTTCATGTCAGCTCTTACTCTCGCTGCCCTCATCCGGGGCGGGTGCCGACTGCTGATGTGGAGCGGGCACCGGATACGGGTAGGGCTGCTGGACATGCGGCGGGTACTGGGCGTGGCCCTGCGGCGGGTATCCCGGCGGGGGGTAGGGGGCCTGTCCCTGCGGAGGCCAGCCCGGCGCGTACCAGCCGGCAGGGGCACCGTAGTTGGCACCGGGAGCCTGACCAGGGTGGGTTCCCGCCGGAACAGGTTGGCCACCTTGACCATTCGGCACAGGACCGCTCGGCACCGCCGGTGCCCCGTTTGCGGGCGCGGCCGCCGCTGCCTGCTCGGCGATGGCCTTCTTGAACGCGGGCTCCGGGACCGGGGGCGGCCAGGGTTCGCCACGTTCGATGGCAAGCTCGCCCGGGGTCTTGATGGGTGGCTTGTCGGACGGAATCCGGCCCCCGAAGTCGTCGAACATCTTCAGTCGTGGACGCCGCTGGACATCCTTGAAGATCTCCTCGAGTTCCTTACGGACCACGGTCTCCTTCTCAAGCAGCTCACCGGCCAAGGTATCCAGCACATCTCGGTACTCGGTGAGGATGGCCCACGCCTCGGTGTGCGCGGCCTCGATGAGATTGCGCACCTCCTCATCGATTTCGCGCGCAACCTCGTGCGAGTAGTCGGGCTGGGTGCCCATGGTGCGCCCCAGGAACGGATCGCCATGTTCGGTGCCGTATCGCACGGCACCGAGCTTGGCGCTCATACCGAACTCGGTGACCATGGCGCGGGCCTTCTTGGTCGCCTGCTCGATATCGGACACCGCGCCGGTGGTCGGCTCACGGAACACGAGTTCCTCGGCGGCGCGGCCACCCATGGCGAACACCAGCTGCGCGATCATCTCGGACCTGGTGGCCAGGCCCTTGTCGTCCTCGGGTACCGCGATGGCGTGACCGCCGGTGCGACCGCGCGCCAGGATGGTCACCTTGTACACCCGCTCGATATCGGGCATCGCCCAGGCGGCCAGGGTATGTCCGGCCTCGTGATAAGCGGTGATCTTCTTTTCGTGCTCACTGATGATGCGGCCCTTGCGGCGCGGACCGCCGACAACCCGGTCTACCGATTCCTCCAGCGCGGCGGCCGTGATGACGGTGCCGTTCTCACGCGCAGTGAGCAACGCGGCCTCGTTGATGACGTTGGCGAGATCGGCACCGGACATGCCCACGGTGCGCTTGGCCAGACCGTCGAAATCGACATCGGGACCGAACGGCTTGCCCGCCGAGTGGACCTTGAGCACGGCCTTGCGGCCGGCCAGGTCGGGGCTCGACACCGGGATCTGCCGGTCGAAACGGCCGGGGCGCAGCAGCGCCGGATCGAGAATGTCGGGACGGTTGGTGGCTGCGATGAGGATGACACCCTGCCGGTCGCCGAAGCCATCCATCTCAACCAGCAGCTGGTTGAGGGTCTGCTCGCGCTCGTCGTGCCCACCACCCAGACCGGCGCCGCGCTGACGTCCGACGGCGTCGATCTCGTCGACGAAGATGATGCAGGGACTGTTCTGCTTGGCCTGTTCGAAGAGGTCGCGCACACGTGAAGCGCCAACGCCCACAAACATTTCCACGAAATCCGAACCGGAGATGGTGAAGAACGGCACACCGGCCTCACCGGCGACCGCGCGAGCTAGCAGCGTCTTACCGGTGCCGGGCGGACCGTAGAGCAGCACGCCGCGCGGGATTTTGGCGCCGAGCGCCTGATAGCGCGACGGGTTCTGTAGGAAATCCTTGATCTCGTAAAGCTCTTCGACGGCCTCATCGACCCCGGCCACGTCGGCAAAGGTGGTTTTTGGCATGTCCTTGGACAGCTGCTTGGCACGTGATTTGCCGAAACCAAAGCCCATGCCACGACCGCCGGACTGCATGCGGCTGAACGCGAAGAACAGCACCACGAGCAGGATCACCGGCAGCAGGTACAGCAGCAGCGATCCGAGGATGCTGCCCTGGTTCACCGTCGTACTGACCGTCGCACCCTTGCCGTTCAGCTTTTCCAGCAGCGGCACTCCGTACCCCGTCGGGTACTTGGTAATGACCTTGTCCTTGCCTTCGGTATCGCCGTTTCCGGACTTGAGGTCCAGCCGCAGCTGCTGCTCGCGGTCGTCGATGCGGGCGCTCTTGACGTTGTCGGTGTCAATCTGCTTGATCGCGACCGTGGTGTCGACGGGTTTGTAGCCGCGGGTGTCGTCGCCGAAGTAGAAGAACGACCACCCCAGCAGCAGCACCACCACGATGACGCCCAGGGTGCGAAACACGTTTGTCCGGTTCATACAGCGTCGGCCGCGGTCAGCGGCCCGGTCCTTCCGTCGTCATGGGGCAGGCCATAGGCATACATAATGAACTCTCAGGCTACCTCACCTGCATGTTCGCATCTGTGGCGCGCACTACGCCCACGGAGAAAACGGAGGTAGTGCCCGGGCCTGTCGCGGGGCTAGGTGTTGAAGAGGCTGATGTGCAGGTATACCTCGTCAGGTGACCTGATGTCTTGGACGATGTCGCGATACACCCAGGGCTTTTCCACGTGGTCTTGAGCCTCCTTGACGTTCGTTGCGGTGGATAACGGAGGACCCGCGATGACCGTCATCGAGGACGGGTTGTTCACGGGGCGAAAAGGCGCGGTGAACGTCGACTTCCGCAGAATCGTCGCCACATCCCGCTCGCTGACACGCAACGCGACGCGGTAGCGGGTGTCGATACCGTGATCCATCCGAACCTTGAGCACCTGCAATCCAGCAGGGATGTCGATCCGGCCAAAGGCTTCTGCCTCCTCGACGGGCACCTCGACGTCCGTCGGACCGAAATCAAGGGAACACCCAGCTAATAGTGCGCATACCGCCAGACCCACCCAAGCCCGCATGACTCCCCTTGATGACCGCCAACTGCCTGCTCAGCCCTCCAGACAGTGATCTTGTTCACGGTACTATCGCCCGAGCCTCACGAGCGCGGGCACCGAGTCTGCGTGCCGCCGAGAACGAAGAGGTCCGGTCATGCCTGGTCGCCACAGTGAACGCAATCGCAGAAGACAGCGTTCGGGTGGTTCGAAACTGTCCAAGTGGATTGCGCTGACGGCAATCGCCCTCCTGCTCGGAGGGCTCGGGGTGTTCGCCTTCACGAAGCTGTCCGGCCGATGCGGAGATGTCGATACCTTCACCGTCGCCGCCGACCCGGCCATCGCTCCGGTCATATCAGAGGTGGCTGACGGCGCGAGCGCCAAGGAACTGCGCTGCACAAGAATCACCGTGGACGCGAAGGCCTCCGCGGCGACGGCGGCGGCAATCGGCAAGCCCGGTGGCGCGCCCGCACTGTGGCTCCCCGATTCCTCTATCTGGCTGGTGAAGCAGATGCGCACCACCGGGTCTCCGCTGGATTCGGCAAGCCAGTCCCTGGCCAGGACTCCCGTGGTGGTGGTCGCCAAACAGGGCGAGGCGCCGACGTTTGATTCATGGCTGAGCGTTCTGAAACAGCCCGGGCTGCGGATCGGGAATCCGCTGGAGGACACCGTGGCCGCGGGACCGGTGCTGGGAGCACTTGCTGAGGCCGAGCAGGGCAAGAGCGATGCCAACGCCATCACCGCGGCGCTCGTTCCGATCGCGCAGGCGCAGCTGACAAACACTCGGCAGAGCAGCGCCGAGGAACGTCTCGGCGAGGTGGCAAAGACCGGCGGACTGGCGATTTCGACCGAACAACAGCTCCTGGACTACAACGACAAGCACCCGGGCGCATTGCTCACCGCCGTTGTCCCAACAACCGGCACACTGGCCCTGAACTATCCGATAGCGGTCACCGAATCCGCCAACGATCGGCATGCCAAGGCCAAACAGGCCGGAGAGGCACTCGCCGAGCGCCTCTCCGGCAGCGGAGGCGCGGATGCGTTGACGAACGCCGGATTCCGGGGGCCGGACTTCGCCCCGCTAGACGGGAAGGGCGTGGGCGCGGTGGAGACGCTCACCGTGAATGACCTGACCGCATTCGACACAGCGATGCGCCGATATGCGGTGCTGGCCTTGCCTTCCCGCATGCTCGCCGTACTCGACGTCTCAGGGTCCATGCGGGCCCCCGCGGGGCCGGTGTCACGCGTGGCGTTGCTGAGTCAGGCGATCGACAACGGGCTGCCCCTCTTCCCGGAGAACGCTCAGATCGGCTTGTGGGTCTTCTCTATCGACAAGGGCGGACCTAGCCAGGACTGGAGAGAGCTGCAGCCCCTTCGCACCCTCAGCGAGAAGGTGGGCGACAAGACCCAACGCCAGCTCCTCCTCGACGACGGCCGCGGTCTGGACTCCCTCGTCGGCGGTGGAACCGGTTTGTACGACACCACTCTCGCCGCGTTCCACAAGGTCCAGTCCACGTACGACCCGCACTTCATCAACAGCGTGGTGATCATTACCGACGGCGCGAACGAGGACCCGAACGGCATCTCCCTAGATCGGCTGCTTGCCACCTTGAAAAAGGAACAAGACCCGGCACGCCCCGTCGTGCTCATCACCCTCGGCATCACCGAGGATGCGGATGCTGATGTCCTCAAACAGATTTCGGAAGCCACCCCAGGCGGGGCCAGCAGGGTCGCGCGGAGCGCCGATGAGATCCCCAACATCGTGACCGATCTCATCAGAGCTCGCACAACCGCACGTTAAACGAAGACGTCCTCCGGCTCCGGCGGGTTTGCGAGCAGTGTGGGCAGCACAAAAACTCGGACATAGCGCCGAACCTGCTCGGGGTTGTCGGTTCCCGGGATAAGCCCGAGCAGCAGGGACAACGCGACGGACAGCACGTACCGTGCCGCATCCTCGGGCCGTACACCCGCGCGCACCTCCGCCATCCGGGTACTGAAGGCACCCGCATACAGGGATGTCAGCAGGTCAATGAGATGGGGGGCGTTGACAATTAACGATGCGACGGTCCCGTGGTCATCGCGGTCGGCAAGCACCCGCAGTAACGGATTGGCGCCGACCTCCACCGACACGATCACCATCGACTCGGGGATGATTTCGGCGAGGTCCTTCAGCACGATGAGGCGGCCGATCATCTTGGCGATCTCGCTCATCGTCGCGCGGACCACCAGGGCATCCATCAGGTCGTCCCGGTTCCGAAAATGCCGGTACACCACCGCGCGGCTGTATCCGGCCTCCCGTGCGATGGCCTCCATGGTGGATGCGCCATACCCACGCTCGACAAACAGCCGCTCCGCGGCATCAAGAAGCTGGGCCTGTGCCTGCTCTGCGGTATTTCCGCCTCCAGGTGGTCTACCGCGGCCGCGGGGAGCCTTACTCTCGCCCTCACTTTTGCGAGCCATCCCCTAGCCGCCTCCTCAAACAATATATTGACACTTCACTAGATCTGCCTATTATTGGCTGCATGCCGAACAACCTGGTCAAATACTCTAATCCCGGCGGTGTCGTACCAGACCGCGCGACATGGACCCCCTGGCTGAAGGCTTGGCGCATGCTGATCGACGCCAAGTACCACGGCGACATCTACGAGGCGTTCCTCGGGATGGAAGCACCCGTCTTCGCACGTGCTTACTATCAGGTGCGTGCCCATCCGAATGGCCGAAAGCTGTTCAAGCACAAACCCGACCTGCTCGCCGTGCTGAACGACGTGGAGTATCTGAACTCGCTGCCATTCGGCAGCCTGGGGCACGCGTACCTGTCGTTCCTGAATACCAACAAGCTCGACGCGGGTGTCTTTGGTGAATCCACGATCATCAGACCGATCGCCGAGAAGAACAACTGGGACGAGGACTTTTACTACATGATCATGAGGGGCACCGCCCTCCACGACATGTTCCACACCATCGGCGGCTACGGTCCCGACATCGCCGGCGAAATGGCCAACATCGGATTCCATTGCGGGCAAATGGAACCCGCGGGCCCATTGGAGAAGCTCGGCATGCTCGGCGCACTCACCCTGCCGGGCGCATCGGCGCCGTTCAAACTCCGTTACTACCGCCAGGCGGTGGAGCGCGGCCGTCGTGCCGACCTGTTGATGGCCGCTCCCTGGGAGGAGCTGCTCGAATTGCCTTATCGCGAGGCCCAGTCGATCCTCGGTGTGAGTCCAGTCGAGGTAGCCCATCCGCAGGGTAGGTGGACCACCGAATGGACGCCGCCATCCATCACGGCGCCGACCCCATGGAACTACGAGCGGATCCTCACCGCGGGACCCGTCGCTGCCTGAAAAGCCACCACTTCACCATGATTCGCCCCCAACAGAGCAGTGACTTCCGTGGTCGATACTCCGTGATCGAGTAGCTCTCAAGCCTCTTCCAGCACCGGATGATTTTCACCTGCGGATCGCACTCTGGGGAACCCCCAGCCATCACCAACGCGGTCCGAAAGCAACTCACATCGCGTGACAAAATCACTGAAATGTCTACTATTTGAACGCCCGCGAACGCGCCATGGCCGAGCGGGGCGGTGAACGCCATCGATCCCGATGTGACCGACAATCGGCATCCCTGGTCGGCGATTGCGCGTTGTGGTTTAGTGGCAATCACGACGCTGATGAGCCTCTCCGGCGAAGAAGCGACAACAACGCTGTTGGCCGCCCTCAGAAGGTGAGAATGCGCTCATGACCGATGCCGCTGTGGATATCCGGGAACGTGACATCGCCACGAACGGCGTGCACCTGCGCATCGTCGAGGCGGGTGATCCTGGCCAGCCGGTAGTCGTTCTGGCCCATGGCTTCCCCGAGTTGGCATATTCTTGGCGCCACCAGATTCCGGCCCTCGCCGCCGCCGGATATCACGTCATCGCACCCGATCAGCGGGGTTACGGCAGATCGAGTACGCCCGCGCATATTGACGACTACAACATCGAAGCGCTATCCGATGACCTGCTCGGCATTCTCGACGAGGTGGGTGCGGGCAAGGCGACCTTCGTCGGGCACGATTGGGGCGCCGTCGTCACGTGGCATACCGCGCTCGCCGTCCCCGAGCGCGTCGAGGGCGTTGTCGGTCTTTCGGTGCCCTTCACCCGGCGCAGTCAGGCGGCTCCCACGCAAGCATGGAAAAAACTGTTCGGCGACAACTTCTTCTACATTCTGTACTTCCAGGAGCCAGGGGTCGCCGATGCCGACCTCAATCGCGACCCCTCGGCCACCATGCGGCGCATGATGGCCGGAATGGCCCATATCGACGGTGAGACGATGATCGCACCGGGACCGGCCGGATTCATCGAGCGCATGGCCGATCCCGGCGAGCTTCCCGAATGGCTGAGTCAGGCCGAATTAGACCACTACATCGCAGAATTCACCCGCACCGGTTTCACCGGCGGACTGAACTGGTATCGGAACTTCGACCGCAACTGGGCGCTTACCGAGCGGCTTGCCGGAGCGAATGTAGTTGTGCCGTCGCTATTCGTCGCAGGTACCGCCGACCCGGTTCTCGGCTTCACGGATCATGCGGGCAGTGCGCAATACCGTACCGACAATCGGGGTGACATCCTGATCGAAGGTGCCGGGCACTGGATTCAGCAGGAGCGGCCGGACGAGGTCAATGCCGCATTGCTCGGATTCCTGCACGAGGTTGCGCGATGAGCGCCCCACTGCGATTCGGCGCCTTCATCACGCCGTTTCACCCCGTCGGCCAAAATCCGACCACCGCACTGGAGTACGACCTAGACCGAGTGGTAGCCCTGGACCGCCTGGGGTATGACGAGGCATGGTTCGGTGAGCATCACTCCGGCGGCTACGAACTGATCTCCTGTCCCGAGGTCTTCATCGCCACCGCGGCCGAACGCACCAAGCACATCAGACTGGGCACGGGGGTGGTCTCGCTGCCCTATCACCATCCGTTGATGGTGGTGGATCGCTGGATTCTGTTGGACCACATCACTCGAGGCCGCGTCATCTTCGGCACCGGACCGGGCGCGCTGCCCACCGACGCGTACATGATGGGCATCGACCCCGTGGATCAGCGTCAGATGCAGGAGGAGTCGCTGGAAGCGATCATGGCACTGCTGCGCGCGGCGCCGGAGGAACGCATAAGCCGCGAAACGTCCTGGTTCACCCTTCGGGACGCGCAGCTGCAGCTGCGGCCCTATACCCACCCCTATCCGGAAATCCTTACCGCAGCAATGTTTTCCCCGTCAGGACCCCGGCTGGCCGGGAAACTCGGCGCGGGCCTGCTGTCGTTGTCGGCGTCTATCCCGGGCGGATTCGCGGCACTGGAAAATGCCTGGGAGGTGGTACGCGAGCAGGCGGCCGCCCACGGCCATCCCGAACCGGATCGGTCGACGTGGCGAGTGCTCGGCATCATGCACCTGGCCGAGACCCGCGAGCAGGCCATCGAGGATTGCACATATGGCTTGCCGGATTACGCACACTACTTCGGCGCGGTTGGAGTGCTACCGCTCGCGAATGACGTTGACGGTGCGCATCAGGACCCGCGTGATTTCGTCAAGGCTTATGTGGACGAGGGCAATTGCTGCATCGGGACGCCTGACGATGCCATCGACTACATCCAGGATCTGCTCGACACATCGGGTGGATTCGGCACCTTCTTGATGCTCGGCCATGACTGGGCCTCGCCGGAAGCAACATTCAAATCCTATGAGCTGTTCGCCCGCAAGGTAATTCCGCATTTCACCGGCCAACTCACCGCCGCCAAGGTCTCGCACGATTGGGCGCAGGCCAAGCGTGGCGAGCTGCTGGGCCGTGCCGGCGAGGCCGTCGCCAAGGCCATCGGCGAACATCAGAACGACCGAGCGCAGAAGGCCTCGAACTGATGCGAGCAGCGGTGTTGCGTAACGGCGCGATGGTCTACCGGGACGATGTGGCCGACCCGGTGCCCGGCGAGGGCCAGGTGCTCGTCAAGGTCTCCGCATGTGGAATCTGCGGATCCGATCTGCATTTCGCAAAACACGGGGCCCAGGCCATCGAACTGTCACAACAGATGGCGGGCATGCCCAGTCTGACCGACGGCGTCGACCTTGGCGCCGATGTCTTCATGGGGCACGAGTTCGCCGCGGAAGTGATCGAAGCGGGACCGGGGACGCAGGCTCCCGCACCCGGAACCGCAGTCACTTCGATTCCGATTCTGCTATCCGCCAAGGGAATCGAACCCATCGTCTACAGCAACAGCACACTCGGGGGCTACGCCGAGCAGATGCTGCTGAGCGCACCGCTGCTGCTGCCCATCCCCAACGGCCTCGACCCCCGGCACGCGGCGTTGACCGAACCGATGGCGGTCGGTCTGCACGCCGTCAACAAATCAGGCATCCGGCCGGGCACCGGAGCAATCGTCATCGGGTGCGGTCCCGTCGGCATAGCGGTGATAGCCGCCCTGGACAACCTGGGCATCGAGCCGATCGTAGCCGCTGACTTCTCCCCGGCCCGGCGCGATCTGGCCCGGCTCATGGGGGCACACGAGGTCGTCGACCCCAGCACCGAACCTACCTTCGAGGCCTGGTCCCGGGTCGGCAAGGGCGCTCCGGTGATCTTCGAGGCCGTCGGGGTGCCGGGCATCCTCAACGACGTGCTGCGGGACGCGCCGCACAGCTCCCGGGTGGTGGTGGTCGGCGTCTGTATGGAGCCCGATGCCATCACGCCGTACTTCGGGATCGCCAAGGAAGTTGCGCTCCAATTCGTCCTCGCCTATGACGCTGCGGAGTTCTCCGAAACGTTGCGGCGAATCGCACACGGCGAGATCGATGTTGCACATCTCGTCACGGGTGAGGTAGGTCTGGAAGATGTCGGTTCGGCATTTGCCGATCTCGGTAATCCGGGGCACCACTGCAAGATCTTGGTGGTGCCGTAAAGGTCGGGGAGGACAGGAAGTGACATGCGGGTACTAAGTCGGAAAGCACTGACCCGGACAACCGCCGTGGCAGGCGCCGCGGCGATGGCCGTTCTCCTCGCCGGCTGCGGTGACGATTCCACCGGCAGCCCAGAGTCGACTCGTAACGTCACGGTCATTGGGAAGGGCGAGGTCAAGGGCGCACCCGACGTCTTGCGCGCCGACGTAGGCGTATCGGTGACCGCCAGGGACGTATCCGGCGCACTGTCTCAGGCCAGTGAGAAGGCCCAGGCCGTCATCGACGCCGTGGTCCGGGCCGGAGTGGCCCGGGAGGACGTACAGACCAACGAGCTGTCCATCCAGCCCGAACAGACTTACCCGCAGGGCGGTCCCGCGCGTATTACCGGATACAACGCCACCAACTCCGTGCGCATCAACGTCCGCGATCTCAAGAAGGCTTCCGACGTGCTGGACAAGGCCGTGCAGGCCGGTGGCGACGCGGCACGGCTCTCCGGGGTCAGCTTCGATCTCGACAACGATGCCGACCTGGTGAAGGGTGCGCGGGAGCGCGCCTTCAACGATGCCAAGGCCCGTGCCGAGCAGTACGCCGGCCTGTCCGGCTCCACGCTGGGCAAGGTGCTGCGGATCGATGAGTCCCACGGCTCGGTGCCTCCCCCCGCACCGATGATGGGCAAGCGGGCCCCCATGCAGGCGGACGCCTCATTCGCGCCACCGCTGGAACCCGGACAGCAGACGGTGACATTCGAGGTAAGCGTCATCTGGGAGCTGAACTAGGCCATGGGTGACATCACGGTGGTCGGCCATGGAGAGGCCAGCGGGAGTCCCGACGTGTTCATGGCCACCGTCGGCGTTTCAGTACGTTCACGCCGCATCGCCGGGGTGATGGCCGAGGTGAAGGCCAAGGCTCGCGCGGTGATCGATGCGGTACTCGACTCTGGGGTGGCGGCCGAAGACGTCCGGACTGCCTGGATGTCGGTGCACCCGCAGTTCGACGGCAACCGGATCACCGGGTACGCCGCCGACAACTCGGTACGGATCACCGTCCGCGAACTGTCGAAGGTGTCCGACGTTCTGGACAAGGCGGTCACCGCGGGAGGTGAAGCCGCACAGCTCTCCGGGGTCAGTTTCGATCTGCAGGACAGCAGCGATCTGTCCACGCAGGCGCGTGAGCGCGCGTTCGCCGACGCCAAGGCCCGAGCTGAGCAGTACGCCACCCTCTCCGGCGGCACTCTCGGAAAGGTCCTGCGTATCGACGAGACCGGCGGCCACTCCAACCCCTCCCCGCGTGCCGAGTTCGCAATGTTGCGGGCGGCCAGTGGGCCACCGGTGGAGGCCGGTCAGCAGACCGTCAGCACCCAGATCACCGTGACGTGGGAGCTGGGATGAGCGCGCACGAAGACCGTCAGACGATGAGCGCCCACGCGGAGAGCGTCAAAGACGGTTAGTCGGTGTAGACCCGCGGGTGCAGCGTTCCGATGAAGGGCAGGTCGCGATAGCGCTCGCCGTAGTCCAGCCCGTAACCGACCACGAACTCGTTGGGGATCTCGAAGCCGACGAGGGCCACGTCGACGTCGACCTTCTTGGCCTCGGGCTTACGCAGTAGCGAGACCACGTTCAGCGAGCGCGGCCCGCGTGAGGCGAGGTTGCGCATGAGCCAGCTCAGGGTGAGTCCCGAATCGATGATGTCCTCAACGATCAGGACGTCCAGGTCCTGGATGTCCCGGTCCAGGTCTTTCAGAATGCGCACCACGCCGGAGGACGACGTTGCCGAGCCGTAGGAGCTAACGGCCATGAACTCCATCTGGGTCGGGATCGGAATAGCCCGGGCCAAATCCGACACGAACATGACGGCGCCCTTGAGCACGGTCACCAGCAGCAGGTCACCCTCGATGTCGCGATACTTCTCGCCGATAGCTGCGCCAAGCTCCTGAGTCTTGGCGCGAATCTGCTCCTCAGTGAGGAGCACCGACTTCACGTCGCCGCAATATTGCTCGCCACATGCCTGATCCTGTTCGCAGGTCACGACCGATAGCGTGCCATGGAGGGCGTTAGCTCTCCAAGCCGGAGACATTGGCTAGTGACTTTGTTTACGAAATAGGCCACTATGGAAACGTGAGCAATGGCGCTTACGGGGCAAGCGAAAAGCTGCCGTCCCGCGATATCCGGGTGGTCGTGATCGGGGCCGGCATGTCCGGGCTGTGCATGGCCTCCACCCTCCGGCACCGCGGCATTACCAACTTCACCGTCTACGAGAAGGCGGATGAGGTCGGCGGAACCTGGCGGGACAACACCTACCCGGGCCTGCAGTGCGATGTACCGTCGCGCTATTACTCGTACTCCTTTGCCCCGAATCCTGCGTGGAGTAAAGGCTTCTCACCCGGACCGGAGATCCACCAGTACTTCGTCAGATTCGCCGACGAGCAGGGTCTGCGCCGGAACATTCGCTTCGGGGCAGCCGTCAGCCGAGCCGAATGGGTCGATGGGCCTGGCCAGTCCCACTGGGAATTGGAGATTTCCGACGGGAGCCGCGACACCGCTGACGTCGTCATCAGTGCCACCGGAGTGCTGCATCTGCCACGCCTCCCCGATATCGACGGGCTGCGGTCCTTCGCCGGTCCGTGTTTTCACTCGGCCCGGTGGGATCACTCGGTGCCGTATGCCGGGAAGCGGGTCGGACTTATCGGCACCGGGTCCTCCGGAGTCCAGATCATCAGCGCTCTCGCCGAAGATGTGCAGAGTCTCGCGGTGTTCCAGCGCTCAGCGCAATGGGTCGCACCGGTTCCCAACTTCACCTATTCGGCCATGTCAAAGTCGATATGGTCCCGCGTGCCGATTCTGAACAGATTCTCTTATCGCCTGTGGCGCTTCTATTTTGAACGCGGTGTGGGCGGATCAGTGGTCAACCCCGGAATCCGGCGGCGGCTCATCCAGGGATTCGTCCGGGCATCGCATCGGTTACTCATCCGCGACCCGGCGCTACGCCAGAAGCTGCATCCCGATTACGAGCCGCTCTGCCGGCGATTGGTGATGTCGGTGCCATTCTTCAAGGCGGTGCAACGCCGCAATGTCGAGGTGTTCACCGAGGGGATTGAACGCATCGTGCCGCAGGGCGTCATCACCAAGGACGGAGTTCTGCACGAACTCGATATCTTGGTGTGCGCCACAGGTTTCGACGCGCACTCATACTTGCGCCCCATGGAGGTGATCGGGCGCGACGGGATCAAGCTCAGCGAGGCGTGGAGTGACGGACCGCGCGCATACCGGGCCGTGGGCCTCGCCGGATTTCCGAACTTCTTCTTGTTGATCGGCCCGAACAGCCCGATCGGGAACAACTCACTGATCTCGATCGCCGAAACACAGGTGAAGTTCGCGATGCATTGGATCGACGAGATCCGTTCCGGCCGAGTTAAATCGGTAGCGCCTACGGCGCACGCCGCCGAGACCTTCAACGCCGAAGTGCGCCGGGCTATGCCCAATACCGTGTGGTCCACCGGATGTGACAGCTGGTATCTGGGAGCCGACGGGGTACCGGAGCTATGGCCCTGGCCTCCCGTGGACTACCGCCGCACACTCACGTCGCCAATCCGCGAGGACTTCGCCATCACGTAGACCCGTTTGTCAGACATCGTGAATCGACAGCACCAGATGGTCACCTGATCTGGATGCCACCAGACGCTGGTACGGAAGGTCGGCGCCCACCGCGACCCCTCCCTGTCCACGCCACTGCACAACGAGCGCGTCCACCGCACGAATCTGGCTGTCATTCAAATCCTGTGCACCGCCTGCCAGTAACCAGAGCCTGAGCACCCGTCGCCGCACGGCGGGTGCTCGATCACGCAGACCAGAGATCGCCAGGCGCTCCGCACCCGTGAAGGTTGCCCGCGCCTGTTCATCGAGCGCATCGCCGTCGTCCCGTAATGATGCCGCGGTTCGGGCGAGCGCCTCGGCAACACCGCCACCAAGAACCTGCTCCAGCAGCGGCAGCACCTCGTGACGCAGCCGCACCCGGACAAAGCGGGAGTCGACATTGTGCGGGTCTTCCCACGGGGTCAGACCCAATTCGGCACAGCTGGCGCGCGTCTCGGTTCGGCGAATGTCCAGAAGTGGTCGCCCCCACGGATCATCCCAGGGACGCATTCCCGCGATGGAACGCCCCCCAGAGCCTCGTCCCAGTCCCAGCAGCACCGTCTCGGCTTGGTCGTCGAGAGTATGGGCGAGCAGTACGGGTAGGCCATCCCGGGCCTCGCGCAGCGCGGCGTAGCGGGCATCGCGCGCCGCCGCTTCAAGACCACCAGCACCGTCCACGATCACCGAAAGAACCAAGGCAGCATGACACCCCAGAGCCAACGCCTGATTCCGTGCCCGGCCCGCAACCTCGGCGGAGTCCTGCTGCAGCCCATGATCGACGATGAGTGCGGTCACGGCCCAGCCCTGCGCAACAGCGGCTGCCACAAGCGCCAGCGAATCCGCACCACCGGAGACCGCCACGGCAACCTGTCGCGCATCCCGAAGATGCTGAACACCAAACGATTTGACAGCCTGCCGCAGCGCTAAAGTACTCGGGCTATCCATTGGTCCGGGTTATCGATCTCGGCGGGCTTGGGCAGTGTCTCGGCGTCTTGCCAGATTCTGTTGAAGCGTTCCATCCCCACGGTTCCCACCACGTGGTCGACAAACTTCTTACCGCGGGTGTATTGACGCATCTTGGCATCCATGCCGATGAGGGCGCGGATGATCCGCTGCAACGGTGGCTGTTTGCGTGAGCGTCGCGCCTCGAAGCGAGACCTGATGGTCGACACCGACGGGACAACGGCCGGACCCACCGCGTCCATCACATGGTCGGCGTGCCCTTCGAGCAGCGTGCCCAGTACCAGCAGGCGATCCAGTGCATCCCTGCCGCTTTCGGATTGCATGGCGCGCAGCAGATCGACGATCCCGTTCTGGCCCTGATCTTTCGGCGCGCGGACAAATTCGGCCAGCCGGCCGAGCATGCCAGCCACATCCTCCTCTTGCTCGTACGCGAGAGTCGCCAGGGTGCCCGACATGTAGTCGGCCAACCACGGGTTGGCCGAGAACTGCACGCGATGGGTTACCTCGTGCAGGCACACCCACATCCGGAAATCGCTTGGCAGCACCCGAAGTTGGCGTTCCACGGCGATGATGTTCGGGTACACCAGCAGCAACGCACCCGCACCGTCCGCGGTGAACGGGTCATACTGCCCGAGAATGCCCGACGACACGAAGGCCAGCACCGCACCGGTTTGCGCCCCGGTGACACGGCCCGACAGGAACCCCGCGGAACCGCCGTCACCGCCAGCCATCACGCGCATGGACTCGGCCGCCGCCGCGATCCAACGGGGGCGATCGATGATCCGCGCCTCCGGTACCACCAGGCCGTCCGCCAGGCCAGTGAGCTCACGCACCGGGGCCTCCGCGCGCCGCGCCGCATCCGAGAGCTCGGCGATGGCCTGCTGGCGGGTGTACTCGGTGGTGGGCGGCGCGGGCCGCGCCAGTTTGGCGCCCACGGTCGCGGCGAAATCCCAGTTGACCATGCGGCCAACCGTCAGCTCGGGACGCTCGGTTCCGGCTCCGCCCTTCCCGATGCGATCCGGCACGGCCATCAGCTACATCCGCAGGACCGCAATACCGCTGCGGTGTTATCCACCGCGTTGCGCGCGGTCGGTGCGGTCGCCTGGTTCTGCATCAGCGTGAAGGTCAGCACCCGTCCACTGGCGTCGGTGACCACACCGGCCAAGGTGTTCACGCCCGTGAGCGATCCCGTCTTGGCGCGTAACCATCCTGCCGCGGCTTGGTTTTGGAGGACAAAGCGTTCGGACAACGTGCCACTGCCACCGGCGATGGGCAGTACATCCAGCAGCGGGCGCAGCTTCGGCTGATCAGGGCCGGCGGCGGCTCCGATGACCTCGTCGAGGGTGCGCGCGGTAACCCTGTCGTCCACTGACAACCCGCTGGAATCACGCAGCGTCAGACCTGTGAGATCGATTCCTGCGCTGCGTAATTGACTCGTGACCGCATCGACAGTTCCGGAGAAGGTCTGCGGCCGGCCCGAGGCCAACGCCACCTCACGGCCAATGGTTTCCGCCATGACGTTGTCGGAGGCATTCATCATCTCGCGCAGCCGCTCCATCAGCGGGGCTGACTGAACGGAGGCAATGGATTTCGCCGACGGCGGCGCCGAGTCCAACCGCACCATGTCGGTGTCAACCCCGAGCGCCGCAGCCAGTGCACGCCCCGCGTCGAGGGCGGGCGTGGTGGAACGACGCGAGTCATAATCGGTTGGCTGCGTACGTCCGGCGTCGAGCATCACGGCCTGAATGGGCGCGACATCACCGCCGTCGATATCGGCCGGGTCCCATCCGGGCGCCATGGACGGGCCACCAAACCGGCTGATGTCGACCGTGATCGACGTGACCGTGACCCCCGACTTACGTACCTGATCGGCCAGATCACTGATGCGCGCGGCGTCGCGGTACCAGGTGTCGGTGTCCGCCGGCGCAGCACTGAGAATCGGGTCGCCGCCGCCGACCAATGTCACCAGTCCCCGCTGTCCCGCGGTATCCGCAACTACTGATGTGGTGAGTTTCGCGGCCCGATCAAGGGTCAACAATGCCGCCGCGGCGGTCAGCACCTTGTTAGTAGATGCGGGAACCATCGGCACCGTGGAGCCCTGCTGCCACAGCTCGCGGCCGGTCAGTGCGTCGGTTACCCGTCCGGTGAACATGGCCAGCGCCGGATCGGCCAGCGCCTTGTCCAGCGCTTGTGTCAAACCATCTGCGGTCGGAACCGGCGCCGAATCGGAAACCGGCACGACGCCCGGTTTCGGGGTAACCAGCGTCGGTTCGGGATCGGCGTTCTGCGGCTGGCGGGCGGTGGAGGCTCCGGTGGTCAGCGACGCCACGAGAACAAGCGCGGCAATCGCCAACACGACGGCGACGGCCAGCAGGACGTGGGTAGAGCGCCGCCAGCGACGCGGATCAAGTGCCCTGGCGGTGACCATGCTCTGCAGGGTATCGCTATCCTGGTGCGCGCTGGACGAGCGCTTGCCCGAAGGCCTGCAGACGCGGATGAGCACCGGCGCGAAGACCTGCAGACACTGATGAGCGCTTGCGCGAAGACCGACCGACTGAGTACCACCGACATTCAAGGAGCGGGTGTGGAGTTCGACGTCACCATCGAGATCCCCAAGGGGCAGCGCAACAAGTACGAGGTCGATCACGAGACCGGCCGAGTACGCCTGGACCGTTACCTCTATACCCCGATGGCCTACCCCACCGACTACGGCTTCATCGAGAACACCCTCGGCGAGGACGGCGACCCGCTGGACGCCCTGGTACTACTACCCGAGTCCGTCTTCCCCGGTGTGATCGTGGAAGCTCGGCCCGTCGGCATGTTCAAGATGGTCGACGACGGCGGCGGTGACGACAAGGTGCTGTGCGTGCCCGCAGGCGACCCGCGCTGGGATCACATCCAGGAAATCGGCGACGTGTCGTCCTTCGAACTGGACTCCATCAAGCATTTCTTCGTCCACTACAAGGACCTGGAGCCCGGCAAGTTCGTCAAGGCTGCCGACTGGGTAGGCCGCACCGAGGCCGAGGCCGAGGTCATCGCGTCGTTCGAACGGCTCAAGACCCAGGGCCACTGACCCGGGTCAGGGCGCCACGCATACGGCGCCCATCGGGCCGCTGTTACTGACGACGACGACACCGTCGACTGTGATCGAGCAGCTGGCCTCACCCCAGTCGACAATCATGCGTGGCGACGCCGCAGAGTTGGTGATCATCACCGAGACACCCCAGGGAAGCTTGATGTCTTGGATCGTCACCAGCTCGGTGCCGGTCCAATAACTGACCTTCAATCCGAAATGCGGTGGCAGCGGGTCGACGCCCGAGCCCCACGCACTGTAGGTGACGCTCTTGCCTCCTGTGCCCGACCCGCCAGGGCCTTCTCCGGCAGTGGGCACCGGTGTAGGCGCCTCGGTCGTGGTCGGCACCGGAGGCGCTTCGGTGGTCGTGGGTGTGGTCTCGGCACCGGTGCTGGGGTTCGGCGGCGGTGGGGAGGGCGGAGGAGGCTCGGTCGTCGTCCTCGACGGCAGCGGGACGTCATTGGGCCCCGTCCACGTCGTCGACGGAGTGACGGTGACCGTCGTCGGAGCTGCCACCTCGGTGCGGCGGGTAATGACCACGATCGCCGTCAGGGCTATCGCCAGCACCGCCAGAACACTGACGCCGGCGACTATCCATGGCCATTTCGGCGGCTTCGGATCCTCGGGATAGGGAATCGGCTCGCCGGGCGGCCACGGCTCCTGCGGGTACTGCTGCCAGGCTGGATCCGTCACTGTCCCCCACTCCCTCCCCAGTCCTACTCGCTGCAATGTTACGTCGCGTTAAGCTCCTGCAAAATGCACGCTCCCCCTCTAGCGAACAGCGGCGACCCGTCGAATCATGGTCTTATGTTGATGCATCAGGGCATCGGCCGCGACACGTTCAACGAGATGCCCGACACCAAAGCGGTCCACGCGCTGTACGAATGCGGCGGCAGTGTGACCTGGGCACGGAAGATCGCCGCGGCGCGGCCGTTCGCCGACCATGACGCCCTGTTCCGACTGGCCGACAACGAGTTGTTCGCGCTGTCCGAGGAGTCACTCGACGAGGTTCTGATCGCCTATCCGCCGCTGGGAAAACGTCCAGGAAGCGCGCGGTCCCATGCCGAACAGTGTGCGATCCGCGATGAGACCCCGGGAATGATGGCCGCGCTGCGGGCCGCCGCGCATCGATACGAGCACCACTTCGGGCATCGCTTCGTCATGCACATGTGTGGGCAGGACGGCGCCTCGGTGCTGCGCGCGATCTCCGACCGCATGCACCATGACGTGGATACCGAGCGCAAGGTGACGCGCAACGAACTCGCGAAGATCAACCGCACCCGCCTGGAGCGCATGCTCGGCCCCGAGGGTGGTTACGACAACTGGTGATCGCTACGCCGCCAGCGGTATCCGCTGGGGCAGCAACGCGAGTACGCGGCGTGCGGCACAACTGATATCCGTGGTGGGCGACGCCGGAATCAGAGTCACCCCGTCGGCCACACCAGCCAGGTAGATATCGGCGATCAAACCCGCCAGCCCTTCCGGGGTACCCGCATACGAGACCGCCGCCGGAACCCTCAGACTCGCGAAGTGCTTACGCGCCGATCGCGAGTCGGCCTCGATGTGCACGTAGACATCCAGGATGACCGCGGGCGCGTCCTTGCGCGCGGTGCGCAGAGAATGCCGGGCCCGCTGTGCCTGTTTGAGATCGGGGGCGTTGACGCGTGCGGTGACACCCGTTCCATTGGTCAGTTCGCGCCAGCTGGCAGCATCGTCAGTGAAAATCCGAAACGTCTGATGTTGTGTCGCCACAGCCGCCACGGTACCCAGGAGGTCCGGGCATGGCCATCGTTGAATTCCGGGTGAGCCGATAGGCCCCCGATCACACTGTCGACTGCTCGGTGAGCGGCGCCGCCGGGGTGCGCTCGGTCAGATTGTCGATGACGCGTTGCACCTTCGGCATGAGCGTGTCGATATCCAATCCGAGCCAGTACGGAATCGGATACATGAAATGGCGATTGAGACCGGGCAGGAGCCTGCTCAAGAAGTAGCCCAGCCACGCTTCCGGACGCACCGGGGCCACCGCAAAGTTGTAACGCGCCGCGCGGACCGTGGCACGCGCGACCTGCGGCGGACCGATCAACTGGTCCAATACCCGCATCGGGGCAGAGGACTGGAAGGCCCTCATGGCGTTGTTCGCACGCTCGCGCACATCATCACGAAGGTCCAGACCGGCGACAGTGGCGTTTACCCCGATGTTCGTGTTGATGAAACCGGGGCATACCGCAGATACACCGATCCCCTTGGGGCCCAATTCCATTCGCATGCACTCGCTCAGCATCTTCACCGCCGCCTTGGAGGCCGAATAGGCGGGGAAGATCGGCGTCGGGGTGATGGCGCCCGCCGAGGCGATATTGACGATCTGACCACCGCGGCCACGTTCGGCCATCTGCTTGCCAAAGACTCGTCCGCCATAGGCGACACCGAATACGTTGACCCTGAACTGTTTTTCCCAATGCTCCTGTTCCAGGTCGAAGAAGCGCCCGCCGACCATGATGCCCGCGTTGTTCACCAGTACGTCGGGAACGCCGTATTCGGCCCGCACCTGATCAGCGAACCGCTCCCAGGCCGCCGGGTCGGTGACATCGAGCTGAAACGCCACCGCCCGATGTCCCTTGCGATGGATGATCGCGGCCGTTTCCTGAGCGGTCGTCAGATCCAGATCGGAGGCAACCACCTCCGCACCACCCCGTGCGAATTGGATGGCGATGGCTCGCCCGATGCCACTTCCGGCACCGGTCACCACGACAAGTTCTGGCTTACGTCCGGGCAGCAGTCTCATCCCACAACCTCCTTGTTGCGCTTGCGTCGCGACGCCACCTTCACGACCGGCGCCACTGTCTCGGTACCGTACCGATAGTTGTCCAGCCGGAAGTACTTGTTATGGAAGTACATTTCACCGAAACCGCCTGGGCGGAACGGTGAATCACCATGATTGTCGATGTAGTAGGTGTTGGCCGTCGAGCATGCCGGCGAGAGCCACAGGTGATTCTTATTGCGCTCGTGCATCTTGTCGAAGTAGGCCTGGTGCACATCCTGCTTGACCTCCGCGGTGGTCGCACCACGCTTCTTCGTCTCCGCGATGACCCGGGCCGCGTGCGCGGTGGTCGACTCGATCAGCATGTGATAAGGCCCAAAGACGTATCCGTAGGGTCCGAGGACGAGGAAGAAGTTGGGGTAATCCGGGATCGAAACACCCTGGTATGCCTGATAACGGTTCTCCTGGAAGAACTGCTTCAAATCCTTGCCGCGCCGTCCGGCGGTCGGGAAGGCCGGCATGTGATCCCAGATCGCGAACCCGGTGGCGCAGATCAACACATCCACTTCATGCTCGACCCCGTCCGCGGTAAGCAGGCCCTTCTCGGTGATCCGCTCGATGGGCTCGGTCACCAAAGCCACGTTGGGGCGGTTGAACGTCTTGAGATAGGTATTGGAGAAGGAGGGGCGCTTGCAGCCGAAACCGTAGTAGGGCAGCAGCTTCTCTCGGGTTACCGGGTCGTCGACCTGCGTACGCATCCAGCCACGCATCCGGTTGGCCAGGGCCATCGACGCGGATTCGACGTACTTGGAGTCGAGCTTGAAGACTGCGTCCGGAATGTACGCGGTACTGAGGTTGATGGCGTGCCGAATGCCCTTGGCAACGCCCGGGAATCCGAACAGCGCGCGCCAGAATGCGTTGTACTTCAAGTCGGGCTTGGGCCCCACATAGATGGGGGTGCGCTGAAAGACGCTGAGATGGCCAACCTCAGGAGCGATCTCTGGAACCAGCTGCAGCGATGTGGCACCTGTGCCGATGACTGCCACTCGTTTTCCGGCCAGCTGAACATCCTTGTCCCACAACGCGGTATGCATCAGTACACCCTGATACGAATCGATGCCGTCTATCTCGGGGAGCTTGGGTTGCTCGAGGCCACCCGTGGCGGCGATCACGTGCCGGGCAGTGATGACGCTGTCATCGTCCAGAGTAAGAGCCCACATGTTGTGCGCCTCATCAAATTCCTGACGCACCACCCGCGTGTTGAATCGGATCTTGCGGCGCAGTTCGTGCTTGTCCACGAGTTCGTTCGCGTACCCCTCAAGCTCGTCACCGGGGGTGAAGAACTTTGACCAGGTGGTCTTCTGGTCATAGGAGAAGCTGTAGATAAAGGTTGGGATGTCGACGGCCACGCCCGGGTACTTGTTGGCGTGCCAGGTGCCTCCGGCAGCACCCCACTTCTCCAAGATCACGAAGTCGTGGACTCCCCTTTTGGTCAGCTCGACACCCGCTCCGATGCCGCCGAAGCCTGCTCCGATGATCACGACCTCATGGTCGGGAACTGCCCGTTCCCCACCGTTGACTTCGCTACCCCGCACACGTGTACTAGTCATTCGACGTCCTTGTCAGTCCGACCCTGTGATGTGTCGAACTGAAAGTATCACGTATTATGAGTTACGGGTACTGTGTTGGTGCCTAGGCCACCAGGAAATCCGGGAGTGGCCGCCTGTCATCAACCGGCCCGACCTGCCCATCACGCTCGGTATAGGTCAGCGCAGGCCCGCGACGGAGAAGCTCACCGATCGCGTCGACGAGGCGTGTGATGTCACTCGCGGTGGTTCCCAGCCCGATACTTGCGCGCAACGCACCCCCCGGGTATCCCAACCTGTCCAACAGCGGGTGCGCGCAGAATCTGCCGTCGCGTAGCCCGATTCCGTGCTCGGCCGACAGATAGGCCGCGGCGACCGACGGTGTGTATCCGGCGACAGTAAAGGAGACAATGCCCAGCACGTCCCGGCCACTGTTCCAAATACGCAGGGTGTCAACACCTTCAATCGCGGCAAGCCCGTCCCGAAGTTGCGCGGTGAGCGCATCCTCGACGTGGCCTATCTCCCCCAGCGCGGCCAGTGCCTCGCACGCAGCCGCCACGGCGGCGACGCCAACCACATTGGGCGTGCCCGCCTCATGCCGCTGCGGTCCCGCGAGCCACTCGGCCCCCTCAATACCAACATTGCGCACCGCCCCACCACCCGCGAGATAAGGCCTCGCGGCGTCGAGCCAGTCGCTTTGCCCCACAAGGACTCCGGCGCCAAACGGCGCATACAGCTTGTGCCCGGAAAACGCCAGATAGTCGATTCCGTTTGCCACCAAGTCGATTCGGCGGTGCGGAACCAACTGTGCGCCGTCGACGGCGATCCTCGCTCCGTACCGGTGCGCGACGGCCGCGAGTTCGGCCAGCGGCAGCACCTCGCCGGTGACATTCGAAGCCCCGGTGACGGCCAGCAGCGCGGCCGGCCGACGGGCCAGCTCGTCAGCCAGCGCGGCAACGGTGTCCGCAACGGTGGCTCGATGCCCTACCACCCGGGCCTCATATCGCTGCCAGGTCAACAGGTTTGCGTGGTGCTCGATATCGAGAACCACCACCTCACCCGGCACCGCCGAGGCGAGCAGATTCAACGAGTCGGTGGTGTTACGGGTGAAGATCACATGGTGGTCGGCGGCGGCCCCGACGAAGCGTCCGACCGTCTCACGGGCACCCTCGTAGAGAGCCGTGCACACACGTGAGGCGTATCCGGCACCACGATGCACACTGGCGTAGTACGGCAGCAACTCGGCGATGCGGTCCGCGACAGCACAGAGCGCGGGTGCGCTGGCCGCGTAGTCAAAATTGGCGTATCTGATCCAGCCACCTTGGGCCAGAGGAACTTTGGTGTCGGCTCCCACCACACGCGCGGCCGGTTGCTCGGACCCAGATTGTTTGGACACTGACATGTGACATCCCATCTCACCGGACCCGCCCGGCGAGTCCACGCTTGCCACGCCCGGTTGAGCGCGGCCCGGTCGTCACCTGGAGCACCCCACCGTGGAGGAGGGTTGCCGACCAGCTAGCCAGGGCTTATCGCTGGTTCTCATGACCTGTGCGCAGTCTGCTCGTCGTCCGCAGCCACCGTCAAGCGCATTACGCAGGGTGATTTCAAATCCGCGGTGTCAGCTCGTCAGTCCAGCCCGATTTTCCGATCCCCGCGCCATAGGGCAGACTGACTAGCGGAGGGGAGTATTCCTTCGCTGCGGTGTCGTCATCACATCGGCCATTGTCGGACCGGTCGGTGCCGCAGGCCGGTCACTCGCCGGCGGAAGAGACCTCCGGCGTTTTGGCGACCGGAGGTTATTTCATGCAGGTATCCCAGCTCGAGTGGATCATCACCCTGGCCGTCACGGTCGCGATCTTGCTGGTCGACGTCGTGGTGATCGGCAGACGGCCCCATGAACCCACCGTTCGTGAAACCGCCACCGCCCTCAGCATCTATATAGGGCTCGCAGTGGCGTTCGGCCTCTGGGTGTGGGTCTTCCACGGCAGCCAGTTCGGGCTGGAGTTCTTCGCGGGCTGGCTCACCGAGTACAGCCTCTCCGTGGACAACCTGTTCATCTTCTTGATCATCATGGCCAGCTTCAAGGTGCCCCGGGTCTATCAGCAAGAGGCCCTGTTGATCGGCATCATCCTGGCGCTGATCTTCCGCGGCATCTTCATCGCCCTCGGTGCGGTAGCCATCAACCAGTTCTCCTGGATCTTCTATCTGTTCGGCGCGTTCCTGGTGTACACCGCCATCAACCTGGCGCGCGACACCGAGCATGACGACGACGCCGACAACGCCGTGGTGCAGTTCGCCCGCAAGCACCTGCGGACCACCGACAAGTGGGACGGTCTGCGGTTGTGGGTCAAGGAAAACGGCACGCGACTCATGACGCCGATGTTCCTGGTGATCGTCGCGCTGGGCACCACCGATCTTCTCTTCGCGCTCGACTCGATCCCCGCGATCTACGGGCTCACCAAAGAGCCCTACCTGGTGTTCACTGCCAACGTGTTCGCCCTCATGGGCCTGCGCCAGCTGTACTTCCTACTCGGCGACATGCTCAAGCGCCTGGTGTACCTGTCGCAGGGGCTGGCGTTCATCTTGTTCTTCATCGGCGTCAAGCTGATCCTGCATGCATTGCATGAGAACGAACTGCCGTTCATCAACGGCGGCGAGCCGGTGCACGTACCCGAAATCCCCACATTGGCAAGCCTTGCGGTGATCATCGTGACGCTGCTCATCACCACCGTCGCCAGCCTGTACAAGACCCGGCGCACTGCCACAGAGGGTTAGGGCTCTACTCCGTGCCGATACCGGACAGATCGGCCGGCGGACCGCCGTGGCAAACTTGGAGGCCACGGGATCACCGTGCCCGGCGGACCACTTCCGCGCGGCGGCGAGCCCAGCCGCACCCGGACCGATAGGCTCGCTGCGGTACCCCTCCAGGCCCACAGAAACCGACGCGGAAACTAACGAGGAGCAGCGTGACCGGCCCCGACGAGTCACCCACCAACCGCGCGCACGAAGAGGCCGCCGAGCCCGTCGCCCATGAAACCCCGGCCCACCCGGTGCCTCCGCAGTACCTGCTCGGCAGGTCAGCCCCTCCGGCCCGGACCCTGATCGACATCCTCTACTCCACAGCCGCCGAGCACCCCGACGCGCCCGCCATCGATGACGGCACCATCCAGCTCACGTACTCCGAGCTCATCGTCGACGTCGAGGCAAGTGTCGAATGGCTCGGCACTCGGGGAATCGGGCGCGGTGATCGCGTCGGGATCCGGATGCCCTCGGGCAGCTACTCGCTCTATGTGGCGATCCTGGCGACCCTGGCCGCAGGAGCCGCATACGTTCCCGTCGACGCCGACGACCCGGAAGAACGCGCGGCGCTGGTGTTCGGCGAGGCACAGGTCGCCGCCGTGATCACCCCGGGCGGCCTGGTTCGTGGACCCGGTTCGTCACGAGGCTGGCGCGCCACCAAACCGACACCGCGCGACGACGCCTGGATCATCTTCACCTCGGGTTCCACCGGCACCCCCAAGGGCGTGGCGGTGACGCATCGCAACGCAGCCGCCTTTGTCGACGCCGAAGCACAAATGTTCTTGCAGGACAACCCAATTGGCCCCGACGACCGCGTGCTCGCCGGACTATCGGTGGCCTTCGACGCCTCCTGCGAGGAGATGTGGCTCGCGTGGCGCTACGGCGCCTGCCTGGTACCCGCACCGCGGTCCCTGGTGCGCAGCGGCATGGACTTGGGCCCATGGCTGGTGTCCCGCGATGTCACCGTGGTGTCGACGGTGCCCACCCTGGCCGCGCTGTGGCCGGCGGAGGCGCTGGAGGCGGTGCGGCTGCTGATTTTCGGCGGCGAGGCCTGCCCTCCCGATCTGGCCGAACGGCTGGCCACCGGTGAAGACGGCGCGGCCCGCGAGGTGTGGAACACCTACGGCCCCACCGAGGCGACCGTGGTGGCATGTGCGGCACGACTCGACGGGGTCAGTCCCGTCAGTATCGGGCTACCGCTTCCGGGCTGGGATCTGGCAGTCGTGGATGCGCAGGGTAACCAGGTCGGCTACGGCGAGGTCGGTGAGCTGGTCATCGGCGGTGTCGGCTTGGCCAAGTACCTCGACCCTGAAAAGGATGCCGAAAAGTACGCTGCTCTCCACACTTTGGGATGGTCGCGGGCCTACCGCAGCGGTGATCTGGTGCGCCTGGAACCCGACGGTTTGTACTTCCAGGGCCGCGCCGACGACCAGGTGAAGGTCGGTGGACGCCGCATCGAACTCGGCGAGGTGGACGCGGCGCTGGTCAACCTGCCCGGCGTGAGCGGCGGCGCGGCCGCGGTGCGCAAGACCGCCAGTGGCACCCCGCTGCTGGTCGGCTACATCGCCAGCGCCGACCCTAACTTCGATATCGCCGCAGCCCGCGCGAGCCTGGCCGAGTCACTTCCGGCGGCGCTGGTGCCGCGACTGGTGAAACTTGACGAACTGCCCA
Organism: Mycobacterium sp. D16Q16; assembly: GCF_002013745.1. Lineage (NCBI taxonomy): Bacteria > Bacillati > Actinomycetota > Actinomycetes > Mycobacteriales > Mycobacteriaceae > Mycobacterium > Mycobacterium sp. D16Q16. Next base: position 94,481 of record NZ_MAEY01000023.1, read on the forward strand.
CGCGCACTTCGGGAAAAGTCGACCGCAACGCACTGCCATGGCCACCACCCGGCGCGGATACCGACGACGACGCCGCCGAATTGGGCGGCACCATGGGCTGGCTCGCCGGATTGTGGCGAGACATCCTGGCGGCCACGGTCGACGGACCCGAGGCCGACTTCTTCGCTCTCGGTGGAGGATCGCTCTCCGCGGCACAGCTCGTCGCGGCATTGCGGCAGCGCTACCCGCAGGTGACCGTCGCGAACCTGTATGACCAGCCACGACTGGGATCACTGGCCACCTATTTGGACGAGCTGGCACCTCCCCTCGAGGTCGAAACCCGAATTGTGAAGCCGGTGCCGCGGCTGACCGAGCTGGCCCAGTTGGCGGCAACGCTTCCGCTGACCACCCTCACGGGTCTGCAATGGGCGACCTGGCTCGCTTTGGCCAACAACGTATTCGCCATGTTCAGCGATGTGCCATGGCTGGTAACGGTCAACTGGTGGGTGCTGCTGGCAGCGTTCGTCCTCTTCATCACTCCCCTGGGTCGCATGAGTATCACCGTCATCGGGGCGCGGCTACTGCTGTCCGGAGTCAAACCCGGGACATACGAGCGCGGCGGAAGTGTGCATCTACGGGTGTGGATCGCCGACCGGCTCGCCACCGCCAGCGGCGCCGAAAACCTCTCCGGCGCACCGTGGATGGTGTACTACGCCAGGGCGCTGGGTGCACGCGTGGGCAACGGCGTCGACCTGCATTCGTCTCCGCCCGTGACGGGCTGGCTCGAGCTTGGCGACCGCAGCTCCATCGAACCCGAAGTCGATTTGTCCGGGCATTGGGTTGACGGCGACAAGTTCCATGTCGGCCCCATCGTCATCGGTGACGACGCCACCGTCGGGGCCCGCACCACCCTGCTACCGGGAGCGGTCATCGGCAAGAACGCCGATGTCGCACCGGCTTCCGGCGTCGTCGGCAGAGTCAAGAACGGCCAGTACTGGAAGGGCTCACCGGCAGTGAAGTCGGGCAAGGCCCGCCATCCCTGGCCTGATTACCGTCCGCCCCGCGCCGGGCAATGGGTACCGATCTACGGGGTGACGTCGATTCTGCTGGGCGGACTGCCCTTGCTCGCGCTGGCTGCCGGTCTGGGTGTGGTGGCCTTCGGCATCAGAAATACGGCGACGATCTGTGAAGCCGTGGTGCCCGCGCTCATCTGGACACCAGGGGCGGCGCTGGTCAGCGTGGTCGTATACGCCGCCATCACCGTCGCCCTGGTGCGACTGATGTCGATCGGCGTGCACGAGGGGTATCACCCCGTGCGCGGCCGGCAGGGATGGCAACTGTGGGCCACCGAACGCCTGATGGACGCTGCCCGGAACTATCTGTTCCCCATTTACGCCAGCCAACTGACCCCATGGTGGCTGCGCATCCTGGGCGCGAAAATCGGCAAGGACACCGAGATTTCGACAGCCCTGCTGATACCGAAGTTCACCGAGGTCGACGACGGCGCATTCCTCGCCGACGACACCATGGTCGCGTCCTACGAGTTGGGCGGCGGTTGGATTCACATCGCCAAGGCCCGAATTGGCAAGCGCGCATTCCTGGGGAACTCCGGGATCACCCAGCCGGGCCGCAAGGTGCCCAATGACGCGCTGGTCGCCGTCCTCTCTGCGACTCCCCACAAGGCCAAGTCGGGTTCGTCGTGGATCGGCAGTCCACCAAAGCGGCTTCGGCGCAAGGCCGATGGCGCCGACTCCGCGCTGACATTCGAGCCGCCGTTCCGGCTCAAGGTCATGCGGGGGATCGTGGAGACGTGCCGCATCATCCCGATCATCGTGACGTTCGGGATCGGAGTCGGGGTGCTCCTGGCCTTGCAGACGATTGCCATCCGGTTCAATTTCTGGGCTGCCGGTGCACTCAGTGGCGTGGTACTGCTGATCGCCGGCGCCGTGGCCGGCGTGGTGAGCGTCGTCGCCAAGTGGGTCGTGGTCGGACGCACCAAAGCTGTGGAGAAGCCCCTCTGGTCCTCGTTCGTCTGGCGTAACGAGGTTGCCGATACCTTCGTGGAAACCGTTGCTGCCGTATGGTTCGCGCGCGCCGCATCGGGAACGGTGATGCAGAACTGGTGGCTGCGCGGCCTGGGCGCAAAAATCGGGCGCGGAGTGTGGTGCGAAACGTACTGGCTGCCTGAGGCCGATCTGGTGACCCTGGGCAGGGGCGCGACCGTGAACCGCGGCTGCGTGGTGCAGACACACCTGTTCCACGACCGGATCATGCGGATGGACACCGTGGTCCTCGGCGAGGGCGCCACCCTCGGACCACATTGCGTAGCGCTTCCCGCCGCCGAACTGGGTGCCGGCGCCACCGTCGGGCCCGCCTCGCTGGTGGTCCGTGGTGACGTCGTCCCACCGTCCACGAGGTGGCAGGGCAACCCCATTTCTCCTTGGGGCAAGCTGGATCCGATGGCACCGAAAAAGCCCAAGGGCGGCAAGGTTTCCCCAAATAAGAACTCCGGGGCCGCATGACCAAACCCGATAAGAAGCCAGGAAGGAAACTAGCCAAAAGGCTCCCCCCACGGCCTCCGATTATCGACCCCTACCTGCCGCAGAACGGCAATTACGGGTATCGGGTGTCCCGCTACGAGCTGGACCTCGAATACAAGGTGGCCATCAACCGGCTGACCGGTACCGCGACGATCACGGCAGTCACCCTCGCCACCCTCAAGGAGTTCACCCTCGACCTCGCCGACTCTCTCGGTGTCTCGAAGGTGACCGTGAATGGCAGGCGTCCCACACATTTCGGGCATCGCGGCGGAAAGATCACCATCAAGCTGGCCACCGGAATCCCGGCCGGAGCCGCCATGACCATCGTTATCCGATACGGCGGATCACCCCGCCCCATCCGCAGCATGTGGGGGGACGTCGGGTTCGAGGAGCTGTCCAACGGCGTGCTGGTCGCCGGACAGCCGAACGGCGCGGCGTCCTGGTTTCCGTGCGACGATCACCCCAGCTCCAAGGCAAGCTATCGGTTTGTCATCAGCAGCGACAGCCCATACTGCGTTGTGTCCAACGGCGAGTTGGTATCACGGCGGGTCCGGGCCGCACACACGACCTGGATCTATGAGCAGCCCGAGCCGATGGCGCCCTATCTGGCGACGCTGCAGATCGGGGATTATCAAACCGTCAAGCTCGCCAAGAACCCGATCTCGATGAACGCCGCGCTCCCGTCGCGGCTGTATGAGCGGTTCACGCATGACTTCGGCAGGCAGCCGCAGATGATGAAGCTGTTCATCAAACAGTTCGGCCCGTACCCCTTCGCCGCCGGTTACACCGTGGTGGTCACCGATGACGAGCTCGATATTCCGCTTGAGGCACAAGGCATTTCGGTGTTCGGTGCCAACCATTGCGATGGCGAGCGGCGCTCCGAGCGACTGGTCGCGCATGAGCTGGCGCACCAGTGGTTCGGCAACAGTGTCACCGCACGCCGCTGGCGCGACATCTGGCTCCACGAAGGGTTTGCCTGTTACGCCGAATGGCTGTGGTCCGAGGAGTCCGGCGGGCCGTCGGCCGATGCCCGCGCACGCCACTACCACCAAAAGCTCAAAGACCTCCCCCAAGATCTGATCCTGGCCGACCCCGGCCCGCAACTGATGTTCGACGATCGCGTGTACAAGCGTGGAGCGTTGACATTGCATGCGTTGCGATTGCGGCTCGGTGATACGAAATTCTTTGCACTGCTGCAAGACTGGACCACCCGATACCGGCACAGCACCGTCATCACCGACGACTTCACGGGCCTGGCGGCCGGTTATTCCGACGAATCGCTGCGGCCGCTGTGGACCGCGTGGCTGTACGAGAAGCAGCTCCCGCCCCTGGACCGGAAGTGACCGACGCCGGCCCCACCGAGTTTGAGCCTCTCAACCCGAGCGGCTCATCGGTCCGCTCCAGCGTCGCACGGATCGGTGTGGCCACCGCCATCAGCGCGATATGCGGCTACACTGTGCTGTACTTGGCGGCCCGCGAGCTGGGTCCCGCGTCGTTCTCGGTGTTCGCAGTCTTCTGGGGCGCATTCGGCTTGGTGACCGGCGCGGCCAATGGGCTGCTGCAGGAGACCACCCGCGAAGTGCGGCTGTCGCTGGCGCAGCGTGAACGGTCACCGCTGGCCACCACCCTGCCGATCAGGATCGCCATCGCCTTCGCCATCGCCTCCGCCATCGGCATCGTCGGCACCGCACCGCTGTGGGCTGCTCATGTGTTCACCGAGTTTCGCTGGCTCAGTGTGGCATTGCTTGCGGGCGGGCTCGCCGGGTTCTGCATGCACGCGACCACCCTGGGCGCCCTGGCCGGATCGAACCGGTGGACTCAGTACGGCGTTCTCATGGTGACCGATGCGGGGATCCGTTTGGTGGTGGCGGTTGTCACCTTCGTAGCCACCATCGGGCTCGTCGGGTATCTATGGGCGACGGTCGCGGGATCGATGTCCTGGTTACTGCTCACCGTGGTCTCGAAGCCGACCCGGGAGGCACTCACAGTGCCCGCACTCGTCGACACCATGGAGTTCCTGCGCGGCGCCCGGCATTCGATCGCCGCGGCCGCGGCCAGCGCGGTATTGGTGATGGGCTTCCCGGTGCTGTTGCAGTCAACGACAGGCGATCTGGGCCCCACCGGCGGCGTGGTAATCCTGGCCGTCACCCTGACTCGTGCGCCGCTATTGGTTCCGCTGACTGCGCTGCAGGGCAACCTCATAGCCCATTTCGTGGATGAGCGGGATCGGCGCCTCAGTGCACTTATCACCCCGGCCGCGATCATCATCGGTGTGGGAGCCGTAGGCATCGCGCTCGCCACGACCGTTGGCCCCTGGTTGCTGCGAACAGTGTTCGATCCCGCATACCAGGCGGGTGGTCCGCTTCTGGGCTGGCTGACCGCCGGCGCGGTGATGATCGCCTTACTGACGCTGACCGGGGCAGCCACCGTCGCCCACGCCCGTCACCTGGCCTATTCGGCGGGATGGGTTGGGGCCACCGTGGTCTCGGCGCTGCTGCTGCTCTTGCCCCTCAGTTTGGAGGAGCGGACGGTCATCGCGTTGATCGTCGGACCGGTCGTCGGAATGGTCGTGCATGTGGCCGCACTCGCCTTCTGGCGGGACCCGGAGACCGACGGGGACATCATCGACTGAGCCGGGCCGGCTGGCACCCTCAGATCCCCGCGGCGTGCTCCAGCTCCACCAGCGCCGCTTCGAGACCGTCGGCCATCTCGTCGATATCCGCCGCGACCTCCGGGGTAGTGACGAACCCAAAATCCATGTGCTCCATATAAGAGAAACAGGTGATGTTGAGGGCTACGTCCATGACGGGCGGACCCAGCGGGATCATCGACTCCAACTTGGCGCCCGCCATGTAGAGCGGGAAAGAGGGACCCGGGACATTCGAGAGCACCAGGTTGATGGGGGCCAGATTCCGCGACAGCCCACTGGCGGTGTACGCCCGCGCCGCCAATTGCAGCAGCCCCGGCGGTGTCGTATCGGTCAACCCCATGATCTGGTGTGCCGACATCGCGCGCGCCATGTCCTTGGCGCCCTGCGTTCCCTCATAGATAGCCCTGATCCGATCGGCAGGGTCGTCGATATCCGTCGCCAGTGAGACCGTCATCGAGCTGATCTGATTGCCCACCTCGCCGTCGGTCTCCTCGGTGCGCACCGATACCGGAATCTGCACGATCAGCGGTTTGTCCGGCAGTTCGTCGCGCTTGGCCAGATAGTCCCGGACGGCCCCGGACACGATGGCCAGCACCACGTCGTTGACCTTGACGCCAAAGGCGTCCTTGAGTGCCTTGACCCGCGCCAGCTCAAGACGCGCCCCGGATATCCGGCGGTGCGGCGACACCGGCGCATTGAATCGGGTGTGCGGGGCCTCGAAGTAGCCCGGCGATTTCCGCTCCATACCGAACACCGCCAGCTGCTGGCGAACCGTCTGTTGCACCAGCCGAACCACCCGATAGGGCGTTTTGACGCCCAGGTTGACCAATGCGCTCAACAAGATGCGCTCACGGCTGGGCAACCCGAGGCCCACCAGCGACCCCACCGTGTCGTCCGGCGCCGGCCGTGGCTCGGGGGCGATATCGAACAAAATCTCGCCCAGGCCCGCGCCCGAAACGCCGTCGACGATGGCGTGATGCATCTTGGTCAGCGTGGCGACACGTCCGCCCTCGACGCCCTCGATGACCCACAGCTCCCACAACGGGCGCGATCGGTCGAGCTTGTACGACATCAGCCGGCCGGCCAGTTCCTCCAGTTCCTTGCGACCGCCGGGTGCGGGAACACCGATGCGGCGAATGTGAAAGTCGGGATCCAGTTCCTCGTCCTCGACGAACCACGGCCGGTCCAATCCCAGCGGGACGTCGGTGACTCGCCAGCGCAGCTGCGGCATCGACGGAAGCCTCTCCACGATGAGGCCGCGAACCCGCTCAAAGCTGTAGTCAGGTGCATCGGTGGGGTCATAGATCGACAGTCCCCCGATATGCATATGCCAACCCGCCGTTTCGGCGTGCCAGAACGCCGCATCTACCCCAGACAGCCGCTGCATGGCCGAAACATTAGTGCCGCCAACGGTCCCTTCTGCCGGAATGGCAGGACTTGTCGGGGGCCGGGTAGAGCCGACATCCGCTGATGGGTTGCCGGTGCTACCTTGATCCCAGTGAGCAACACCGGTAACAGTGACGTCTGGCTGGTCATCCCCGCCTATAACGAGGGGCCAGTCATCGCCGACGTCATCGCAGCGGCGCTCGGCACGTTCCCCAACATCGTCTGTGTGGACGACGGCAGCGCGGACCGCACGGCCGCGCTGGCGCACGGTGCCGGGGCGCATCTAGTCCGGCATCCGGTCAATCTGGGGCAGGGTGCCGCGATACAAACCGGTGTCGAATACGCGCGCGCGCAGCCCGGTGCTCAGATCTTCGTCACCTTCGACGCCGACGGCCAGCATCAGGTCAAGGACGTGGTGGCCATGGTGGACAGGCTGCGACTCGAACCGCTCGACATCATCGTCGGCACCCGTTTCGGTGCGGGGTCCGCACCCAGCCATGTTCCCCTGATCAAGCGCATCGTACTGAAAACCGTTGTGCTGCTGAGTCCCCGCACCCGCCGCCTCAACCTGACCGACGCTCACAACGGGCTGCGTGTGTTCAACCGCACCGTCGCCACCGGTCTCAACATCACGATGAACGGCATGGGCCACGCCAGCGAGTTCATCGCGATGATCGCCGAAAACCATTGGCGGGTAGCCGAACAGCCCGTCGACATCCTGTACACCGAGTACTCGATGGCCAAAGGCCAGTCACTGATCAACGGAGTCAACATCATGTTCGACACCGCGTTCCGCCGGAGGTTGCCGTGATCACCTGGATACAGCCGCTGCTGATCGTCGCGGTTTTGCTATTGCTGGTGTATCTGCTGCGTTCACGCAGCACCGCGCAGGCCAAGGCATGGGTGAAGCTCGGGTTCGTCCTCTTCGTGGTCGCGGGTATCTACGCCATCCTGCGTCCCAATGACACCACCACACTGGCGCATTGGCTCGGCCTGGGCCGAGGCACCGACCTCATGCTCTACGCGCTGATCATCGCGTTCGCGTTCACGACGCTCAGCACCTACCTGCGTTTCAAGGATTTGGAACTGCGGTATTCACGGCTCGCGCGAGCCGTCGCGCTACGCGGCGCCGAGCCCCCGGAAGAAGTCGACAGTCCGGCCGATTCCGTCCGTTAGCGCCACCTTCGGCTCCCACCCCAGCACGCTCTTGGCCAGGCCGACGTCCAGGCAGGACTGTCGCAGATCGCCCAGTCGCGGAGGGTGGAACTCAGGATTGTCCGACGCGCCAGCTGCCGCAGCCACCAGCGAATGCAGTTGCCGATCACTGGTTTCCACACCGGTGCCGACGTTGAAACGTTGTCCGCCGCCGTTAGGACCGGAGGCGCGAACAAAGGCCTCCACCACATCGTCGACGAAGACGTAGTCACGGGTGTTGCCGCCGTCACCGAACACCTTGGTGGAACGACCAGACAGCAGCGCCTGCGCGAAAATGGCGACAACACCCGCTTCGCCATGCGGGTCCTGGCGTGGCCCATACACATTGGCTGGTGCGATATGCGAGCACTCCAGTCCGTACAGATGCCGGAAGGTGTTGAGATAGATCTCTCCGGCCACCTTGCCCGCCGCGTACGGCGAATGCGGATCGGTGGGAACGGACTCGTTCGTGGGGATCTGCTCTGGAGTGCCGTAGATCGATCCGCCCGAGGAGGTGTGCACGATCTTGCGCACGCCAGCCTTACGCGCGGCCTCAGCCAGCCGCACGGTGCCGACTACGTTGACCGAGGAATCAAACTGCGGGTCGGCCACCGAGTGCCGCACATCGATCTGCGCGGCCAGATGGAAGATCACCTCGGGCGAGAATTCGGCCACGACGGCGTTCAGATCCGCCTCGACAATGTCGTCCTTGACGAAGGTGAAGGCGGATTGCGCCTCGGCAGCCTCCAGATTCGTCACCTTGCCGGTAGCCAGATTATCCAGACCCGTTACCTCGTGCCCGTCCGCCAACAGCCGATCCACCAGCGTTGATCCGATAAATCCTGCGGCTCCGGTAACCATTGCCCGCACGTGGCGACTCCCTCTTTATTCGCATAGCTCACGGCATTCGGCCCCACCCTACCGACCGTGCCTGATGTTCTTCGCGCGAGCGTTCATCGCTAGTCTCGGGCCCTGATGCCTTTCGCCAGAACCAACCGCGTTGCCGTGGCCGCCGCGGCTCTCCTCGTGGTGCACCTTGTGGTTCGCGGCGTGCTGGCGTTCGGGGGCGACTTCTACTGGGACGACCTGATCTTGGTTGGCCGCGCGGGCACACAGGGCTTGTTCGCCCCGTCGTACCTGTTCGATGACCACGATGGGCATGTCATGCCCGCGGCCTTCTTGCTGGCGGGCATCATCACCAAACTCGCACCATTGAATTGGTTCTGGCCCGCGCTGAGCCTGGTGATTCTGCAGGCATTGGCATCCCTGGCATTGCTGCGGGCACTGTGGGTGATTCTGGGCTGGCGACCAGTGCTGCTCGTGCCGCTCACGTTCGCACTGTTCACGCCGCTGGCGATACCCGGCTTTACCTGGTGGGCCGCGGCGCTGAACTCCCTGCCGATGCTGACCGCGATGTGTTGGTTCGTGGCCGACGCGGTGCTGCTGGATCGCACCGGAAACCGCCGGTACGCCGTGACGGCTATGGCCGCCTTCCTCGGCGGGCTGTTGTTCTTCGAGAAATCGGTGGTCATTCCGTTCGTCGCGTTCGCGGTGGTGGCGCTGTTGGCCTCTCTGCGCGGCGACGGGTGGTCGGCACTGACACGGACCTGGCGACGCGGCGCGACGCTCTGGATTCCGGCCGGGGCGCTCACCGTGGCGTGGATCGCCCTGTACCTGGTGGTGGTGGACCAGAAACGGTGGAGCACCGACCTGTCGATGACGTGGTCGCTGCTGCAACGCTCCTTCACGCACGGGGTGCTCCCCGGGTTGGTGGGTGGCCCGTGGCGCTGGGACCGCTGGGTGCCCAGCTCACCGTGGGCCGAACCGTCCTCGTTGGTGATTTGGCTGGGAGCGCTCGCGCTGGGTGCGACGGTCGTACTGACGTGTTCCCGGAAACAGCGACTCGCACCGGTCTGGCTGACACTGCTGGGTTACCTGGCCGCCAGCGAGGTACCGATCTATCTCATGCGCTCATCGGCGTTCACGGCGCTGCTGCTTGCACAAACCTTGCGATACCTGCCGGATTTGGTGGTGGTCGCGACGCTGCTGGCCGCGGTGGGGCTCACCGCCCCGAACCGACCGGGCAGCGCCTACCTGGACAACTCTGTCCGACGCACCGCGATAGTCGCGTTCGCATTGGCATTGTTCGTGGGAAGCAGCTTGGTCTCGACGGCCACCTATCTGCCCACCTGGCGAAACAATCCCGCCTCGCCCTACATCGCTACCGTGAAGGAATCCTTGGCAGCGATCGCGGATGGGCCCGCGGTGCTTGACCAGGAAGTCGACCCACTGGTGCTTCAGAATGTGGTGCGGCCGGAGAACCTGTTAAGCCATATGTTCGCGCTGGTCCGCCCACGGCCAGAGATCGGTTCCACCACAACGCAGTTACGTATGCTTGACCGCTACGGCCATCTGCTGGAAGCCCAGGTGACGTGGGTGCGCGCGCTGACCGAGGGGCCGGTCCCGGGATGCGGTTACCTGGTGCAGTCCATCCAGACCATGCCACTGACCGGGCCGCTGCTTCCCGCGGACTGGATCGTCGAGCTGAACTACCTCGCCAACACCGAGGGCGCGGCGTGGGCATCGTTCACTAATGGGCCCAGGGTCAAGGTTCCGGTTCGCCCCGGGCTCAACCGAGTGTTCATCAGACTCCCAGGTTCAGGGAATTCGCTTACCCTGCAGCCGATTACCCAGTCGCTGTCGCTGTGCGTCGCCGTCGGGCCGGTGGGAGCGCTCGCGCCCCGGTAGATTGGGCGCCATGCTCGGAGAACTGGCTTTCACCTGGACGGGACGACTTTCTGCCCCTTTCCTTGAAAAGCTGCTCGACCTGCCCGAACCCGTCACCGCCGACGTGCAGGCACGTCGGGGCATCAAGGTAACGATGCCCGACGGCGTCAAGCTCGCTACCGACCACTTCCGGCCGCCCGGGCAAGATCCGCTACCCGCCGTCATCTTCCGCACGCCGTACGGCAGGCACGGTGCGATCAGCCAGATGTGGGCAACGCTGTTGGCACGTCAGGGATTTCAGGTTGTCCTGCAGGACACGCGTGGCCAGTTCGGTTCCGAGGGAAAGTTCGACGCCTTCCGCCAGGAGCGCGCGGACGGCTTGGCCACGGCAGCCTGGGTCCGGGAGCAGCCCTGGTGCGACGGCACACTCGCGACGGCCGGTCCGTCGTATCTCGGGCACACCCAGTGGGCGGTGGCGCCTTACCTCGAGCCACCCTTGGCGGCCATGTGCCCGGCGATCACCACCAGTAATTTCACCGAGCTCTTCTACCCGAGCGGGGCCTTCAATCTGCACAACTTGCTGAGCTGGTCGGCCTCGATCGGCACGCACGACGGCTCACAGATCAAGCGCCTGCTCCGGACGCGCGCCCTTGAGAAGCAGGTACGCCGCGCCATGGATCACCTGCCCCTGGGCAACGCCGACAACGTCGCCATCGGCAAGCCAGAACCGTTCTGGCGCACCGTGACCGACCATACCGACGATGACTACTGGGACGAGATCGATCACACCCCACGGCTCGCGCAACTCAACACACCGGTGAGCATGGTGACCGGATGGTGGGACCTCCTCCTGGTGGGTCAGCTTCGCGACTACGACGAGTTGCAGAAGGCCGACTGCCCACGGCGGATCACCATTGGCCCATGGGACCACATGAAGTCACTCAAGGCGGTGGTCTCCGACAGCTTCTCGTGGCTGGCCGCTCATCTGCGGGGCGATGTCTCCTCGACACATCGCTCTCCGGTTCGGGTCTACCTGCAGAAGGCCGGCCAATGGCTCGACTTCGATCACTGGCCACCCAAGAAGTCAACCCCCACTCCGCTGTATTTGCAGGCCGATGACGTACTGGATTGGCATGCACCACAGAGCGATAACCCCGCCGACACGTTTACCTACGATCCGGCGGATCCCACTCCGGTTGTGGGTGGGCCACTGCTGGACACGAGATTTTCCGGACAGCGCGACAACTCCGCGACCGAGAAGCGTTCCGATGTACTGGTGTACACCAGCGATCCGCTGACGAGCGACCTGGACCTCATCGGCCCCGTCTCGGCGTCTATCTACGCGACCACGGACAGCGGCCAGGGCGATCTGTTCGTCCGACTCTGCGATGTTGACCGAAAGGGAGTATCCCGCAACGTTTCCGATGGAATCGTACGGTTCAATGGCCCGACGGATTCGCCGGTCGCCGTGACCATGCATCCCACCGGCTACCGTTTCACGCGCGGACACCGGCTACGAGTACAGGTCAGCGGCGGCGCGTTTCCCAACCACGCCCGCAACACCGGTTCCGGTGAACCGCTGGCGACCGCCAGCCGCATCGTCCCGATCCGCTTCGAGATCCACCACGACGAGGAACGTCCCTCTTCCATCACGATTCCCGTGATGGGCACTTCATGATCATGAAACACCTTTGCACCCTTGGGCTTATCGGGATACTTCTCACGGCATGCGGTGGCAATGAGGCTTCAGAGAGTCGGCCAACCCTCATCCACGTCGGCCCCAGCGGCGGCGGGGCTGAAACCAAAGTGGTTACGGCAGAAGAAGGTAAGCCCGGCACTCTCGGACAGCAGGTGCGCGACGGCGACCTCGCGCTTGTCGTCACACGGGTAAACGATGCCGGGACGGTTGGCGACCAGGCGGATCCGGCGCTGCAGGCGACGGCGACCGGCACCTTCGTCGTCGTTCACGTCGAGGTTCTGAACCTCGGGCAGACAACGCACTCCTTCCTCGGGGACGAACAGAAACTCAAGGATGCAACGGGCAGGGAGTACACCCCCGACAGCATGGCAAACATCTTGGCACGCAACGCCGAACAGCTCGAGCCTGGCGCAGAACTCGGGCCCGGCATGCAGAAGCGGTCGGTGCTCGTCTACGACGTCCCGCCCGGCACCGTGCCCAAGGAGATCGACCTACATATCGACTACAAGTCCAAGGGCGCCAAGGTCTTGCTTGGCTAATCGGTGGGCGGGAAGAGCGCGTACGCGATCTGCGAGGCGATCACCCTCGGATCGGCATCATCGCGCGAATCAGCAAGCGCCCCACTGGACCACAGTGAGACAAATCCGTGCACCAAGGACCAGGCCGCACGGGCCGCGGTGACCTTATCGGCCGAAGTCTGCCGGGGTGTCAGTGTCGCGATCCCGGCATCCAAGGCGGCACCGGCACGGACTCGCGCCGCGGTGAGTCGCGCATCGGTGGAATCCAGCAGCGCGGGTTCGAACATCACCGCGTAGTGACCGGGATGGGCCAGGGCGAAGTCCACGTAGGCCAGGGCAGCGGCATGGAAGTCCGGGCGCGCGCCGTCGAGGGCCCCGGCCAGTTTGGTGAATCCGTCGGCGGCCAAGGCGGTGAACAGACCGCGGCGATCGCCGAAATGGTGTGCGGGTGCGGCGTGCGAGACACCCGATTCGCGCGCCAGTTCCCGCAGTGACAGCTCGGTGGCGCCTCGCCGGGCCACCATATCGGCCGCGCTGGCCAGTATCGCCGCTCGCAGATCGCCATGGTGATACGACATCGCACCAGCATAACGCAAATCTTGACAATGACTAGTTTCCCGATATCGTCTATCTAGTCAATGTCAAGATTGGAGATCGTCATGGCACCACTTGTCGCCCTGGTCGTGGGGACCCTGTTGGCGCGCCTGATCGGCGCCCAGGGGTTCACACCCGTCAATTCATGGCCGGCCGCCGTGGCGGTCGGTCTCGCCGCGATGTTCACACTGACCGGCGTCGCGCATTTCGTCCCGAAGATGCGTCAGGCGATGATCGCTATCGTGCCGCCGTGGATTCCGGCCGCCGGGCTCCTCGTGGCGCTGACCGGCGTGCTCGAACTGCTGGGCGCGATCGGCGTGCTGGTTCCCTCGACACGTGTGGTGGCCGCCGGATGCCTGGGAGTGCTGCTGGTGGTGATGTTTCCGGCCAATGTGTATGCCGCGACCCAGCGGTCCAACCCGCTGTCCACTCCCCTGGGCTGGCGCACCGCTGAACAGCTGCTATTTCTCGCAGCGTCCGCGATCGTCGTATGGGGCTAGATCAGGTGCCAGACCAGAACCGCGGCCAGCACTCCCATCCCGTTGAGTGACCAGTGCAACGCAATGGGCGCCAAGAGGCTGCCACTGCGGCGCCGCAACCAGGTGAAGACGAAACCCGCGATCGCGGTGGCGACCACCGCCCCGGCGACACCGGCGATCTGGGCCCACAGGCCCACCCCGAGCAGCCTCGTCAGGCCGACATTGCCGGTCGTCAGACCCAAGGAAGTAGCGATGTGCCAAAAGCCGAACAACAGAGACCCGGTGGCCGCGACTCCCCGGAAGCCCCAGGCCCGAGCCATCGTCCCGTGCAGAACCCCCCGGAAGGCGAGCTCCTCGGGAATCACGGTCTGCAGCGGGATCAGGACGAAAGAGGCCAGTAGCGCGCCCGAAACGGTTGTCGCGTAGCTGCTGTTGAGGAACATCGGTCGGGTCATCGGCAGCAAGAGACCGATGCCGATCACCGCTCCGACGATGACAACCGCGACAGCCGCGTACTTGGCGCCGGAACGCCAGTGATCGCGGCCCAACCCCAACTCGGCCCAGGAGTGGCCCCGGTAGCGGATCAGAGCCAGGAGCCCAATCGCGGCGATCGGGACCACGACGAAGTTGGCCCAGGGCGTGGTGAAGTGCGCGATCAGATTGGTGGCGACGAGAACAGCGACCACGACAGCAATGTCGATGTAGGTGCGCATGTTCCGCAATCCGTGCAGGGGCGCAGCAACAGCCGAGGTCTGAGTAGGCATCCGCCCCAGAGTACCGGCGGTCTCGTTGGCCCAGGTCAGAGTGTGATCCAGTCGTGGCCATCGTCCCGCACCTCGGCGCGGGGCCGACTGTGGCAGTGCCCACAAGGCCGCGTTAACCGGAACACGATCCACCCTCACGTAAGTTCTGGAATCGTGCTCACCCTGTTGCTGGCATTCGCGGGATTCGCCTGTCTGGACGCCCTCAACGTACTTAACATCGGTATTGCCACCACGATCGTCTATGTGACCCGGCTGGAACGCCGATCGGCGTTTCCCGGCGGCCTCAGCTTCGTCACCGGGTTGTTTGTCGCACTGTTCACGTTTGGACTGGCGACCGTGCTCGGCGTGCGCTCGCTGACCGACGTGGCCGGTGGTTCGGATATCACCCCGTCTACCCGGTATTGGGCCCAGCTGGTCATCGGCATTCTGTTGATCGCCTTTGCCTCATTGACCTGGTTCACCGAGCCGGTGACACCGCCGTGGATTCGTACCATTGCGCGCCGCCACCCATGGCTTCTCGCACTCGTTGGGCTTGCGCTGGGCTATGCGGAGGCTCCCACATCTGTTCCGTACCTGAGCGCACTCGCGATGTTGGCCTCACGTCACCCGCTGCCGCCGACGTGGCCGCTGCTGCTGGTCGGCTACGGCTTGGTCGCCATTCTCCCGAGTCTGTTGATTCTCGTACTGTCGACGCGGCGATCTCCACGCGCGCGGCGGGCGCAGCGCGGCCTGGTGCGGACGGTGACGCGATACGGCCCCACTGCGATTCGGGTGATTTTCCTGTCCCTCGGAGTCGTCCTGATTGCCAGTGCGCTGGTGCATCACAGCGCACTGGGGCTCCGCTGAACAGCGGCAGGTTCATACAAAAATCGGCTGACCAGTCGCTGTGCTCAACCCCACGATGAGCACAGCGATTGACCAGCCGAGAGCGATCGACCTTGATTAGCCGAACGAACACTCCGGACATTACTGTCAGTAAATAGTCCTTGTCAATCACTTACCCTTCCGATAAGTTGCATATCGCTCGGACACCCGCAGACCTACGGTGAGCAGCACAGCATGTGCGTGTATCGTTGGGCTGCGAAGTGAAAGTATGTGAGGGGGTGCGGTGCCGGACTTTTCGCAGCGCTTGAGCCATCTGTTTGCCACAGTGCATCCGGCCGGGCGCGGACCTTATTCCCTCAACGAAGTGGTCGCCGCACTTGGCGAGCGCGGCGTCGAGGTGTCTTCGCCGTATCTGTCACTTCTACGCAAGGGCGAGCGGTCCAACCCGGCGCCCGATATCGTCACGGCGCTGGCGGAGTTCTTCCAAGTGAGTCCCGCCTACTTCTATGACGCCGACTACGCCGCATCGGTGAATCGCGATCTGGATTGGCTTGTGCAGCTGCGTGACTCAAAGGTCCGCGAAATCGCACAACGAAGCTACGCGCTCTCCGAGAACAGTCGGCAGGCGATCGCCGATATGGTCGATCACTTGCGCAAAGTCGAGGGCATACCTGACAAGGAAGCCGGAGCCTCCAAGCGTTCCTGACGTTCTCGGTAGGCGTCGGCGATCGCGAGCACCCAGGGCCCGTCACTCACGCCTTCGGGCGGACGCAGCCATTCGCAACTGAATCCCGGAACCGCTTCATCTACAAGCCAATTCGCCACACCCAGAGTCCGTTCGGAGCCGCCCTTTGGCACCAGGGAGTTGGTTACGAGCGGCACCCGGCGCCTCTGCGCTAGTAGCGTGAGACCATCCTGGATATGTGTGACCCATTCGAATACTAAGTCCGACAATCGTATTCGTGTTTCCACCGGCGGAAACAGCCCCGGGAACATACCGCCGAGAGCGTCACGGAGTGGGCGTAGTCGCCGCAATTCCCGCTGCGCCTGAACACGCAGCATCACCGGCGGCCACAGAAAACCCGCGACAATCAGAACCGCGGCGATACAGCCCGGCCACGTCTGCAACCACACTCCGACGGCGCCGCTGATAAAGCCCTCGCCATGGCTCAGCGGGCGCCAGATCCCTCCGCAGAAGCTCGCGACAACCTGGAACATCGACGCGGCCGCCAGCAGTCCCAGACCGACGCCGACGGGAGTTCGATCGGCGTTCCGAGAGCCGACCCACGCGAGCTGAAGGACCACCAACATCATGTACGCGCTGCTCACCGCAACAGCGATGGCCGCTCCGCTATCAGCCCCGGAATACACGATATTTGCGATCGTCAGCGCATCGCCCGCCATCCCGATCAACTCACTGTGACGCACGGCGACAACGACGATCGTGAGAGCGATGACTGCTCCCGCAACAGTGACCCACAGCCCACGGCGAATACGCTCTTGCGACGCGTCGCCCCTGATGCCGATGACGAAAACCTGTAAACACGCCGCGATCGTGATGGCCGGCCACCCGACGACGCTGACGGCGCGTACACCCGGCGGCAGTGCCGCCCACACCCAGTCGGTGTACACCACGAACCAGATCCACACCGACACCCCGAAGGCGGTGACCGCGACGGCAGGGACCGATGTGGGATCACGCACAATCCGCCGGATTCGATACAGCAACACCGGCAGAAAGCAGATGAGCACGGCCACGCGCACAATCTGCATCAGCTCCCACGCCGCGCGGGTAGTCACGGCGCCACCGGCAGATGCCCACGTCGTGCTTCTCGCACACCAAAGGAGTCCGCACGGCCCCGATAGGCATCGGCGATGGCGAGCACCCACGCCTGATCGCTCATGCCCGTTGGCGGACGCAGCCATTCATGGCTGATTCCCAAAACCGATTGACCAGAAATCCAATTTGCCACTTCCTGAACATGATCCACATGATCCACGGGAATCGGCACACTGGTTTCCACCGGTATCCCATGGCTCTGCGATAGCAGGGTGAGGCCGTCTTGTATATGCGCCAGCCACTCAAATACCAAGTCTGACAGCCTTATTTGAGATTCTGTCGGCGGGAAAAGCCCTGGGTACATCTCGATGAAAGCATCATGGAGTGGCCGCAGTCGCCGCAATTCCCGACGCGCCTGAATACGTAGCATCACGGGCGGCCAGGCGAATCCCACCACCATAAGGGCCGCACCGATACATCCGGGCAGGATCTGAAGCAATGGACCATAGCGGCCGCTAATCCCCACGCCTCCGCCTGTCAGCGGGCGCCAGATTCCCGTGAAGGCGATCGCGATCAATTGCAGCACTGCGGCCGTCGCCAGCAGTCCCAGCCCCACGCCGACTGGCGTGCGGTCGGCGTGCCGGAATCCGACCCAGGCGAGCTGGACAAGCACCACTGCCAGGTAGCCGCTGCTCACGACTTCGGCAATCGCCGCACCGCGATCTCCACCATCGAGAAGAGCGTTGGTGAGCGTGAACATGTCATCAGAAGACAGCAGCACACGGCTCTGACTCACCGCTACCGCGACCACAGCCAGGACCAGGCCGGTGACGGCGAAGGTGGCACGCAGCCCCCGTCGAATCCAGACCTGCGAGACATCACCACTGATGCCGATCACGAAAATCTGCAGACAGCCAGCCATCCAGACGGGTGCCCAACCACCGATGCTCACCGCGTGCACGTAGGACGGCATCACCGACCACACCGGCTCGGTGAACATCAACATCCAAAACCACACCCATAACCCAAAGACAGTGGCGGCGATGGCAGGGATCGACGTGGGGTAGCGGACTAGCCGCCAGATCCGGAACAGCAGTACCGGTAGAAATCCGATCAGTACCGCGATGCGCACAGCCTGCAGCGACTCCCAAACCGAGAGAGTCATTACCCCAGCGCGTCGTCGACGTATGGGCTCCAGCTCGGGCGCTCACGCCGGCCGGCCCGCAAGCGGCGCACCAACAATGCCGCGAACCGCTCAGCAGCTAGTTCATCCTGTGGCCAACGATCATCGCTCTGGGTCAATTCATCGGCGCCACAACTGCGTTGCAGCATGCGCGCAACAAGTTCAGGCGGCACCGCTCGGACGTGCTCGGCGGCGAACTCGGCCACCGGCAGACCGCGATGACCTAACACCATATGGCCCAATTCATGTGCGATCGTGCGGTCGCGGCCCACGACTCCATGCCCCACCTGCACGAGGTCCCTGTCGGGGAACGAGATCCACTGGCCGAAAACTCCGGCCGCGAGCGGCGCATCCTCGATGTCCACTACCCGGCCGTTCGCGTGCGCCCAGCTATGCGCGACATCAACCACCGAGCCTTGCCGTCCGGTGGCTGTGGCCAGCACCTGATCCACCGCAGCAACGACCACGCCATGACGGCTGGCACCGCGCCCCGCGAACCACATGAGCATCAATCTAGCGGTCCGACGTTGTGCCCACAGCAGAAGTACCCGGCAGCGGAGTGATTTACGTCAAGTACTGGAGAAGGGCTACGAACGCAAGAAGCGGCTCGCCGAGTTCGAGCAGGTCGATGTGGCGTGGCCGGGGCGGTCTCGAAAGCTATCGAATAATCCGCGTGGAGCTGCCCGGGGGAATCGAACCCCCGACCTATTCATTACAAGTGCACGGTCTGCGGAATAGTAGAGAATCGGATTATGGCCCCTGCTGGCACCCTGGACTGAGCGCGGCGTGACTGCGGAGCTGATGACTGGCTACCGTTCGGTGCACCGGGCGGCGCACTCGCACGGCTGGATCTGGACGGGATGCGCCGGAGGGCTGGTATACCGGCTCCCCGGAACGCGCACCCAGCTCCGGGTGACCTATAGCTGCGACGGGCAGATTCTCTGGGCCGAGGCCACCGCTGGCCGTGATGTTTGCCGGTTCGACGGAGTAGGCAAGCTGGCCGCGATTTTGCAGTTCGTTGCCGATAGTAAGGTACGAATTACACCTGGTGTAGTTCGATAGCCATCAATTGACTTGCGGCACAGACACTTACCAAGGTCAGGTAACCCGGCAAACACCACACCGGCAGCGTTGCGAAACCGGAATGCCATTGACACACAACAGTTATCGAGCGATTTCTTTGCCGGGCAACTGATCACTTACGTTTCCGCTCACAACCCTGGGGGGTTGCTGAGAAACAATGAAAGGGGGGCTCGACGATGAGCCACACAACTCTCGTAAACCTTTGGCAGACATGGCAATACGCGCAGTCACATTCCCAGCGGACCGTGACTGAACGCGTCAGTACTGTGCGCCGCATGTCCCTGTGGTGCAACGTCGCACCAGAGCGGGCCACCATGGAGGACATCGTGACCTGGCTCGCCGAGGGCGGTGACTGGTCGACGCAGACCCGTTGGACTTATCACACCTCGCTGGCCGCATGGTTCCTCTGGCTGCAAAAACAGGGCCACCGGATGGATAACCCCATGCTGCTGATCCCTAAACCGCGACGGCCCCGCAACGTGCCGCGTCCCACCACTCACGATGAGCTTGCCCGCATCCTGGGCGTGCGCATGTGGACCGCGACACGCGCCAAGGTGCTGCTGGCCACGCTGCAGGGCCTTCGCGCACACGAGATCGCCAAGGTTCGCGGCGAGCATTTCGACTTGGTCGCCCGCCAGATGGAAGTCAAGGGCAAGGGCGGCGAGACGAAGGTCCTGCCCCTGCACCCTGATGTCGCCGCGGTCGCGGCCAAGATGCCCACCAAGGGCTACTGGTTCCCTGGCACCAGCGGTGGTCATGTCCATCGCGGGTCGGTCTGCAACACCCTGCGTGCGGTGTTCGACCGCGCGGGCGTGCCCGGCAGTGGTCACAAATTGCGCCACTGGTACGGCTCATCTCTTCTCGAAGCGGGCGTGGACCTGCGCACTACTCAAGAGCTGATGCGTCACGCCAGCATCCAATCCACCCAGATCTACACCAAGGTCAACGACAAAATGCGCGCCGACGGCATCTCTCGCCTTGCCTTGCCGGGCATCGCCCAACAAGACACCGGAGCCGCATAACAAGGCTCACCCACCTAACCGCAGAACGCCCCGAGTAGTCGCCTCGGGGCGTTCTGTCATCTGGTACACACAATCACATGGCTCGCCGCTCCCCTTGGATGAACGAACGCGCCCAGTTCCTCGTCCGCTACCTCGCCGAGCAGCATGGCTTGAACATCACCGAGGACGTAGCGCGGGAAGACATTTCCCAGCAGGTCGACTTCACTGCCGAGCGGATGCGGATCGGCCGGCAAGCGGCGAAGTACTACGTGACCGAAGATCTCGTGAGCAAGCTCGGTGACCACATCGCCGAGGCAGTACGCGAGGCCCAGGCACAAGATCCACGCCGGGGCCTGCGAGTTGTCCGGGCAGACGACGCGTCATAGCGATCACAGCAAGCGGTGGGCTGCGGTGTAGTTGAGCAATTCGATGAGTGCGGTCAGGCCGGTGGTGTCTGCGGTGCCGGTGGCGTGCTGGTTGGCCAGCGTGCCGGTGAGGTAGTCGGTGATCAGCGGGGCCAGCCGGGGTAACGGGGCGGGGTTGATCGCGGCGAGTCGACGCCGCAGGGCGTCAGTGTGTAGCCGGTGGCTGGTGGCCAGCAAGTTGGCCAGCTCGGGGTTATCGAGGGCCAGGGGCAGCAGCGCCGTGTGAGCGCGGGCCAGTGTCCCGCCATGGCTGGTGTCGCTGGCCGCGTCGGTCAGATAGGCCTTGAGCATCCGTGTCAGGTGGCCGGCGCTGGCGGGTGCGTGTTGTTCGAGTAGTTCGTCGAAGGCGCGGCGGCGTTGGCGTTCAGTGTGGGTCGCCGCGCCGATCAGCAGGGCCGCGCGCGTGCGGAAGTAGTTACTGGTCGTGCCCGAGGGGACACCGGCGGCGGTATCGACGGTGCGGTAGGTCAGAGCCCGATCCCCACCCAGTGCCAGCATGCGCACGGCGGCGTCAAGCACCTGGGGGCGGCGCACCCCCATGGAGGGCCCCCTGCTTCGCGTACGCCTAGCGGGCGCGGACTCGGTAGTTGTCATAGTTGTTGCCCAGCCTAGAGGCGGCCAGGTCAGAGAGTCCGTCAGGTTTAGCGGCGATTGGGCTGTTTGGCTAGACAGCAACCACATTGCCCACTACATTTGTCGTAATCTTTGAGTGAACTGAGTCACTCGATTCGAAGATTTTCCGAGCGGGGGGTGTGCGGATGGCTGGTCCTTCGGGTTCTGATGGGGTGTTGCGGATCGATGCCCCTGCCCTGTCCAGCGCGTTTGGGTTGCTCGCCGGGGTAGCGCAGCGGCTTGGTGGCGGGGTGCGCAGCGCTGATGGGCGGGTGCGTTCGGTGCTAGGGCATGGTTGGTCTGGAGGTGCGGCGTCCTCGTTTTCCCCGATCTGGGATAGCTGGCATGAAGAGGCTGCCGGTTCTGCGAAGTTGTTGACGAACACCACGGAGCGGGCGCGCGGTAGCGCAAACCAACTGCATGAGGCCAGCGAGCGCCTGTAGTGACGCGGTTTCGGGTTGATCCGGCCGCGATGGCCGATATGGCCGAGGCGGTCGCGGCGCTACGGACCCTGATCAGCGAATCTGTCGAGCAGGGCCGCGACGGGCAACACAAGATGGCAGCGGCGTGGGACGGTGACACCGCCGTCAGCGCCGATGAAGCAACAGGTAAGTGGGTGGGCTCAACCGGCGAGCTGGGTGAGATGGTCGGCAAGATCGTCGACTACCTGCACGGTGCGCGTGAAGGCTATGTGCAGGCCACCAAAAGCAACGCCGACATGTGGTCAGCGGGGGGCGGCACGCAGCTCGACGTGGACCCGCCGCAGCTGGCCGCCTCCGGTAAAGCCGTTGAGGCCGCTGCTGATGCGTTGCGGGCTGCCGCGCAAGCACTTTCGGGCGGCACCTTGAGTTTTAATGCGGGCCAAGATGATGCCGGGTCAAATTTCGGCGAAGAGTACGTCTCGCGCGCTCAGCAGCTTGTGGCGGGCGTGTTTCAGGCATTAGGGGCTGCCCGCTCGGTCGGGTTCGGGATTGGGGTGTCGGCAGCCAACTATGCGCTCGCTGATGCGGCCGCCACGATTCCGCAAGCTAGTCCGTCGGTGGGGATGCCGACGAAATCGCATGAGCCGAAAATGTCGGTGACGATCAGTCCTGCCAATGGGGGCGGGGTGATGGCCCCAGCGTTGTACTCGGTGGTGGAGTTTTTCGTCGGCGACGTGTGGCCCAACGGCGACCCCTCCGGTGCCAGGGCGGTGGCCGCGCCGTGGAAAGCGTTGTGGCAGGCCCTTCCCAGGGTCGCCGCACAAATACAGGCCGCTAAGGTCGGGGTGGCGGGGCAGACGATGCCCGAAGCCGAGACCATCGGTAAGGCGATCGACAACATCACGTCCTCGTTGACCCAGCTGGCGCAGCTGTCGGGCAAGCTCGCGAGTGAGCTGGAAGGGTTCGCCGACGACGTGCAGCACGCGCAGGATTCGGTGCGGGATTTGTTGCGCCGTTTGTCGCCGTCGAACATGTTGGACACGTTGGGCGACTTTCTGTTTCACGGCGAATCACCGGTCGAGGAGATCAAGGCCGTTGCCCGCGACATCAAGGGCGTTTTGGATAATCACGGCAACCAGGTCGAGGCCCGCAAATCCGACCTGCTGGGTATCGGGGCGCAGATCGATGCGGCCAAAGACGCGATCAAGGGGTGGGTTTCGCGCGAGTTCCCCTCGGCGGCACCGGTGCTCAATGCGCTGATCAGCTTCGATGCCGGTGGTTTGAAGAACCTGACCGGGATGTTCACCGGCCCGCTGGCGATGCTGGCCGGGCTGGACCCGACCACTGACGGTGCGGGGCAAGCCTGGCGCGGGCTGGGCAAAACCGCGTTGACTGCGCTCAATCCTGGTGCGGCGATTATTGATTCGGCCAAGCAGATCGCAGAGTTTGCCCATGACCCTGGTGGGCAGACACAGAAAAGCTTGGACGTTGTCAAGGGATTGGTGGACTGGGAAGACATCAAAAAGGGCGACATCTGGGAGGCGGCCGGATACAACGCCACCACGGTAGCCACGTTCCTGGTACCCGGCGGCGGAGCAGCGCGGGCGACCTCCCTGGGCGTTGACGGCGCCCGTGTTTCAGAAGGTGTGGTCAACGCCGAAATCAAAGCCACAACCGGCCTGGGCCGCGATGCCGCCGCCATCAACCCGGTGGCCGATGTGGCGGCGCAAACCGGCAAGATCAGCGAAAGCTTGGGGAAGCTGCCCGAGGGCATCAAACCCGGTGAACTCAAAATCGGACCCTCCACCGAAGCTCCCCCACCAGCGGCAAGCCTGTCCGAACCCAAACCCGGCCCCATCGAGCACCCTGGCGCCCCGGCCGCTGAAATCAAACCCACCGCTGTCGAACCTAAAACAGAAGCACCGCAACAACAACCATCGGCTGCCCCCGCAGAACACCATCCACCACCGGCACCCGAACGTGCCGAACCCAAACCCGACGACGCCGCCGTAGTCAGTCACAACAGCGGTCCCGCTCACAGCGAAGCACCGGCACATAGCGTGCCCGCCGGGGCAGAACGTCCGGTCCCGGTTGGCGAACGCGTCGGTGAGCCCTCGCAGGTCGCACCGCCCGAGCGCACACCCGCATCCGCCGCCAGCCATCCCACACCACCGGACGGGCCCGGCCCCGGCCCGTCAGAAACCACCACACCCCAATTCGGCGACCACCCGGCCGCACCCGCTGATCACGTACCTGGCGAGCGCCCCGCCGCACCGGGCGAGCACGGCGCGCCGTCTGGTGAACGGCCCCTCGCGCCTGGTGAGCGTCCGATCGAACCCGAAAGCCCGCGCACCCCGGCGCATCCGACCGAATCCCCGCGCACTGTCGACGGCCCGGTGCCGCCCGAACGTGCACCCGCACCGCACAATGCGCTGCCCGAGCACGGCGAACCCGTCCCAGCCCACACCCCGGCGGCCGGCGAGCACACACCCCCGACAACACCCACCGGGCCCACTGCGCCCGCTGGCCCTGCGGCGCCCGCGCACCCGACCTCCCCGACCACGCCGCACGTGCCCAGTACGCCTGCTGCGCATGGAGAGCCAGTCAAATCGTCGACCATCACGCCGTTGCGTGAATCGATCCGCGAACCGCTGACCCCCAACCGGCCGCTACACGAGCCGCCCGCACCGGTGGAGTCCAAACCCTCCCTGGCCAAGACCACACCGGGCGAAGCGACCCCAGCAGCAGCCAGAGCACACGAACCCGCACCCACCGAACGACCAGCGGCCAATGGGCGCCCCGGACCCGAGCGGCCCGCCGAGCCAGCACCAGGGGCGGGGCGCGGACATGATGGCGGCGAACCACCAAAACCACCCGGCGACAACGGCGCTCTACTCGGGGCACACGGCGAACGCCCTGAGTGGGTGCAGAAGGTCTTGGACGGACAGCTGGAGCGGCCCGTCGACCCGGCACAGATGCGTGAGTTGTGGGACCACCTGGGCCCGGCTGAGCGCACCGGTGTGTTCCGCCAAGACCCGATGTTCGGCGACAACGCCCGTTTACCGGTCAAGGTGTGCGATGAGTACGCCCGCGATGCACTCGGTTACTGGCGCGAACGCATGCCCGAAAACGAGGCCTTCCGCAGCATCGAAGAAGCCATCCAAAACCACCCCGACCAACCGCAACGATATTTACTCGGATTTGAGCGTGACGGGCGCTCCATCACCTCGGTCGGCAATCCCGACCTAGCCTCACACACCGGCGTGCTGGTGCCCGGAACAGGCACCAAGGCAACCAAACTCATCCCCGACGGTGACCACCCCGGCTACATGCAAGTCGCCGAACGCTTCAAAGACAGCGCGGACTTCCAGCTGGGCCGGCCAGACACTGCGGTGGTGGATTGGCAGAATTACCGTGCGCCGCAATGGGTTTTGCCAGGCGCAGCGATGAACCGTTTCGCTGAAGCTGGGGCTCCGCGGCTCCGTGATTTCCTTGAACGCCTCGATCACACCAACCAGATGCCCGACGCACACCGCACCGTGATCGGACACTCCTACGGCGCGGTCGTCGTCGGGGAAGCCGCCAAGGGCGCAGGACTAAACGCGCACTCACTGGTGACTCTGGGCGGTGCGGGCATGCACGCACGCACCGTCGAAGAACTCATACTCCAAGGGGTCCACCTAGAACCCGGATCGGCACCGGTATGGGCGCTGATTCACCCCCACGACCCCATCCGGCTTCTCGAAGTGTCCGACCGCACCCCGATCGGACACGGCCGTATGACTCATGAACCAGATTTCGGAGCTCACCCGGAATGGATCGCAGAAAGAAAGGGGCTATGGATCACCAACACCAGACTGTCCGCGCACAGCTCCTATTGGGAATCCGGCAACAGCCTCGAAGTCATCGGCGAAATCATCGCAGGCATCAGGCGCTAGAAACGCGCACACAGCACTAGCATGGGACATGACATGACCGCACCACAGATCCACCCCGACCTCACCGACGAACTCGCGCGCCAGCGCACCATCGAACACATCGTCCACACCCTGCAACAGCTGCCCGACGGCTGGATCGTCGGATTCCAAGCGCCAGGCCGTGGGCCTCGTAGCGCCGGCAGCGGCGCAGTCGGACCCAACGGAGAGTGGAACTTCTATACCGGGTATTGGATCTGGGGTTACGGCGACCTCACCGGCGACGACGTGTTCGACGCATTCGTGAAGCTATGGAACTCCTGGGGCTGGATCGATTCAGTCGGATCGGACATCCCACAAAAGAAGTCCGCTCGTGGACACACGCCCGACGGGTATCAGTTCGATATTCAGCGCGGCGTTCACGGTGGCGTCGGCACCAGTTGGACCTCGCCGTACTTTCCTGCCTCGGGTTCGGCGTACGGCGGTGTGATGCCGTCGATCATCACGAAGGACGGGCCGCAGTCTTACGAACAGCCCCAGCGTGATTGACCAGTCTCCATGGGTTTCGATGAGTTGGCCGGTGATGATCTCGTTGGGTGGTTGGGCAGCTGGGTAGACAAGGTTGCCGGGACGGTCGAGATTCAGCGTCCCCCGGCCACCAGTGTCGGCGCGGTGACGGTGTCTGTGCGCGGCGAGCTGCAACGGCTCGACTTGAGCCCGGAAGCGGCTGGCGTGGAGCCGGAGGCGTTGGGCCGGGCCATTGAGCGGGCGTATGCCAGCGCGTACGTGGAAGCGTTGCGGCAGCTGGACATGGTGTACGCGCGAATAGCTGCCGATGTGTCTGGTGATGCCGTGCTCGCGGGGCGTGTGCGCGAATTGCGGGCACAGTACTCGGATTTGGCGGGGTTGAAGAGACTGATCCGGCCGCCGGCCCCGACGGTGAAGCGTCGCGATGTCGGCGCGGACGACCAAGACTGGGATCCGGCGGCGGACCCTTTGCAGCGCGGGAAGTAACCGCGAGAGGTAGGCCGCAAATGCCGAAATCGCCCCCACCCGGTGAGGGTGGGGGCGGTTCCGTTTAGGCAGAGGGTGAATCAGTGCGGCAAACGCTCGATCAGCTCGCGAATGTGCTCATCGGCCTGGCCTCGCTCGGTGCGCTCGGTGCGCATCTCCTCGCGTAGCCCGCCGATGTCGCGGGCCTGTTGATTCTGTTGCTTCTCAATTCTGTTGATGCCCTTGAGTATCTCGTCGAGGTCGACCCGCATGTTGGTGTCGTGATCGTTTTCGGTCTGTTCGCGAATGGCTCCTGTGTCGTCGGCGATTGCACCAAGAGCCTTGCCCACCTTCTTGCGATGCGCGAATGTCGCGGTACCCCATGCCGCCGCGACCGATGCCACGACAGGGGAAATCAGCACCATCGCCAGTGCGGCGAATTCCTTGGGCGAATCGATATCGCTGACGTTGACCATCTCGGTCAGCAGGCTCACCGGCCGCCGCCTGCCACGAGTTTGAACAGGCTGGACGGCACAACCGCCTTGGTCGCCGACGCGGTCCCGGAGCGTCCAAGCTTGATCGATGCCGCAGAGAACAGCAGCGACACCGCGAGGGTGCCCGCTCCCACGTCGAGGCCACGCTGCCAGTTGATCTCGGTCAGAGCCGCGTTGACCGCCGCGCCGGCCAAGTTGGCGCCGACGATGAATCCACCCGCGAAGGTCTTGATGGCCCGCTCAGCTGTATCGATGGCAGCGTCTTTGAGCCATGGTGGGATGGTGATGTGCATGACGAGTTCCTCTCGGATGGGGTTGTGGATAACCGATTCGGCGAATTCGGCTGTTGGGCTTACGGTGTCTGGAGAGTCCCTGCGCGCTCTCCTCGCGCGGGGGCCCAAGGGTCATCGCCGGAATCCGGCGATCACGTCGTAGGCGACCGCGATGCCGTCCCGGCCGCCGAACTCGGGCTTGGGCAAGTGGTACTCCCCGTGCGCCTGCAGGCCGGGTAGCGCGGCAATAAGGCTGATCAGGCCGGGGATGTTCTGCAGGACTCCAGTGGGCGACAGCAGTCGTCGCAGATCGTCGTCAACCTTGGTATCGCGCGACGATCCGGCCTGACCCATGAGGCTGCCGAGCGTGGGGTTTTGTCCCATTCCCTGCAGCCCGCCGATCATGCCGAGCCCGAGCTGCGCCATCGGGCCGAACCCGCCGAGCAGAGGGCCGATGAACGGCAGCGCCGCGGCGGCCCAGTCGGTGATGATGGGTACGGCGATGCGCAGTACGTGCACAAAGAACGGCAGCTCCAGCTCGGCCTGCACGATGATCGCATAGAACGCCGGGCGGATGTTGTCTGGGGCGATGGCGTAGAAGTCATTCCGGGCGTTGACGTTTCGGACCAAATTCGCAAGCCAGGTCGGCCGTGTCTTGCGGGCAATACCCGTGACCGGCGTCGAGGGGTTTCCGAACTGGACCACGCCGTTGATCCGGTCACGCAGGTGCCGGTACTTGCCGGGAGGCGAAGGCGTCCGCGTCGGGTCGCCGGGATGGATGAAACCGCCATCGCCGAAGAGGACTTCGAGCGCGTCCTCCATCCCATCCGCGCTCTGCGAGTACCCCGAAAACCACAGCTCGAGATCCGGGTCATTGATGTCGGGGTTGTGATCGAGGCAGTATTCCAGCGACTTGAACTGGTCGTAGGTGACCTCGTTGTAGCTGAATTTCGCGTCACCGCCAAGCAATCCGAGGTAGCCGCCCTTCTGGAACGACAGCGGCTGGTGGTTGATCTTGAGCACGTCCTTGCACCACTGGCCGAGGGCGAAGCTTGGACCCACGTTCCAGTCGGCACCCGATCCCGGCGACGAGTACAGCCAGATCTTGCGCCGCGGTGGTAAAGCCACGGCGCCGCCGTAGCCGACCCGGCCTGCGGTCAGCTCGTCGAAGACTCCGGTCTGAGGTAATCCGAGACGCCGCTGCATTTCTCGGGTGAACGCGGAGTCCCCGTTGCCGTAGTAGCCGTCCACCGGGCCCATGAGGTCCGCGTACGCCGAGGCGTACTGCTCGGCCCACCGCTGCCAGTGCGTCACGTCGTCGCCGCGCGCATCCGATGATCCCGGCTTGAGGGGCAGCCGGGCGCTCATCGGAGCACCACCCCGACCTTGCTGCGATCTGCCGTGCCGCACACCTTGTCTCGGATCTGGGCGACGGCCTCGACGAGGGTCTGGCCGCCCAGGCAGTTGAACTGCATGTTGAGCTGGTCGTCCGCGGGCCCCACGATGACGGGCTGTGAGGTGGCGGCGGTTTCGAGCTTGGCGTCCAGGTACCAGAAGTCGCTGAACAGCGGGTCGTTCCAGGCGCGGGCGTTGTCGTAGTAGTCGACTCCCACGCCATTCCGGTTGCCGTGGCTCTCCCAGTCAATACCGCGCACCGACTGCTTGATGTCACCACCGGGGGTGTCGGCGTAGAACAGGGTGCATGCGGTATGGCTGTATTCGCCGCCGCCGCCGTGCTGCAACCCGACGAGCATGATCGGCTGGAAACCGAGCGCCTGAATCCCGCCGGCGGGAAGGCGCTTGAACCCGATGTCGTAGACGATCTGATAGTTCAGCCGGAATGATTCCGTTGAGCCGTAGCGGTTTCCGGACCAATCGGTGCGGCCCATCAGCAGCGCGCCGGTCTGCAAGACAAGCCCTGAGCAGTCGGTGGAGCGTTTCGGGTCGGTGCTGAATGCGCCACCGAATGCGTACGGCAAGCCGCGGCGGGCGTGACAGAAGTTGTCAACCTCACGGGCCTTAAGCTTCGTGATCACCGTGGTCATCGGGTGTACTCCCTTTCGATGTGTGGGTCGATTTCCTGTGCGTATGACGAGAGCCGGTCAGATGCCCACCAGCCGAGCCGGAATGCGGCGGCGCCAAGTGCCAGGCACGGGGCTAGTACCGGGAGCAGCTGGCGCATTACTGGCCGCCCTTGTATCGGGTCTTGGGTGTGATGTCGATGTTTACGGGGCTGGCGCCCACGGTGATTGGCGTATCGAGCGCGCGGCCGCGCAGGTAGGTGGAGCCGTTGAATATGGCGTAATGGCTCACCACCGTGGAGGCCGGTATCTGCAACGTGCCCGCCGAACCGAGCGCGACGGAGTATCCGGCGTCGCCGCCTGTACCGTCAGCCGCGCCGCCCCACGTGGTATTGAATGATGCTGGCGTTGAGGCGATCACGTTGGCTGCGCTGGTGCCGCTGCCGGGGTCGCCGCTGCACGCCTTGACGGTGTTGCCGGCTGCCGCGATCTTGTTGCAGATGTCGATTTGATGAGCTGAGTTGGCTCCCACGTTGTCCTCCTATTGCTGGTTACTGGTATGCCCGGGCCCAGGCGCCGCCGGGTGCCCCCGCGCCGCCTTGGTTGCCGTTGAATGCGTTTCCGTTGCCGCCGTTACCGCCGCCACCGGGCGGATTGCCTGCGGCTTGGCTGGTGGATTGCACGGCACCGCCGTTGAAGGGCTGTCCGTTGTAGGTGTGCGTGCCGGGCGATTGCCCGTTGCGGGTGGTGCCGAATTGATCACCGGTGCCCCCAGTGGCCGAGAGCCCCGACCACCCCGACCCTGACACCGAGGCGGTGACGGTTCCACCACCAGCGCCCTTGTTGCCCTGCGTGCCACCAGCTGTCGCGGCGGGGATGATGAACGTGATCGAGGTTGCCGACCACGGGATGTCCACGCCGCGCTCCAGCGTGACGTGCGCCCAGTTGCCAGCGTTACCGCCACCGCCGGTGACGAATCCGGCGAACCCTCCACCGCCACCGTTGCCGCCGCCAACCAGTACGACGTCGATGTACCGGCACCAGGATGGGATCAGGTAGGTGATCGTCCCGGGGATGGTGTACTGCTGGGTCTCCGGGGAGTGGGGGCTGAACACTGCGGTGCCGCTGTCGTATCCGCCGCCTGTGTCGGATCCGGCCAGGCGGGCTACCAGTGTCGCGGTGTCTTGTCCCTGACCGAGGTCGGCGCCGGTGAGGTGTGCGAGCAGGGCTGCGCTGTCGGAGCCGATCCCCTCGTCGGTGCCGGACAGGAAGTACTTGAGCATGGCCGTGGCCGAGTCGCCGCCGGTACCGGTGTCGGTGCCCGTCAGGTGTGCGAGCAGCGTGGCCGCGTCCGAGCCGAGCCCGTCGTCGCGGCCGGACAGATGCGCAGTCAGCTCTGCGGTGTCAGATCCGATGTTGGTGTCGGTCACCAGCAGATGGGCCAGCAGCGTCGCCGAATCCTCACCGATACCCGTATCCGCCGCGAAGGCTCGGGGAACCCAATGCCACTTGCCGCCTGTCGGCTTCTGTGGGACAACCGGGTTAGGAGACCACTTACCGCCCGACCGCGCTGGAGGAACGGTCGGGTTGGGAGACCAGGGCATTTACGGCCCGGCGAAACCTACCGAGCAGACCAATTTGCCGTCTTGGTCGGCTCCCGTGATCTGAATCCAGGACGGGTTGAGCTTGCCGTCGGGGTCCAGGCCCCCGCGCTCGGCGGTGAAGGTGATGCCTGGTAGTTCGGGCATGGTGAATGTGGTGGTCATCGCTTGGGCCTCTCTGGATTATGCGATTCGCCGGCCATCGAATGTGGCGATGCCGGATAGGGCTGTGATGCTTCGTGACACAACGGTTTCCGACCCTGTTGAGCCGTTGGACCGTAGGTCGTAGTCGACCGCGATAAATCCCGGCTGCACGACATCTCCCGCCACGAGCGGTATCTCAAACGGGCAACCCGACGGAATGGCCCCAGTAATGCGGGAGCCGTTCTTGTACACCACCCAATAGGGCACAGACGTGCCCTTGGCGGTGACCGATCGGTACGTCGTGTTGATTCGGTACAGGCCGGTGGTGGCGATCTCGATTCGGGCCGTGCCCAGGTCATCGAGAGTGACATCGGTGGTGTAGTCGTTGAATGTGAAGAACCCGGACGGGAACGCACCGGAGGAATAGGGACCGTAGGTGACGTCCGCGGTGCTGTCCCGCCTGATGCTCCACGAATTCGACATCGAGAATCCCGCTCCCGCCGTGCTGTAGTCGGACATCGCGAATGCCGCGACCCGGTAAGAGTCGTAGGTGAAAAACGGGCTCGCGCGTTGCACGCTGAACATCGAATTGCGATAACCGGCACCGATATTGATCGTGTTACCCGCGTCGGTGGCCGAGAGGACCTGTCGGCCGTTGACGCGCACGAAGTAGTTGGTGCCCGCGCAGCGGATCTCGATACGCGCGCCCTGCTTGACCGCCGAGAGCCCGGTCTGCAGCGTCAGCGGCGTGTTGAACGACCAGCTGGTACCCGAGCGGGTGAACTTGCCGATGCGGATCTCGCCCTCTTTGGCAAGGCAGTAGGCGCCCTGGGTGCGGCTGGCGTCGCATCGGATGTAGACACCGGAGTAGTAGTTGCCGTTTTGGGTGTCGCCCAACACAAATGAGGCGGACTGGCCGTCGGTGGCGTAGGTGTAGTTGGGGCTGGCGAAGAAGTACCCGTCGGGGTTGCCGGTCTTGACGCCCGCATAGCCTGAGTCGCCGCGAATGGTGACATCGCCGGGGTTGGGTCCGGTGGTCCAGTCCGTCGAGTTCAAGGCGGCGCCATCGGCACCGGAGAACACGAAGCTGTAGCTGTTGCCGCCGCCGGTGTTCTGCTCGGTCTCTTGCTCCTGCAGGGTGGTCTGGGCGGCAATGGCACTCTTGAGCGCATCCTGCGACAGACCGAGCAGCGATAGTAGTGAAGTCTTGGCCTGGTCGATCTGATCGAGGATGGTTCCCGTTGTGCCGGTGGCTGTTCCGTCCGCGCCCGTCTTGACACCGGAGAGCATGTTTCCGAGGTTGCTGACCAAATCGTTGACCCGGCTCATATCGAAATTGCCCGTTACATCACTGGCCGCCATGGTCCCGTTGCCAGCGAGCTTCTGAGTCTTGTTGTTGTTCAGGCCAAACCAGTCTTTGACCGATGCCACGAAGGCGTTGATCGGTGTCACCACGACGCCGTCGTAGATGTCTTCTAGCTGGTTGAATGTCGTTGACAGGTCCTCGATTTTGATTTGCGGCAGGGTGGGGATATTCCCCAACCCGAGCAGCCCGAGGATTTCCGAGGCGGTGATCTTGCCGTCCGCAGTGATCGCGGCGAACCGCTGCTCGAATTGGGCGATGTCCGAGTTCGCCTGGCCGCCAATGGTGTCGAAGAATGAGCGGAACTTGCCCAGCACCGGGCCCAGGTTCGACATCGCGGAGGTGACATTCGAGAAGTGCACCCGGCCGCCGGTGGCGCCCGGCGTCACGATCAGGGTCACCGTGGCCCACTTGACCGTTCCGTCATTCGGGACGTTCCAGGATCCGGTGAGGCTCGTGCGCACCCATGACGAGTCCGCTGCCACCGGCTGTATCTGCTTGATCACGATGTCGGGCAGCTTCGTACGGTCGGGGCCGAAGGGCGTGATGCACAGCCGGATCGGGTTCGATCCCCCGGCGGCGGTGACGCCCTGCCACATGGCCGAGGCCGCCATGTCGACGATCTGGCCCGGCGCCACCTCGAAGGAGTCCTTGACACTGATCGCATACAGATGGCCATCGGCGTTGACGTAGATCGACTTACCCGACAGGTGTCCGCTCTGGGTGGCATCGAAGTGCCAGTCCGGGTTGTCCTCGACGACCGACGGGTCGGTGAATCCCCCCGCGCCAGTGGTCAAGTCCTGGGCGACATCGGCAATCCACGCCGCCGGGATGACGCCCTTGAAGAACTGGCCGGCCACCTTGGCGATAGCGGCCAGGATGGACTCGGGGTGCGCCAGGTCGATGCCCGCCAGCGCGTTGCGGATCCCGAGTGCCCAGGTGCCGAGATCGGTCAGGTCGCCGTCCTCAACACCGGTGAGCAACTCGACGAGATCACCCAGGCCGGGTTTGTCCGCGGCCCAGGCGCGCAGCTGATCGAACGAGCCCACGCCGGGAATCAGGTGCCCGACCACGGCGAGCACCACACGGCCGAGGAACTGCTCGATGAACTGGCGGCCGAATTCCTGGAGCTGCTGGGCGGTGAACGGTCGCGCCAGCTCGTTGCCGCGTTTCTGATGAACCGGAGCCGAAGGGATGTCGATCGCCCAGTCGGGCACCTCGGGCATCTCGGTGCTCACAGCGGCCACGCCTCGATGCAGAACTGCGCCATGGCTCCGGGGGCCGTGTAGGTGCTGGTGCCCGCCTGGCGCTCACACCGGATATGCACCGTGGCCGTCGCGCCGGCCGCGATGGTGTCGTAGCCATCCCCCACAGTGTCGGACTGGATGGGCTTGCCTGGCGCGAACATCAGCCGTTCGGTCTGCGCGATGCCGATGCAGCGACCGACGATGTTGCCGTTGGCCTCACCGTTGAGCCGAGCCAATAGATTCACGCGCACATCGGGCGCTTCACCGGTCACCACGGCGAAGCCCTGTGCTCGGATACGCCGCGCCCATGGTCGTGCCGGGATATTGACCGGCGCCATGGTGCCGTTGGGGTTACCCGTGCCGATATTGCTGATCGATCCCGGATAGAACACCTCGGGCAGCTTGTAGGGCACAAGCTCGAAACCGTCGACGCCGGACTTGACTGCCGGTAGCCATCCGGCTTTCGGGGTGGCTGACAGATCTGCCGGGTTCCACACCATCGTGCCCGGTTCGCCGTCTTTGCCCACGTGCAGCGCCAGGTGCATCTTCCACACCCCGGCTGTGGTGTCCGTGGGCGGGGTGAGCAGCTCGAAGAACGCCGAATCGGGTGTGACATCCGCGAACGCAAGCGGGGTGAGCGCGATAGCGGGGTCCAGCTGCGCGTGCTTGCCCGGTGGGCCCTGTTCGACGGCCGAGACGCCGCCGACAATGCCGCCGTCCTCGCGCAGCAGCACATGTGCCACGCCACTGCCCTCCACCGGAACCAGGGTGATTCCCTGGCCCTGGTAGTAGCGGGCACCGTTGAAATCGACTATCGGCCAAGCCATATGAGAAACCTCCGGTCAGGACTGGGGAGCCAGGGTGATGACATTGATTGCCTCGAAGGCGCCGGTGATGAAGCGCTGGATCTTGCCCAGGGGGGCTTCGTCGCGGCGGCCGTCGCCGAGTTGCACCAGCAGCGTCTGCTCGGTCGAAGTGATGCGCCACATGGTGTTTTCGATGTAGTCGGTCACCATCTTGGTGCGGCGGTGATACACCAGCGACATCAAGCCGCCCTCGAAAATGTCTCGGCCCAAGGCATATTGGTCACCGTTACGGAAAGTGACCTGCGCCGTCGTAGCACCTTGGGAGTCGAAAATCGCGTTGATGAAAGCGAATACGGTCTCGATGTTGTACGGGGCGCTGGCGGTCGGGTAGAACCGCTCGATCGCCGGATGGAAAGGCCCGACTTCGTCGCGGCGCTCGTACACCTGGACCATCTGGAACGCCAGGAAACTGTTGTTCAGGAACCCCGAGAGCAGATCCGAGGGAATGCCGGAGAACCCGACCACGATCATCAGCGAATCGATCAACCACGCGAACGTGGCGTTCATAAGGTCGTTGAGTCAGATTTAGCCCTCGGGCTGGTGCCCCCCGGCGGTTAAGCCGAGGGGCACCAGCCCATTTGGGCGATCGACCCCCGATGATGTGCTGCCAGCCCTCGGGGGTGTGGTCGGCGATCTCACAGGAGATGATGTTGGAGTCTTCGCCGGATTCGGGGGCCACGACGTAGGCGTAGGGCTGTTCGAAATCGACACCGAGCGTGGGGGCGTAGAACACCCCATCCATGCCGGGCACCTGCTTAACGATCGGGGCGAAGATGCCGCCCAGGGATCCGCCGAGATCGATGACGGTCTTGATGACCGAATCGGCAACGGTTTTGGTGGGTCCGGTGATCTGTTGGCGGTCCCGGGTGGAAAACACGTAGGTGGGTGAATCCAGGTTGGCCCACTTGTCCGGCTGCGGATCACCCGGGCGCCACAGATCCATGCCGGTGTCGACGCCGTAGGCGCGGGTCACGTCCTTGATGACGGTTCCGCAGGTTTCCATGCGAACGGTCTTGGCGCACAACGGCGAGGCGTCCAGGAACGGGTTGGTGCGCTTGACGTAGGTGGGGGTGCGCAGCATCCTCCCGAACGTCTGCGGCGAGAGCCCATCACGGGCCAGGGCCTGCAAGATGGTGCCGAACCATGCGCGGATATCGCCGTTGAGCGACAGGCCGTTGTTGACCGCTTCTAGCCAGCCGGACTGTATGCGCATAGCGCACTCGGCGACCATGTTCTCCACGCACGTCTGCAGGGCCCACATGAAGATCGCGTGCGAAACGGGCTGGGCTGCCAAGGGAAGCCACCACGTCGGCCAGATCACGTAGTAGTTCAGGATGTCCCAAATGCCGCGCATCTCAACGTTTCCCGTCCACGCACCACGTTCGTAGCGGTAGCGGTGGACCTTGGTGTAAAAGTTGGTGCGGGTCCCGGCGGTTTCCATCTCGACCCCGACCAGGGTGTTGCGGCAGTCCATGAACATCTGGATCAGCGGCGAGCTGCCCTTCAATGTCAGCTTGCCGGTGGGGCAATCGTTGCGCGGCTTGGCACCGGAGCCCTCCATGAGATCGGAACCCACCGAGGCCATGGGGGTCCACATTTTGTCGCAGACGGTGAACCGATAGCTGGTGTCGACCTTGGACTTTTTCTCCGTCAACGCCCGCGCCGTGGTGGCGATGCGCGCGATGTCGCCCGAGCGTTTGGCTGCCTCCCAGCGCTGCTCATCGGAAATGGGCATCACGAGATGGCCCCCCGGTCGCAGGGGCACACGGCAGGAGGCATTAGAGCGGGTATCTCCGCCGTGGGGTGCCCGAGGCGATGACCTTCGAGTCGGCGTTACCGCCCTCGATCGAGACCTTCACGAAATACGGCTGCGCCGGGTTGCCTGGCGACTTCGCCGGTATTGCAACGTTTTTCGAGAATCGGCCGGTGAGGTACTTGTACAGCGGGCCTTGCGGTGGCCGGATGCCGAACAGTGATTCGATCTGTTCGGCGAACGCCGATCCGTTCATCCCGGCAAAACTCATGAACTTGTCGACCGCGTCCTGGAAGATATCGAGTTCCTGCGGTGAGGGCGGCACCGAGGTCAGGTCTTGCACCAAGGTGGTGTGCACGCGAGGATCGGTGCGCAGCAACACCACCTGATTGGGCAGCAGCGGACCGAACTCGACGAACTCGCCCGAACCCGGCCCGTCGTAGATCTTGACTTTTGTGAACGGCCCGAACAGGACGTAGTCGTCGTACATGTCCTGATCGCCGATGTTGATGCGCTTGAGGAACCCGGTTTGTGCGACCTCGGCGTTATCGCCCGCGGAGATCTTGCGGATCGGGGCGGGAGTGGCTTGGGTGAGCACCGCAGAGGCGGCGAACGCGCCGTTGCCCACGCCCCGGTGATCAGCCCCCAGCGGCGATCCGGTGCCAGCTTCGGTGACCGACAAGATCTCCAGGCCGTTGCGCAGGAACTTGAACGTGCGCAGATTGCCGGTGTAGCCGCACACCAGCGTGAACTTCTCGCCCAGGATCGGCGGGATCACCATCGCCAGCGGCCACCAACGCAGCGTGGTCTCAACGAAATTGATCGTGTAGTACAGGCGCAGATAGCCGGCGCCGTACTCGACGAACACCCCATCGCCCGCCCAGCTGCCATCGGGGTTGCGGTTGAGCCGCCCGCCCAGAATGTTGCGCGCCGAATCGGGCAGCGACCACTCCTGAAAGCCGCCGTGCACCTGTGAGATCACCTGGTTGTCGGTGTCGGTATCGAAGTGTGGCCAGGGCCCGTTGATCACCCGCCGCGAGGTGGTCAGCAGCAGATCATCGGGGTCATCGACCCAGATCATCTGATCACCATTGGCGGTGCAGTAGCCCCCGCCGGTGCCGCTGTAGTGCTGGGGCACATCGCCGAGATCGCGGGTGTCGCGGTGATCGACGGTGAAGGTGTCGGTCATCGCGTCGTAGGTGAACGCGAACGCGTCGGTGTGATCGAAGCTCTTCCAGGTGCCGGTGTCGGCCTGCAGCCGCAGCGTGGCCTTCTGTGAGGTGCCCTTGCGCATCCCCGAGACCGGATCGGGTTGCCCGCCTTGGAACCAGCGCACGTCGGCCCACCAATACCCGCCGTCGTGATCGAAGAAGTCCAACCGGGAGCACTTGATGGCATCCAGGGAATCGATCAGGTGCCGATAGACCCGGCGGGTGCGCGCGGCGTTGCGGCCCCGGCATTTGACGGTGAGCTTGACCTCGACCGGATCCAGGAATGCGTCCACGTGCAGAACCCCGTCTTCGGTGGCGCCCTTCTGGGTGACGTGCTTCCACGGCGCGATCAGGCCTTCGAGGTCCACGACATGTACGGCTTCGGGGGCCATGTGCGGGTCGGGTATCGCGTACCCGCCGAGCAGGAACATTTCGACCGACCCGTCATAGGCCGTGAGCCGCATCATGGGTTTTTCGCCGTTGACCAGGTGATACCAGCCGTGCGGGGTGACCGGGTTGGCTGGATAGCGGATCGCCACGCTCACATCCCTGGCCCAGAGTTTCGTGCCTGCTGATGGAAGGCGATATCGCGGCCGGTGCCGTCCTCGGTGGCGCGGTTGTTGGTGACACTGATGTGGGTGTCGCCCGCTTTCCCTTGCTCGCCTTGCGCGTTCGGGTCGCTCTGATTCGGGTTCGGCGGCGCGGTGGCCTTACCGGCCGCATTCGGTATCGCCGGGGCGGCCCCGGCGACGCCGCCGAGGATCTTGGTCAGCCAACTCTTGTTGGCCAGCTCCGAGCCGCCCGTCGGCAAGAACGTGTCCATCGCGCCCTGCACACCGATACCGGCGGCCTGGGCACCGAACTGAATGGCCCTGTTGGCCAGCTTGATTCCGGTCTGCGCTGCTTGCCCGGCACCCGGGGCGAAGATGTCGGCGGCCGAGGCGGCCATCCCGATCGCGGTATCGATGGTGCCCCCCGGGGTGATGCCGACCCCGCCTGCTCCGCTGCCGGCCGCCGGTTCCACCCCGCCGAGGCGCGTTGAGGACGGGCTCCAGGCTTGCGCGGGCCCGCTCGGGCCACCCCAACCACCACCGGCGGTGGCCGGTAGCGTTGGGTTCGTCAATCCGGGGTTGGTCAACGCCGGATTGCTCATCGCCGGGTCGTATCCGCCCGCGGCCGCGTTGCCCGTGACAGCCAAGTTCGCGCCAGCCGGTGCAGGGACAGGCACCGGTGCCGGTGTGGGTGCGCCCCCGCTGGTTACGGGCCGGTAGTAGTGCGAGGTGAACGCCGGATCGTAGGCGCCCTGGCTGCCGTCCATCCCGCGTTGCGCGGCCGAGGCGTCACTGCCCCAGTTGATGTTGGTTCCGCCGGGCAAGGTGGCCTGCATATGCGCGGGGTTGTAGCCGACTTGGAAATCTCCAGGCTTGCCCATGCCCGGCAGGAAGCCGCGCCCTGTCAACCATTCGGCGGCGTTGCCCGTCGAGAGGTTGCGGCCCGCCGTGGGCCGTCCATCGAGGATGTCGACGAGATCCTCAACGGCGCTGGAACAATCGCCGATCCCCTGCGTGAGATCACCAACCCCGGCCTGCGACACGTAGGTACCGGCCTTGACGCTCGCCATGAGCGCCGCATCGCCGGGGTATGGGCCCATGGCGCCGCCCAGGGCTGCGGGCCCAATCCCCTGCGGCCCAGCCGCGGTGCCCGCGCTGATGCCGGTGTACTGCGGGCCGAACGCACCCTGTGCGGCCAGAACCCCCATCGCGCCGTATCCACCCTTGGACGGGTTGACAGCGCTGATCGCGCCCAGCTGCCCCAGCAGCGGGGCGGCGGCCATGTTGGCCAGGAACTTCACGAGGTTCTCCGCCATGCCCGGTAGGCCCTTGGAGATCCCGAAATCCTTGTCCAGCGCGGCGCCGATCTGCCCCATGCCATCGGAAAGATCCTTGGCCGAACCTTCCATCTTTTTCCACGTACCTTGCTGGGCCTCAGCCAGTTTCATCTGCGCCGAGACATAGGAGCGCTCGGCGTCGGCGACCTGATTGCGTGTGCGCAGCAGCGCGTCCTGATCGGCGGTGCCCTGCTGCTCGAGGCGGATCAGCGCGATACGGTCCTGCTCCAGGGAGTTTTTGGCGCGAATCGCCGAGGATTCGGCGTCGTACACGCGCAT
This sequence comes from Mycobacterium sp. D16Q16, assembly GCF_002013745.1. Lineage (NCBI taxonomy): Bacteria > Bacillati > Actinomycetota > Actinomycetes > Mycobacteriales > Mycobacteriaceae > Mycobacterium > Mycobacterium sp. D16Q16. Next base: position 134,388 of record NZ_MAEY01000023.1, read on the forward strand.
CGGGTCAACCTCGTAGCGGCCCAGTCCTGCCCCGCCCGTGGGCGAAGGGGCCAGGGTGCCGGGCGCACCTGAGGGCGCGGTGCCCAATCCTGGCGGCATAGCAACCGGATTGGCCTCCAGGGACCACAGTTTCGGGTCGATTGGGGGTTTGGTTTTGTCGCCCTTGTCGGCGGCCTCGATTTGCTTTTTGGCCTCATCGAACGGCATACCCGGACCGATGGCGCGGGCTGCGGTGGCGCCCGGGTACCAGTCCTTGTAGAAGTTGGGGGCGGGTTCGGCCGGCGGATTGAACTCCGGGATCGGGTTTCCGGCGGCGTCGGTGATCTTGCCGTCGCGCGCGGTGATTCCGGGGATGCGTCCGGTGCTGGCTAGATCGAGCAGCTCGTTCCACTGCGGGGTTCCCGAGGCGGGCATCGGTGCGCCAGTCTTAAACGGGGACTGGGCAAGACGTTCGTCGAAGTTGACGTTGCCGCGTTGGACCTGCTTGTCGAAATCGTTTTCGGTGAGCCGGTCGCCGATCCAGCCGGGAAGGCCCTGGCCGATCCATCGGCCCAGACCGGAGTCGGCGAGCTTCTTGCCGATGCGGTCCATCTCATTGGAGATGGTGTCGCCGAGCTTGGTCCAGCCGTTGGCGTGCTCTCCCAGCGCATCAGAGGCCTTGTCGGTTTTGCCCGCGATGTCGTCGAACTGCTGACCGGCCTTCTTGAGGTCCATGGCCGCGATGGCGGTGTTGGCTTCCTCCCATCGCGTCTTGAACAGTGCCAGACCGATATTGGAGCGCTGCTGCGGATCCTCGATGGCCGCCATCGCGACCATGATCGCCTCGAACGCCCTTTTAGCCTCGTCGCCGCCTGCGGCGAATGACTTGGCCATCGCCTCCGAATCGAAGCCGAGTGCCTTGAATGCCGCACGGGTGGTGGTGGAGCCGTCGTTGGCGCTGATCGCGAACTCGCGCAACGAGTCAGCGGCCAGGTCGGTGTTGCGGATGTTGGCCTCGAACATCTGGTTGATCAGGCCCAGGGTTTCTGAGCCCGATAGTCCGAGGTTTTTGAAGTTGATGGCGTACTCGTTGAGTGTGTCCATCATGTCGCCCGAGAGGTTCAGGCCTTTTTGCTGGGCGGCGATGATCAGATCGAAGGCGTCGACATAGCTTGTGACCATGCCGCCGGACACCAGGCCGCGAGCACCCAGAGCCAGTGAGCGCGGATCCTCTCCGGTGACCGTCTGGGTGGTTTGCATGCGCTCGACGAACTTGCGGGCATCCTGTTCGTTGGTGTCGGCGCCGATCAACCGGGCCTGAAACCCCAGATCGAGGATGGACAGGTTCTCTTGTGCGGATTGTCCAAATCCTTTGGCCCACGCGCTACCTGCTGCGTCGCTGAGCTTGCCCATGGTGGCGGGGTCGATACCCATGCGGGTGCGGAACACATCCTCGACCCGAAGTTGGGCCATACCGTCAGCGATACCGTCGGCAAGCTGGCGGCCTGCAAGAACGCCGACGGCAGCCAGACCCATCAGAGCCATGCCGATCGGCCCCCCGGCCGCGCCGAGACGAGCGATCGAAGCCGCACCGCTGACGCCGTTGACGAACCCGCCGGAGAACCCGTCAGCCATATCGCGGCCGAGCTGGGCGGCCTGCCCCGCCTGTGCGCGCATCCCGCCCATGGCGTTGGTGTTGTTGCGTCGACCGGCATCATCGGATGCCTGTTGGTATTCCTTGTACGCCGCCGTCGCATCGCGGACGGCGCGTGCTTCGGCGCGCCGCGCGGTTTCCACCTTCTCGGCCTGGCGAATGACCCGGGCGCCGTCGGCGTCACTGTCACGTAGGCGCTGCAGCTGCGCCTCTTCGGACTTGAGTCGACCAACAGCGTCCGATGCCTTGTCGTAGGCGTCCGATGCCCGATCGCCCATGCGCTTGAGGGACTGCTCGACCTCCTTGGAGCTGCCCGAAAGTGCGTTGGCGAACTCGCGGCCGGCGTCCTTGCCCGCGTTGCCGAACGTGCGGGTGGCATCATCGGCGACCCGCTTCCACGACCGGTGATCAGCGGCGGCCCCGATGGGGATCTCGACAGACATCACTCACCTCCTGGGTCATTGGTCGCCGAACACGTCATCGAGCAACTCATCTCGCGCCGATTCGATGAATTCGGTTTCAGCGGCGGCCAGTTCGGCCTGTCTGCGGGATTCGAGGGGAGATGAGTACTTGGTGTACATGTATTCGTGCGGGGTGCCCGCGTACTTGCTGGCGCGGTATGCGGCCAGCTCGTTGTGTGTTTCGGCGGTGATCTTCTGCATGACCGTCCAGTCGCCGTCGCGTCCAAATGGCGGGGGCGCATGGGTTTTGAACTCTGAGTCTTCGGGCAGCTGGTGGATCAGCACCAGCAATTGACGGCTGGAGAGCACCAGGGCGCCGCGCTCATCACGGGTGCCCTGGTGCCAATCGGCGATGCGCACACCGCGAAACCGAAGATCAGCTTCGATCGCATTGGGCCAGCGGCACCACAGCGCTACTGCCTCAATTACTTTTGGAGTCGATCTTTGTCCGCTCCTCGAGCTGGCGCTGCATCAGTTTCCAGTGCGTATCGATCTGGCCGGGAACACCGCCCGCGGCCAGGAACTTGGCGTAGGTGTCCTGGCCCATGAGCGCGATGCACAGCTGCTCGTCGGGGTCGAAGTCCTTGCCGTCCTTGAGATATGGGTAGATGGTGCGCTCGACCTTCTTGCCGTCGACGAGCGGGTGATCGACCAGCTCGGTGTCGAGGTTGTTCATGTCCCGCTGATATTCGCGGTACCGTTTGCGCTGCTCGGTATCGAGGAACGCCGGATTGGGCAGCTCCCACGTCGCGTCGTCGTCGAGCTTGAACAACACACCGGCCATGAACCCGAGATGATCGGCGGCCTGCTCGCGCGCCTTCCTGGGGTCAACGGGATGTAGAGGCTCGCTGGTGTCTTGGTCGTGGTTGGTGCTCATGGATGTTCCTTTCGGGCTGTTGGGCTTGGGCTTTCGGGCTGCAGAAGGTGGTGCCTACCTGGCGGGCGCAGCCCGACGCCCGCCAGGTAGGGGTTCATCAGGCGATGGTGACGACTGCGGACTTCGGGGTGTAGACCGAAGCGCCGTTGGTGCCGGTCACCTTGACGCGGAACTTGGTCGTACCGGCGGCCACTGTCTTGACCTTGACCGTGGTGTTGCCGCCCGCCGAGGCGACAGCACCCGGGTTGTCCAGTACGGCCGGCAGCCAGGTCGTCCCGTCATCGATGGTGCTTTCGGCCTCGATGGTGAACGGATCACCGGCGCCGGTGGGATCGGCGAGCACGATCGAGGCCTTACCTGCGGCGCCCGCGGTGACCGTCGGCGCGGTGTTGGACACCTTGGGTGCGCCCTGAATTGTGGTCCAGCCCTTGCCGCCGACCCACTCGCCGTCCAGGCCCGGGATCAGGATGCCCGGGTTACGCGGGTCGGGGATCATGAAGAACGGGTCGGGTTCGAGCGAGAATTCCAGCTCGGCGGCGTCGGGGTCTTCCTTGTCCATCTTGGCCGCGCCGATCTTGGTCAGCTTGCACAGCGGGATGGGCTCGACGGTGTAGAGCTTGCCGCCCGCGCGGGACCGTGCACGGATCAAAAGCAGCTGTCGGGGCACGAAATCGGCTTCCAGTGGAGTGCCGACGAAGTAGTCCTTCTGTCCGGCGTCCTCGACCAGCAGGTTGCCGTCTTCGTCCTGTAGCGGCAGGTTGTTGCGCAGGCGTTTGACGGCAGGCTTGAGCGATTCGATCGGTGTGAACTTCACCGTCTTGTCGATCTTGGTGATGTCCTTCTCGATCGGGTAGTTCGACTGCAGGATCTCCAGTGGACTTACGTCGATGTTCGGTTCGCGCTCGGGCCCGCCCGTCTTGGTGTTGGCGCCCAGGAACAGCCAGCCCTGGTTGGGTTCGGGGTTGTTGCGCCATTCGCCGCCGATCTTGCGCTGCGCGAACAGATCCGGGCGCAGCTTGCCGTCCTCGGTGAGCGGATTGAACACGTGCGGACTGATGTCGGTGGCGGCGCCGCGGTAGTCGCGTGCGAGCACGGCCACCAGGGGGCCACGAATGGCGAACCGGGGATCTACATCGTTGAATCCGCCGTCGCTCCAGTCAACGCCGGGTGTGGGTTGCGTCATCTGACGCTCCTTTCATAGGTGAGGAACCGGAAAGGGGAACAGATTCCGGCGATTTGATGCGGCATAGGGCCGCGGCGCGATCGAAGAGACCGCGACGTTTAGGTGAAGGACAAACCGAGCTCGCAGATCGCCTTGAGACGAAAAGCGTTATCAGCCTGGTATTCGCGCAGCATCGAGAGCTGCTGAAAATCGAGGTAGTCGACGTTCGCGATGCCGCCATCGGGCATGGGCACATCGACGATGTCGGCGCCGAGCAGCATGATCCGCTGATCGGTCTTGGCGCCCTCACGTTGGGCTTCGGTGATGGTCTGCCCGAAGGTGTGGATCGACAGCACCGCAGTGCAGTAGAACAGGTTTGCGTCGTAGGTGCCGTCGATCATGTGGACCTGACGAAACGGCAGCGGATCATCAGGCTTGCGTTCCATCTCGCACGGGCCCAGGGGTGCCAGGTGAGCCAGCATCATCACGATCGCGTTGGGGGGCATCTGAGCGTGCAGCGCGACGGTCATCAATCGGGCCTGTTGATGACATCGGCGGCGGTGCCGCCGAACGCGATCGCGGTCTTGGCCGCGACGGCAAATTCCGGTGTCGGGCTGGTGCCCCCGGTGCCGTCCTCGATCCAGTGGGCTTTGAAATTGTCGTTGACGACCTTGGTCTCATCGTCGCGGCCCTTGCCCTGCTGGACTTTCCACGCGGCGCCGTAGTCGCCGTGGTCCACCGGAGAGATCGATTTCGCGTGTGCGGCCATCTGCTTGCCGACGCGCAGCTTGTCGGCCTTGGCTTGCGCCGAGGTACGCATCGCCTCGTCGATTGCCGACTGCGGCACTCCCAGGGCCACGAGCGGGTTGGGCTTGTGATCCTTGGCCATTAGCCGACCCTTCGCTCGCAGATGCAAAAGACGTGGTCTTCTCGGCCGTCGAGGTCGAACTCCAGCACCGCGTCGCCGGTGACGCTGTAGTCGCGGTCCAGGTGTCGAATCCGGTGGGCCGAACCGATGTCAGCGACGGCGACCGGCAAGGCTGCGGCGCTGTCGTCGACGGTGGGCACGTGGCCATCGATAACCGGCAGGAACGCCCATGCCTGCTGGCTGGTTGTGGTGGTGATGGCCTGGTTGTCCTCGGCGGTGGACTGCACTTCGAACAGGCAGTTATCGGCCCACACAACGTGTTCGGTGACCTGCGGCTTGCGGAATTCGTCCAGGACCGGATCACCGTGCCCGTCGAGTACCGGGACATCCCATACGATCCCGATGCGCTGCCCGCCCAGGGTGTCCATCAGTAATCGCACCTCGGGAAGTGGCCACGCGCCTTGGCCTGTAGCGCCAGGCCGAGCATGCGGTAGTGACGGCGCGCGATGAACTTCTCGACGGCTTCGCGATCGATCGCAGCCTGCTTGGTGCGGTGTCCAACCGTCTTGGTGAATGACGAGACCGGCCCGAACTCGCCATAGAGCAGCGCGTCTCGGGTGACCTCGAAGGTGACGATCTTGGCGGCCGGATCGTCGTCGGCAATGGCGGGCTTCTTGTCGCGGATCCAGTCGGAGATGACCGTCAGTAGAGGCGCCGCCACCAGTTTCTCGGCAGCCGAGAGCGGCCGGAACATGGCGGCGAACGCCTCTACGTCAAGGAAGTCGGTCACGAACTAGTCCGTGGCCTCGATCAGCGCCCACAGGTCGGCCTTGTCCTGATCCTCCAGCTCGGTGCGGTCGTAGGTGCCGTTGTCCATCAGCCAGTCGACCAGGACGGGCTTGGTCGCTGCCTTGAGCGGCTTATCCCGGGGAGCAGCGCCCTCGGTGCTGGCGCCCTCGCCCGGGTCACCGGAATCGCCTGCGGTGGAGCTGTGATCGCCATCCACGCCGCCGTCACTGCTGCTGCCGGTGTCGGCGCCATCGCCCTGGCCGCCATCATCACCGCCGTCCGTGACATTGGCCTCGGCCGAGTCGCTTTCGTCATCGGTCGATTCGGCCGGCAGCTCGACGCCGAGCGCACCGACGTTGAGGCCGCGGGCGACCTCTTCGTCGGCGAGCGTGACGGTCTGGCCGAAGAACGCCCGCCGCCGCGTACCGGCGGGGGTCACGTACTCCCACGTGGCCGCAGTGACTACATGCTCGCTCACCTCGGGCATTACGGGGCCCCCTTGAGGCCGGTCACCTTCTTGATGGCGTACGGGTCGGTGACGCCCATGATGGGCAGTACCGAGGACTGCACCCAGTTCTTCTTGTTCTCCGGGGTGCGCCAGGTCTCGGTGGAGAGCATCTGCTCGTAGTCCAGGAACCCGACACCGCCACGCACGCCCGCATAGGCGCTGCCGTTGGCCACCCGGTTGGTGCGGAACATCGAGATATCGGCGTCCTGCAGGATCTGCGGCAAGTCCGGCCCGTAGGCGATGCGCAGGTCCGCGTACTGCACGGGGTTGACCACCCACACGTTGTAGGTGTAGCCGAGCTCTTCGACATCGGCCGACAGCTGTGCGGCGATGATGTCGGCGAACGGGCGTGCGTTGTTCGGAGTCGGGCTGTTACCGGTCAGGGTGACGTTGCCCCAGTCGTGCCCGGGGATGACGCCAGCACCGCCCAGGCCTGCGATCACCGCGTCCAGGACGGCCACGGTGCGCTGATTGATCTTGCGCACCAGCGTGTTCGCCAGCTGTGTGGTCAGGCGGTCCATCTGGGCGTGGTCGTTGCGCCGGATGGCCTCATCGGACATCCAGAACTTGCCACCCCAGTCCTCGGACTGGGCGACCTGCGGCTGTGTGCGCTCACCCTGAACGATCGTGTACTCATCGGACGGGCCGCGCTGTTCCACATCGTTCTTGGTGTACAGCTCGTTGATGCGGATCACGTCGTAGATGATCGCCCCGGCGGTGGTGCTCGCCCCCGAGGAAGAAAACAGTTCCGGGGCAATGAACTTCTGCAGCGTCAGATCCGAGAGCCGCTTGGTGATCCGGCCGGGCGACTTGTACGCCAGATCAACCGAGATCTTGTTGTCGTTGATGACCGGCGCACCCAGCGGGTACGCGACGGGAGATGTTGCCATGGTGGGTTGCCCTTTCCTAGTAGAGGCTGATCTCGGCGTCGGCGCCATCGGCCGCCGCAGTGAGTGCGTAGCCAACGGCGACACCGCTGGCGAACTTCTTGGCCTTACCGGCAGTGCCGACCTCGACCTGATCGAATGCGGCGAGCGCGCCCTCGGCGCTCACATGGGTGACACGCGAATTGCCGCGCGCCACACCCACAATCTCGCCACTGGCGGCGTCGTACTTAGAGACACCGCACGCCCGGCCCGCCGCGTCGGCAGGAGCGACGGCGATGTTCCCGGTTGCGGTGCGGTTGCCGCTGATCTTGAGGAACCGCTTACCGGTGACGGCCGCCGTTGCGCGGCCGGTGATGTCCCGGCCCGGCTCATACACGCCCACGTTCTCGTTGACCATGATCTATTCCTTTCCTTCCGAACTCGGCGCGGTGGGCGCGGAGTCAAACCAACTCAGGTCGTTGGGCACGGGGCCATCGGCGGGCTGTGTCGAATGCCCCGTCTCGGCGTAAGGGATCAGCCCCGGCGCCAGCGCGGCCAGCACGGCGGTGTGGCCCTCGCGGTCGGCGGCCAGTGCCTGCAGGTGGTGATTGCGCCGTGCCGGGGCGACCTTGCCGTCGCGGATGGCCGCATCGACCACGCGCTCGTCGCCTTCGCGCAGCTGTTGTGCGCGGGCTTCGGCGCCCGCCTGCGCGGCTGCGACGGTGGCCTCGTACTGCGCCTTCTCGACCACTGTCAGGCCGGCCTTGGCGACCAAGGCGGTGGCCTGCTCCAGAGTCGGTGCAACGGGCGGGGTTTCGTCCGTGTCGTCGGCGCGCTCTTCGAGCGCTTCGGCGGCGGCGGACAGGATGGTCTCGTCGGAAGCGTCGGCGTTGATACCGAGCAGCTTGGCGAGGCCCTCATTCAGGGTTGCCACAATGGGCTCCTTTCCTCTGTGAACCTCGCCCGGTCCGGGCTGAGGGGTCTTGTTGTGCGCCAGGGGCATCCGTGGCGTGGGGGCCGACTGGCGGCCCGCGTACTTGAACGCCGACAGATCGAACACCGACGCGCGCGCGGCTGCGGAGTCTGATTCCTTCTCTGGGAGTTCGACGACGCGATCGGCAAGACCGGCATCGACCGCTTCGTCGGCGAGCAGCCAGGTTTCCTCGGCCATTACCGCGAGCCAGTCCTGGGCGGTGCCCCCTGCCCGGTCTGCGTAGATCTGGGCAATGTTGGTGTTGTGCTGGGCCAGCCGCTCGGCGCTCTTGTGCATGTCGCGGGCATCGCCCACGCACACCGCCCATGCGTTGTGCAGCATCATCTGGCTGTTGCGGTTCATCACGATCTCATCGCCGGCCATCGCGATCACCGAGGCGATCGAGGCGGCGAGGCTATCGACCACCACGGTCACCTTCGCCCGGTGGTCGCGTAGCGCGTTGAGGATGGCGATGCCGTCGAACACCGAGCCACCGGGGCTGTTGATGCGCACCGTGATGGCATCGTTGTCGATGGCCCCCAGGTCTCGGGTGAACTGTTCGGCGGAAATGCCGTACCACGAATCGATTTCGTCGTAGATCAGCAGCTCGGCCGGGCCGTCGTCGGCTGTGGTGGCGTTGCGGATGCTGTACCACGGGGGGCGCTCGCCTGCCTTGAGATTCCTGGTCACCACAGCGTCGGGTCTCCGTTCCTCTTGGCCGTGCTCGTGCTGGCGCCGGGACGTGCCCGGGTATGGGTGCGCACGTGCACCGATCCGCGACTGTCCTCGGGGTTGTTGTTGGGCTCGCCGGGATCCCGTTCGGCTTCGGGCGCGTTCGGGTCGGGTCCAGGTAGTCCGGTGGCCGCGCGGATGAAGGCCTCAAGGCGGGGGTCGGGTGTCAATAGCCCTGCGTTGACGAGCATTTGCAGCGCTGCGGCGGTGGCGTCCTGTCGGGAACCGATCTCGTCGAAGACCAGCAGGGGTGTGGGTTCGTCTTCGCCGAAATTGAGGTCGACCAGATCCTCGACGACGTGCGCCTGGGCGGTGTCGCGGATGTCGTCGGCGACCGTCTGCACGGACTGCACGAACGTGTCGGCCTGCACGCTGGCCAGGGCGTACGAGCCGCCCTTGCCGTCCAGATTCAGGAAGTGCGCCAACGCAACCAGCGCCATCTGGTGATCGTGATACTCGATCGCGCGGCGCGGGTCCATCGGGGTACCCGACGGTGAGGCGATGGCGAATTCCTCGCCCTCGGTGATGGCCAGGCCAGCCGTTTCACCACCCCGGAATGCCGACGCGATGGCCAGCAGCTCGTCCATCCGCTCCGGGTCCTCGGAATCGGATTGGTTGCCCTTCATGACCGGTACACCGATGCCGTGGCGCCGGGCGGCGGCGGCCTCGATGCGCATCAGCTCGTCCTTGAGCTTCCAGTGCTTATAAGCAGGGCGTAGCAGGCTGTTACCGATCCACACACCCGGATCGGGTTCGTGCGCGTACACGATGAGCTGGTTGACCGAAATGGTCGAATCCAGCGGCCCACCAGCCGGTATCGCCAATCCGCTCGATGTCATGGCGAACGCACTGGAGGGCTGTTGCTCGATCGAGACCAGTCCGCCGTCGCGGTCGACGTTCCACTTCGCGATGGTGGCCTGGGGGCGTGGGGCGAGCTTGCGCAGCACCGCGCGAGCGTTGGCGCCCTCGCCTTCGAGGCGGTAGACCTGCTCGAATACCGAGTGCCCGTAGCGCAGCGCCATAAGGGCCTGCTGTAGGTGCTTGTCCCACGAGAACCGGCCTCGAGTCCGCGCCTGGGGTTCGTCCTCGTCGGCGGCGCCCTCAATGGGCAGGCTCAGATTGCGTGCGATGAACTCGGTGACCTCATCGCTGGCACCGTTTTGGCGGATGCGCCACGCGGTACGTCGAATGGGCAGCCCAATTGCCCGCAGCACGGACGAGATTCGGGCATCCTCGCGGACCATGCGCGTGTAGGTCCACACCGACAGCGGCCAGATCAGATCGGTGGTCTGCTCGAATTGGTCGGTGGGCCCACCCCAGCCCGTGGCGCCGGCCGAGCTGAGCACGTAGCCCTTTTCAGTACGCGGGGCGGCGGTCTTCTTCGGTGCCATCATCGCCCCCTCTCGTTAGAATGCGGTCGTCATCGCGTCGAAATCAGCGCCATGGCCCTGTGATTGGCGCTCTGGCGAGGCCCCGGTGCGGGGACTGACGGTCTTGGCGGGTGCCTTGACCCCGAACTTCAGTAGCGCCCAGTGCGCCATCGATACGCACACCAGCGGGGTTCCGGCGCCGGTGTAGTCCTCGGCCCAGATGAAGTCGCCTTGTGGCAGCTCGTGCATGGTCGCGCTGACCACCGAGTCATTGAGCACGGGCTGATCGCTGTGGGAGAGCTTGCCCGCCAACGCATCATCGAGCAGGCCGCCGCATGCGAGGGCGATCTCGGGGGTGCCGATCATCTGCGGCTCGATGCCCGCGGCCGTCAGTAGTGGTTCCAGGACGTTGGCGGTGTTCTTGCGGTCGATCACCAGCGCGATGGGGTTCCACTCGGTCACCTTGGCAATCAGGTACTTGGCGATCTCGGTGTGTGAGCCGGTGCGCAGTGGGCCCACCTCGATGTGGCTGCGTGCGTCAACCGACCACTGCGCGGCGCTGATTGACCAGGCATCGCGGTTGCGTGCGCGGCGCACTGCGATCACCCGGGAGCCGGTGAGCTTGGCGTCTGGATTGCCCATATCGCCCCATATCGCCTCGGGGATCGGCGAGCTGATCTCTTCCTCGTCGGGCGGGTAGTCGCCCCATCCGAGATAGTCCGCGTTGAAAATTGCGCGCTGCTCCAGTGTTTTGGCCTTCTGCAGCTTGGAGCGGATCTCGCGCTCGTTGGTCGCCACGCCGTACGACGGTTGGGCGGCCACCCATGTATCCGGTTCGGTGCGCGCCATCTCTCGGGGTGCGGCGTAGAGCGCGTAGTACAGGTCCGGGGCTCGCTGGTGACCGAGCTTGTGCATGCCGGTCAGGGTGTGGCACTTGGGGTGGATGCTGGCTACCGGTGAGGTCGAGATGTACACCGTCTGTGGATTTTTGGCAGCCGACTGGGCGCCGGTGAGGTTCTGTTCTTCGCCGGGGTCGATGTCGTAGGCCTCATCGACGATCAAGAGGTCGATCTCGGTGTAGCCGCGTCCGAAATCCTGTGAGCGGGGCCCGAACTCGGCTTCGCACACGATCTGACCGGTGTTCGGGTCGCGCAGCTTGATCACGCCACGGTTGCCGGCCTTGGAGGGCTTCTCGGCCAGCCGCTCGCGCAGCCACGGCACTCGGTCGATGACGGCCCACACGCGCTTGAACACGTCGTACGCGGTCGACCAGCGCTGGGCGGTGTAGATGATGCGCGCCGAGCGCAGCACGTACATGTGGAACAAGATCAGCAGGACGATCAGCAGCGTCTTGCCTTGCTGGCGTGTGCATTCGATACACACGTCGCGGTGCGTCCAGAGCCGGACGGGCTCGCGCCCCTCGCGGGCGGCGTCCTCGATCTCGTCAGCCGTGGCGTCCTGCACCGACAAGATGCCCTGCAGCGATCCCCATTGCCACGGCATGGTGCGCAGCCCGATATCGAACCCGAACCGGCCGCACCGGTCGGCCTGCGCCGACTCATCGCCCGGGTGCCGAGACTCGAACTCAGGGGTTTGGCGCCCTTTGAGGCGTGGCCAGGAACCGACCCAGGCCGGTGTGCTCGGCTTAGTACTTATCGAGCGGGTTTGGACCATTGGGCTTGCTCGGTGCCTTGCCGCGTCGGGCGTGTACCGCCGCGATCAGCTTGCGCAGCTGCTCGGATTGGGCCCGCTGCTGTATCAGCACGTTGTTCACCACAACCTCCGTCGCGGTAGTGCCGATCTTGACCTGCAGCCAGCTATCACGGTCGCCTTCTAGTAGCCCGTTCATCCGGGCCAGGTAGTCGGCGGCGTGGCCAGCCTGCTCAATGAGGATCTGCAGCGAATAGGGGTCGCCCGGCTCGGACAGGTCCGCGATAAGCTTCTGACCTGGGGTCTTGGTGGGTGTTTGCTTGCGGGGGGCCCGCTTAACTGGGGTGTTAGCTGGCTTTGCTGCCTGCTTTGCTGGTTTGCGGGCGGTCATTGCCGTTCGCTGCCCGAAAAAAAATCCTGACGGGAGCCTCCGGGGGTCAGGAAGGCCCCCCACCTGGATAATTTCGGGGGGAGGGGCTCTGACCTGCGGTTATGGCGCTTTGGCGTGTGTGCATCGGCGCAGGTCAGGACGTTTTCGGCACATCGGCCGGTGATCACCACGACATCACACCTCCGTCGCGTTTGCTAGCAGGGTCGACATGTTTGCTGTGCGACTGGTCGGCATACCAACGCTTTGCTGCCTGGGCCATGCGCCACGGTCGCTCGGCCTTGCATCGGGCCATGACCACGCTCTGACCAGGGTCGATGGTGACGACTTGAGCGCCAGCGGATCGGTATCGCGCGAGCAAGCCCTCACCAGGCATCGAGTGGATCAGGTACACATCGCACTGCCCGGCCAATGTCAGCGCGGTGTCGATCGCGGCCAGCCGTGCGGCCTTGGTGACCGAGCGGATGTGCTGGGGCGGGTCGTGCGGGTCACCACCGGCGGGCGTGAGCACCGAAGCGATGGCGTCGTAGTCGATGGTGATGTCGCCGTGGCGGGCGTGCTGTCGCACCCATGTGGACTTGCCGGCCGCAGGCGGGCCGGTCACCAGGTATAGGGTCACCAGTCCATCACCAGGTTGTCGGTAGCGATGACCGGCGCGGCGGTGATGCCCAGAGCCACAAGGGCTACCGACCACTGCGAGGGATGAACCTCAAGTACCGCGGGCCTGCGGGCGTCGTGGCGGCCGTCTTGGCGCTGGCTGTTGCATATGCCGTGCAGAAGGCGATCGGCACGCTGACCGCCGAACGCCCGAGCCTGGCTGTGGTCTGCGGCCAGCTGCTTGCGGTCCCAGTTGCGTTCCAGCAAGGGCGCTTTGAACATGGGTAGTGCGCACCACCAGCACAGCGTGCCGTCGAGGTGACGGCGCAACAGCGCGTCGGCGTGCTGTTGGTGTTTCCAGCCCAGACCGCGATCGGTGGTGCTGGCCTTACTGCCGGGCCTCGGCATGTACGGCGTCCGGTGCAGCGGCGGCAGCGTGGGCGGGCGGCGTGCTCGGCGTGGGCATCACCTTGGCCGGTACACCGGAAGGCTCGCCGCCGCCGTGCTGCACATCCATCGTCCAACCCTGGGCGCCGGTGGTGATGGTCATCGTGGTGTCGCCAACGTCGCGGCCCATCTGTGTCAGCGTCGCCGTCTGCGCGACAGCGCCCATGACGGCCAATCCCCACGGCTGCCCGCCGCTCTGGCGCCGCAAATCCGGGATATCCGGCGGGGTGTGCCGCCATGTGCCGGGGTCGGCGTCCATCAGGGTCTTGCCGTCAACGGTGATCTTGATATGGCTCATGGGCTTAGGAACTTTCGTAGTTGGCGGGCATCGATCATCACGTCATCGGTCTTGCCGACGGTCAGCACCCATAGGGGTGTGGTGCGCTGGTGGTCTGTGCGGTCGTACAGCGTGAGGATGCGGGTGCCGTCCGGGGCTTCTGCGGCGTCCTGACGCAGCTGCGCCGCATCAGCTTTCGTCAGGACATCGAACTCGGCGGCGATGGCCGATGCGAGGGCCTCGGCCCACAGTTTCGAGGCTTGACCGATCATTTCCTGGGCCTGCTCCTCGGGCATGCCGGTCGAGCGGAACCCGGGAATCGGGATCACACGGGCGGGGCTGTTGTCGTCACCCGGATGTTGCAGAGCACCGGCTGCGAACGTGCGGGTGAGCAGATCCACCAAGAGCTGGTTAGTCATCAGTGGCCCCCTTGGGCTAAGGGATGGGTGCCATCATTCGGTTACCCACACGATGGATCTGCGCCGACATAGCATCGGCACCATGAATGACAAAGACCTTGACCGGGTGCGTGAAGCGGCGGCCGGTGCCATCCAAATCTGCGGAAAGTACGACACCAGAGCTAGCTTGGATGGGCTCGATCCTGCTGTTCGGGATTTTCTGCAATGGCAAATACAGTTAGCGCAGACCCAGGCGTTGGTTGCAATCGGCGAGGAGCTGGCCATAGCGCGTAAGGAACGTCAGGCCATCAGGCACGCACCAACGCTGCTTTAGCTCACCCTGAAACGACGAAAACCCCAGCTAGGCCGGGGTTTTCATGCAGTGGACATAGTTGTCCCACCGACATGTTGAGCGCCATTTTGCCATACGCGCAGGTCTGGGGGACTATCCAGGGCCCGCGTGTCGCAGAACCGCAGGCTGTCCACTGTCACTCCCACCAGGTCAATCCTTGATTTCAGGAATCCCCGGAAACGGGCGCCGTGCATCGCTACAGTTCCAAGCGTTCCAACGGAATCATGTAAGGATCGCAGACGGGTATGGATGCCCTTTTTATGATTGTCGGTGTCCTCGCGGGGGCATTCATATTGTTCTGGGTTGTCACTTTCATCCTCAGAGAGGTGTACTTCCGTAGCCAAGAGTTCTTGGCGCACAAGACCAACATCGCGTCGTTCGTCGCGGAGCACAACGACCTCGCCGCCTACACCGAGGAAATTCGCAGCAACGGATTGTTCCAACTCGGCTTCTCGCCAACGGGTATGCATGCGCACCTCGCATCGTTCCAGAACACTAGTCATTGGAACTATCGCCGCGACCGAAATATGGCGAACTACCAAGCACCTGACGTGCACAACTGCTCACTACAGGTCGTGCGCAACGCTAGCGCCGACCCTCTCAAGTACTTGATGAAGTACTTCAACATCAAGCCAAATGAGACCCAACTCGCCCAGGCCGAGGATCTCGGCAACAGCATCACCCGACTCGAAGCCGCCCTCGCCAACCTTCAACAGCGCGAACATAGCATCACCGAATCGATCAACCCACCGGCGTTCATTCTCTGGCTCTACAAGGATGCGTTCATGCGACATGTGGGGGTGAACCTGTCAACGATTACCGTTCCGTACCCCGTGTACATTTTTGAGTACGTCAGCGCAGGCGGAAATAGCTCTCAGCGGGCCACCATCACGTTGAACGCTCCAACGATCGATGTGCTCGTAGAAACCCTTTCGCAGAAGATCCGATGGCGAAAGAGCGTCGCCGGGCAGCGTGCCATGATGACCTCCAGACTGCGCGAAACCATCAAGTCCCGAGATAACTACACGTGCCAATCCTGTTCAGTGTCACTTGCCGCTGAGCCACATCTACTTCTTGAGGTGGACCACATCATTCCGGTATCCAAGGGCGGCATGACGGCCGTGGAGAACCTGCAGACGCTGTGCTGGCGGTGCAATCGAAGCAAGTCGAACAAGCTAACGTCCGCGTAATCCGTGGGCATTACTGCGCTTATCGCGGCGCCATGCGGTGTGTGCGGTCATGAGTGCCGAGGCCAGAGCGCGGGCGTCTTGCATGGGCAGAACGGGCGGGATGTTGGCCACGGCCACCTCATCCCCGCGAGGTGAGATGCGCACTTCGCCCGGGGCCCATGGTCGCGCGGTGATCGGCACTTCGACGTAGCGGCGGCCGGCATCGTCTGTCTGGATGCCGGGCAGCTTGATCACCAGATACCCCTTGGGCTTGAGACCGTCTGGCAGCACCGAGGCGATGAGGTCGGCGACCTGCGCCTGCGTGTAGACGACAGTCTCGATCTCGCCCTCGGCGCCGATGCTCACCTTGCGTGTGAGACCGAACAGGTTCGGGATGCCCTCGATGATCTCGCCAATGGCCTTGCGCGCGTCCATGGGGCTGGTTCTACCCCAGGGGGCCGACATCGCCCTGATCCACGTCTAGTGGAATACCTCCCGGAATACCTCCCGGGTCACCTGCCAGAGGTTGGAGTCTGATCTTTCGCCTCGCGTCCGCCACCCGTCAATCACGGCTTCTCGAACCGTTGGCCACTCGTCCCGGTCTTGGTTGCACCATCGCTGGTAGTAGGAGCCTTCGCGGAATGAATCTCCCTCGCGTCGCAGCCCTAGGACAATGCGGAATTTAACAATCCAAGGTATGGCTGTAGCCACCGAACTACAGGCTGTCGCATACCACTGGATAACTACCACGCTCACGCTAATGACACCGAATAGGTGATGAAGATTAGCAGGGTATGCAAACTTTGAAGCATCCGCGAGGAAGCGGGCTATGTTCACACCGTAATAGAAAGCCAGCCCAGTTATCGCTAGGCCGAGCAATGGTTTATAGATTGAAATAATCTTCATTATCCAGAACCATGTAGTGAACGTGAGTAAATATATTCCGATTTGAGTGAGCCAGAAGCATAGGATCAGTATCCAAAGAATCGTGGATAGCATGAACTGGATACCGAACAGCAGCCCCATCCGTGCGATGGCATATAGCAGCAGGGCGGACCATAGGGTGTAAAGAAGCAGACCTATACAATATCCGGCTTTGCGCCAGCCATTTGAATCTCGGATGCACGGTGAGATTTTCTTCCGGGCGAATATTACGAGAACTGGCAGATACAGTATCGCCCCAAGTAGGGAATAACCATTCGGATAGAATGCCATGTCACCACTGACCCGCGCGAACAGGCGGGGAATGTGGATCACCTCGAGTTCGGCAATCTTCATCGCGGTTATGTTGAGCATCCAAGGCGAGGCGATCAAAATCAAATAGCTAAATAGAAGTAGTGGTAAAGCGCGGTAGAATTTCGCGGCTTGGCCTTGCTCCCTCAGGTGATCGCCGACCTCCTTCTGCCACCGGTAGTAGGTCTTACCTGTATCTACCAAGCTTCGGACGCTGAGCCTGGCCCGCTCCAGTGGCGAGCGGACGCCCTTTTCTGCACCGTCAATAGATTTGGCCGGTAACTCCATGCGTGCTCCCGTGAGTCATGCGCCCTCCCAGCGGCGTTGGAGTGCGCTTGGCCGAAGTATGCAGGTTAGGTCCGACACTTTGACTTCGTCAGTTCACCCGCGCGCTGGCGTTGCGGGGCCGATCGGCGCGCACGGTGCGTACGTCACCTATGCGAACCATCTGGTGACCGTGGGCGTCACGTCCGCGCACCGGCACCCGACCGTTCTGTATCCAGCGTTCGATCGTCCTCTGCGGTACGTGCTCATCTAGGCGCGGCAGTACCACGTCGACAAGCTCGCGCACGGTGGCGTTGCGGTCGTCGAGCTCGCCGAGGTTGCGCGCCAGCACGTCGGCGACCTCGTGCGCGGTGTCGCACTGCGGGCAGACGATTGAGCCGCTGTGACTTGGCGCCATGAGCGCGTACCCACACCGGGTCGCGTTGTCGCCCTTGCGGGCCCGCGCGGTGAGTACCTCGTCGGGTGCCGGGTCGGTGATGCATGGCCCGATGATCATGGGCTCAGGCGGGCGGTTCACAACGCGCGTGATCGATCGGAACAGCTGCTCGATCTCGTCGCAGATCTCGGCACCGTTCTCCTGCAAGGCGACATTGGAGGCCTGCCGGTGCAGCCACTTAGCCATGCGCGCCGTCGTCGCGACCGAGAGCGTGTCCTCCCCGCGCCGTCCGGCGTAGGTCACGCGCAGGTTGTCCACGGGCGTCTCGTTGGGTGTACGCGCTTCTGGGGCGCCGTCGCAGTCGTCGCACAGTGCCCCGGCCGCCGAGGTTGGCAGCGTCACGAAGCACCGCCGACATGCGCCGGCCCGGGCTGGTGGCGCGGAATCGATATCGAACCGATCGTCCGGCTGCTCGCCCTCCGCTTCGATGACCAGTAGCGGCGTTGGCTGCGTGCGGAACTCGGGCACCTCGAGCCCACGCGTCTCGCACATATCGCGGATGGTCGTCGACAGTGCGTTGCCGATCCGGTCGAGCTCGTCGCTGGCGCGACCGTTGACCCGGCCGAGCGCCAGGGCATGCCATAGCGCCGCCTGGTGCCGCTCTCGGTGGTCTCTCGGCGTCGGGGTGGTGTCTTTGTCGCGCGGGAAGGGCTCGACGTGGCTCACGAGACTCTCGTCGCCGTGCAGCACGTCGCGACGCTCGCCCTTGCGTGCACCATCGCCCAGGTTCGCCTGCCCGACAGCGGTTTCGGTGAGTCGATCGATCCACCACGGTAGGTCGGCCAGTCGCTTGCGCAGCTCGGATATGCAGGCCTTGCACACGAACAGATCGGTTGCGCGTTCGCACCGCTTGCACTTGGTCAACGGTTGAATCCCCTTACCATCTTGGCGAATTGGACATCGATATCGTGCTGTTCGATCTGAGCGAGGTGCTGACGCTGCCACGGCTGTAGCGGCATGCCGAGGTGTTCACACATCTGCGCCATGCGGTCAGCGTCGCCGGGTCTCATCGCGAGCCACCGGCGGCAAACGCGGCGAAGGCTTCGGTGCTGGTGTCGAATCGGCACCAGGTCTCGTAGCCATCGCCGACCCGCTTCTCGATCCGCCACTCTCGGTTCACCGGCCAGATCCGCCAGGGCGCGGGAGGCCGGTTCGGCCAGAACGGGGCGTCGAG
The DNA here is from genome assembly GCF_002013745.1 of Mycobacterium sp. D16Q16. Lineage (NCBI taxonomy): Bacteria > Bacillati > Actinomycetota > Actinomycetes > Mycobacteriales > Mycobacteriaceae > Mycobacterium > Mycobacterium sp. D16Q16. The sequence goes on from NZ_MAEY01000023.1 coordinate 153,033, forward strand.
CTTCATCGCGATGCGGAAAGCGGGTACGGACGCGAGTGTGTAGGGCGATGTCGGCCAGTCGCCGAAGCCCTCGCGGAACGGCCAGTGGTGGGGGTTGTACGCGTGCCCCGAGGGCTCTGCCACGGGCTCGCGCGGGTTGTCGTGCAGCTGGCCGCCATACCAGTACCCCTCGGCCAGCGTGCCGTCTGCGAGCTGGACGGCGACGCGCCCGCCCTCGACCAGGCCGGGGCAGGTGAACCTCTCGGGTCTTGCTTTCTCGGTCACCGTGTCTCCGTTCGCATATCGATTCCTGGGGCTGTGGTGGACGCTGGCGGGTTTTCGGACGGTTGGCGACTATCCGGCCGCAGCGGAGGGACTTTCGAGCGCTGCGCGGGCCCTGGCAGCTCCGGCCCTGGCGATCGCTGAGCGGTCGATGTGATCACAAACCCGGGTGCCGTCGTAGCCGTCGTCGTCGCAGATCTCGCAGACGGCGATGGTGGCGAGCTTGGCCTCCAGCGCGGCGTGCTGCTCGGACTCACGTTGCGCCCGTTGCCGTTCACTGTTCGCTCGGTCGATGCCCTGACGGTTGTGCCGTGCAGCCTCGCAGCCATGGCACGGCGTGCTAGTACCTCCGGGATGCTTCGGGCAGTGAGGGGGTGGGGGGTCGTTGGGGTCC
>NZ_MAEY01000024.1:0-4687 GCF_002013745.1 Mycobacterium sp. D16Q16
GCATTCCTCCTTGACGGCTCGGAAAGGTGCACGGCCTAAGAGCCGCGGCGAGAAGAATGCGCAGCAGATATGTCAAACACAGCTCCCACATGTTGCGTCTCCGTGAAGTACTCAGCACGAGCCGAAGTCCGCACAGCATGCCCAGGGGAGATCCACAGCTCGGCATTCTGCTGTTGATGTACGGGAAACATGCCGGTTATCGGTTGTCCCTAACGTAGCCACGTTGGTCGCCCGCGAATCAGATGCGGGCACGTCACAGCGATAGGAAGTCAATGAGCGGAAATGCTGTCCGGCTGCAGGCGATCAATAATGTCGAGGCCTACGTGCCCCCGGCAATCAGCTTTGTGGTCGGTGAAGAGCCGGGTGAGGTGTTCGGCGCGAACGTCTTTAGCAAGGCCGTGATGCAACAGCGGCTTCCCAAGTCGGTCTACAAGTCGGTGACCGCCACAATCGAGCAGGGCGCCAAGCTGGACCCGGCCGTCGCCGATGCCGTCGCGTCGGCGATGAAGGACTGGGCACTGGAGAAGGGTGCGACGCACTACGCGCACGTCTTCTACCCGTTGACCGGTCTGACCGCGGAGAAGCACGACAGCTTCCTCGAACCTGTCAGCGACGGTGCGACTCTGGCCGAGTTCGCGGGCAAGACCCTGATCCAGGGCGAGCCGGATGCGTCCAGTTTCCCCAGCGGCGGGCTGCGCAACACCTTCGAGGCGCGGGGATACACCGGCTGGGACGTCACCAGCCCCGCATACATCCTCGAAAACCCCAATGGCAATACTTTGTGCATCCCGACCGTGTTCGTGTCGATGACCGGTGAGGCTCTCGACCACAAGACCCCGCTGCTGCGCAGTCAGCAGGCGATGGGCGAGCACGCCGAGCGCATCCTGAAACTGTTCGGCCACAGCAGCTTCGATCACATCGTGTCCTTCTGCGGTCCGGAGCAGGAGTACTTTCTGGTGGACCGCCACTTCTTCCTGGCTCGCCCCGACCTGATCAACGCCGGTCGCACGTTGTTCGGCGCCAAGCCGCCGAAGGGCCAGGAGTTCGACGACCACTACTTCGGTGCGGTGCCCGAGCGTGTTCTCGGTTTCATGATGGATACCGAGCGTGAACTGTTCAAACTCGGTATCCCGGCCAAGACCCGGCACAACGAGGTCGCGCCCGGCCAGTTCGAGATCGCCCCGATGTTCGAGCGCGCCAATATCGCCTCGGACCATCAGCAGCTGCTCATGACGACGTTCAAGACGATCGCCAAGAAGCACGGCATGGAGTGTTTGTTCCACGAGAAGCCCTTTGCCGGAGTCAACGGTTCGGGCAAACACGTCAACTTCTCGCTGGGGAACTCGCAGTTCGGCAGCCTGCTGGTGCCGGGCGATACACCGCATGAGAATGCACAGTTCCTGGTCTTCTGCGCTGCGGTGATCCGGGCCGTGCACAAATTCGGTGGGCTGCTCCGGGTTTCAGTGGCTTCAGCCACCAACGATCACCGCCTCGGCGCTAATGAGGCCCCGCCTGCCATCATCTCGATTTTCCTCGGCGATCAGCTAGCAGATGTGTTCGAGCAGATTGCCAAGGGTGCGGCAACCTCGTCAAAAGGCAAGGGCAGCATGATTATCGGCGTCGACACCCTCCCAGTCCTGCCCACCGATCCAGGCGACCGCAACCGCACCAGCCCGTTCGCCTTCACCGGCAACCGCTTCGAGTTCCGCGCACCGGGATCGATGCAGACCGTGGCAGCGCCGATGGTCACGATCAACACGATCATGGCCGAATCGCTCGACTACATCGCCACCGTCCTGGAGAAGGAGGTCGCCGACGGCACGGACTTCGACAAGGCCGTTCAGCAGCTCCTCACCGACATCATCACCGAACACGGTGCGGTGGTGTTCAACGGCGACGGCTACTCCGAGGAGTGGCAGACCGAGGCGGCCGTTCGCGGCCTGCCGAACCTGAAGACCACCTTGGACGCACTGCCCGAGCTGATCAAGCCGGACGCCCTCGAGCTGTTCGACAAGTACAAGGTCTTCAACGACCGGGAGATGCACAGCCGTTACGAGATCGGCCTCGAGCAGTACGCGCTGACCATTCACGTCGAGGCGAAGCTGTCCTTGGAACTGGGTTCGACGGTGGTGCTCCCCGCGGCTGTGCGCTACCAGACCGAGATCGCCCAGAATGTCGCCGCGCTGAAGGCCGCCGGGGTTGAACCCAGCACCACCTTGTTGGAGGACGTGTCGGCTCCCATCTCTGATCTGATCAACGCGCTCGCCGATCTCAGAAAGGGAGTCGAGAGTGACTTCGCGACCACCGCGCTGGAGGAGGCAGAGCACGCCCAGAGCCTGCTGCCGGCGATGGATGCGGTGCGTGCCGCCGCCGACGTTCTCGAGGGGATAGTGGCCGACGATCTCTGGCCACTGCCGACCTACCAGGAGATGCTCTACATCCTCTAAGACACGGCACGCACTTCTGCCGTCGCACCCCGTTTGTTCGGGGTGTGACGGCAGAAGTGTTGTGCGGCATATCAGCCGCTTGCGCGTACGCGGTCGGTGAGGTCGCCGTCCTGCAGATTGAGCGGGAGCAGGTCGAGACACTGGTACACCGCAACCCCTTGCTCATGCAGGAGTTTGGCCGCACGATCGAAGAACGAAGGGCCAACGTCCGCCGGGCCATCACCACCGGCGAGCTCGCTCAGAGCCACCGTGACTAGGCCCAGTCAGGTCCTGGCCAACAGGGGCGGTGCCTGCGTATGCCGCATATAGCCGCCCATGTGTTATCTGACCACCTACGTGCAACGTAACATCCATCACATGTTTGCTACTGATGCGACGATCGTTTCGATCGTCGGGCATTCGGGGTTTCTGACACACGGACAGCCCGACAGTTCACACTTCCGGCCCCGTCCATGAGACGGTATCTCTCACTATGGATAGCGAGGCAAGTGTCCACCAGTACCTCTCCTACGAGGAGTTCGGCAGGGCGTTCTTCGAGATAGCCGTCAGCGAAGCCCGGGTAAAGGCCGCGGTCGCGTCGATCGCCGGCGAGCCGTTCGAGGTCGGCCCGATGGCCCAAGGGCCTGGCAAAATCGCGAAGGTTACCGCGAAGGTCCAGATCCTGGACCCGATCGTCACCCGGAACGGCGGGGAGATCATCACCTTCGACATCCAGGTGCCGCTGGCCATCGATCTCTTGATCGACCTGAAGCTCGACAAGAGCCGGTTCAACGTCGCGGGCAACATCAACCTCAAGGCGACCGCCCGCGCCGCCGCGCCGTTGCAGCTGATCATCGATGTCGCGCCGCCCGGCCCCTCGGACATCACAGTCGACGTGTCCTCGACCACCATCCGTGGGGAGCTGCTACGCATTTTGGCGGGGGTTGACCAGCTCATCAGCCGGTTCATCGCCAAATACGTCGCCAATGAGGTCGACAACCCCAAGGCCATGGCGGCTCGCACGATCGATGTCGCACACCGACTCGATTCGGCCTGGACGGGCGTTTGATCGACCTCTCGGCCTGGATGCCCGTCACGACGGGGGAGTCCGGAGCCTTGGTCTACCGGTCGCCCGAGGGCTCGCGCTACGCGAAAGTGGGCGGCGACAGCCTCGAGGACGAACGAGATCGCATCGAATGGCTTAGTGCTCAAGATGTCCCGGGCCCGACCGTTCTCGACTGGACCACAGGGGCCGGCGGTCCGGTGCTGGTCACCGCGGCGGTCGAGGGCATACCGGCCGATCAGCTCCACGCGGAGGACCTGGACAGGGCATGGCCTGCCATCGCCGATACGGTGCGGCGGCTGCACGCGATACCGACAGCCGACTGTCCCTTCACGCGGGATCTCGCCGCCACCATGGCGCTGGCGCGTGACGTGGTGGCCCGCGACGCCGTCAACCCGGACTTCCTGCCCGACCGGGATCGTGCGGTTCCTGCGGCCGAGCTCCTGGCCCGCGTCACCGGCCAGCTTCCTGAACGCTTTGCCCAGGAACCCGGTGACCTGGTGGTGTGCCACGGTGACCTGTGCCTGCCGAACATCCTCATCGTTCCGGCAGATTTCTCGGTGGCCGGACTCATCGACCTCGGCAGACTTGGGCTGGCCGACCGACATGCGGATCTCGCGCTGCTCTTCGCCACTTCCCGCGAGACCTGGCCCGAAGACACCCGCGCCGGCACGGCGCGCGCACGGTTCCTGAACAGCTACGGAACACCTGCGGACCCTGATCGATTGGAGTTCTACCTGCAGCTCGATCCGCTCACCTGGGGTTAGTATTTCATGCTTGACTTATATAAGTAGAACCTTCTAATATCGCGGTGTGCACGCCTTCGACATCCTCGGGGACCCGGTGCGCCGCCGCATTCTGGAGCTGATTCACGCGGGGGAGATGACCTCCGGTGCTGTCGCCGAGGTAATCCGCTCGGAATTCGCGATTAGTCAGCCCGCCGTATCGCAACACCTGAAGGTATTGCGCGACAACGGATTCGCGACAGTTCGCACCGAGGGAACCCGCCGTCTCTACAGCGTGGACACCGCGCCGCTGCGCGAGGTGGATCGCTGGCTGGATACCTTTCGCCGCAACTGGACTCCACATCTGGACGCACTCGGCACCGAAATCGCTCGCGGCAGGCGTCAACGCCGCACAACCACCACGCCCAAGGAGAGTGCCTCGTGATAGACGTCGAACACCAGCTCAACGCCGT
>NZ_MAEY01000025.1:0-139001 GCF_002013745.1 Mycobacterium sp. D16Q16
CGCGTCGTGACCGTCAGCCAGACCTACGACACCGATGCCGAGAACCTATGGGATGCCTGTACCAATGTCGAACGCATCCCGCGCTGGTTCCTGCCGATCACCGGGGACCTATGTCTGGGGGGTCATTACTCCTTGGAGGGCAACGCATCTGGAACAGTGCTAGCGTGCGATGCACCTCATTCGTTCAGTGCGTCCTGGGAAGCCATGGGAGTCACCAGCTGGATCGAGGTGACAATCACGCCCGAGTCCGGCGACCGGGCCACCTTCACTCTCGAACACATCTCCGATATCAACGACGATGATGAGCACTGGTTGCAGTTCGGTCCCGGAGCTGTCGGAGTCGGTTGGGATTCCGGGCTTCTCGGCCTGGCCGGATACATCGCGTCGCCCGATGATCGGATAACTCCCGATGAGGGAGCGGCGTGGGCGGCGGGCGATGAGGGGCGTGCGTTCATGGCCGGATCCAGCGAACGGTGGTACGAGGCGGCCGTCGCCTCCGGCATGGACCCGGCGCAGGCCCGGGGCATGGCTGATCGCACCACGCAGGCCTATACCGCGGGCTGAAGTGGTCGGCGCCACAGCGGACGCTACTATCGGCCCATGACCACATCGGCAATGCCGCCGGATGTTTCTGGATTTGGACGCGTCACCCAAATTGCTTGGGTTACTGATGATCTCGACGCCACGGAAGGCATGCTCAGTGCCGTATTCGGGGTCAAGAAATGGACACGAATTCCAGATGTGCACTTCGGCCCCGACTCGTGCACCTATCGCGGTGCGCCGGCCGACTTCACCGCGACCATCGCGCTGAGCTACCTCGACGACATGCAACTCGAACTGATCCGGCCGGTCAGCGGGACGAGTATCTATACCGAGTTTCTGGAACGGCATCCCGCGGGACTGCACCACGTATGCATGGAGCCAGCCGACCTGGACGCGGCACTCGCTCACGCGACGGCACGCGGCATGGAAGTGGTACAGGACGGCGTGATGCCCGGCGGTATGCGCTTTGCCTACCTCTCGGCACCCGCGGCCGCCTTGCCGTACATGGAACTGGCCTTCGTCCCGCCCGAGATCCGGGCGTTCTACGACTACATCAAGAGTGAGCAGGCATGAGCGCAGCGATACCGGAAACCGTAGCGGTCCAGGACATCACCGAGTGGTCTGACGAGGTAGAAGTGCTCGTCATCGGCTTTGGCATGGGCGGTGGATGTGCCGCCGTCTCGGCCGCCGAGGCCGGTGCGCAGGTGCTTGCACTCGAACGTGCCGCCTCCGCGGGCGGAACCACCGCGATGGCCGGCGGGCACTTCTACCTGGGCGGCGGCACGGCCGTTCAAGAGGCCACCGGACACGCCGATAGCGCCGACGAGATGTACAAGTACCTCATGGCGGTATCGCCGGATCCTGATCCGGAGAAGATCCGGTTGTACTGTGACGGGAGCGTCGAGCATTTCAATTGGCTTGAGGCACTGGGTTTTCAGTTCGAACGCAGCTTCTACCCGGAGAAGGCTGTCATCCAGCCCAACACCGAGGGGCTGATGTTCACGGGGAACGAGCTGGTGTGGCCCTACCGAGACCAAGCGGTCCCCGCGCCGCGCGGGCACAAGGTCCCCAAACCCGGCGACACCGGTGGTGCGGGCATGGTCGTGGACCTTCTTGCCCAGCGTGCCGGCGAACTCGGTGTGCCCATTCGCTACGAGACCGGGGCCACGGCGCTCATCCTCGATGAGGCGGGCGCGGTGGTCGGCGCGACCTGGAAGCATTTCGCCGAAACCGGTGCGATACGGGCCAAGTCGGTGATCATCGCGGCGGGAGGATTCGTGATGAACCCCGCCATGGTGGCCGAATACACCCCCAAGCTCGCCGAGAAACCGTTCGTACTCGGCAGCACCTACGACGACGGGCTGGGCATCAGGCTCGGGGTCTCCGCGGGCGCCGATACCCGCAACATGAACCAGATCTTCGTGACTGCGCCGGTCTACCCGCCATCGGGTCTACTCACCGGAATTATCGTCAACAAGAACGGTGAACGGTTCGTCGCCGAGGATTCCTACCACTCCCGGACCTCTGGATTCGTGATGGACCAGCCCGACAGTGCGGCATACCTGATCATCGATTCCGAACACATGGACCGACCGACGCTGCCGTTGACGCCATTCATCGACGGATGGGAGACCATCGCGGAAATGGAAGAGGCGCTGGGCATCCCGGCGGGAAACCTGGAGAAGACGTTGCAGCGGTACAACGAGCATGCTGACAGGGGAGAGGACCCGGACTTCCATAAACACCCGAAATACCTTGCCGCGCAGGGAACCGGCCCCTGGGGTGCGTTCGACCTGACCCTCGGCAAGGCGATTTATGCGGGGTTCACGCTCGGCGGTCTTCGCACGGACGCGGATGGCCGTGTGCTCACCGCGGCCGGTGAGGCGATATCGGGTCTCTACGCGGCGGGCGCCAGCGCGTCGAACATTGCTCAGGACGGCAAGGGTTACAGCAGCGGAACGAGGCTCGGCGAAGCTTCATTCTTCGGACGGCGAGCGGGTTCGCACGCGTCAGCACGGGTATCTGCCCGTTGAGTAGACGTGGCGTGCTATGTGAGACCGGTCACAAAAGTGCATCAAATGCTCGCTCGACGGGGTAGCCGGTGGGCGACCGTGGAACCGTCACTTAGGCTGGGCGCAACGGAAAGGTGACTCCAATGGCGGAGGTCTATACCAGTAACGGGAATCGGCCCGCACCGGCCCGCAAGATCCGCAAGCTGGCCAACGTCGCGCTCAACATCGACGGCACCGTCGGCCACATCGAATCGATGGCCGTCGAGGTGCACGACCTCACCGACCGAGTGGGTTCAATGCTCGACCACCTGGACTCCAGTCTGGAGCGACTGGACGACTCCCTGGACTCGCTTAACCTCACCTTGAACGATCTCGCCAAGACCACCTCAACCCTGGCTAACACGATGACGAGTCTTGAGACCCTCATCGACGTCGTCAACCCGCTCATTCGCGTACTTAAGGTTGCGCTCTACCCCACGAAGATCGTGCTGGACTTCGCCGACGACCGGATCGCCCAGGTCGAACGCGCCCTGAACCGCTAGGCCCTTCCTCGTTCGTCCGCACTCGACACTCACCGCATTTGATTAACATACATACCGGATTGTCGGTAATGTCTCACCGATAGCGACGATGAGGTGAGGACGAAGGGAGTCGCGGTGAGCGATACATCCGATCAGCCGCGGCGGCCCCGGAAGCTCGACCCGGTTTCCGCTGAGATTCAGTTCGATCGGCTGGCCGCGACGGCAGGACAGCTCCTCAAGGCGGGATCACGAATCCTGAGCCAACGCCCCACGGAGCGCGACCTGCGTCAAGTCGTCGCCAAGGAAATGCGCCGGTCTTTTGCCGAACTAGGCCCCGCCTACGTCAAGTTCGGACAGCTCATCGCGTCATCTCCGGGGATGTTTCCCGAAGACCTCTCCGCGGAGTTTCGGTCGCTGCTCGATCAGGTGCCGCCGGCGAATCCACAGACCATCCGTTCCATGCTTACCGCCGAGCTCGGCGCACCACCCGAGAATGTATTCGCCTCATTCGATGAGGTTCCTTTCGCTTCAGCCTCGATCGCTCAGGTGCACAAGGCGACGCTCAAGGACGGCACCGCGGTCGTCGTCAAGATCCAGCGCCCCGCGATCCGTACCCGACTCGCCGCCGATCTGCAGATCCTCAAGCAAATCGCCCGGGGCCTGGAACTCACCGAGATGGGCCGGATGTCGAACATCTACGAGGTGATGCAAGATTTCGAGGCCAACCTCGCCGAGGAACTCGATTTCACCCTGGAAGCACGGGCCATGCGTGACTGGACCGCTGGCCTTGCCGGCTCCAAGTACGCACCGAAGGTGCGAGTGCCCCAACTCTATTCGGAGCTGTGTACCGACAAGGTGCTCACCATGGAGTATGTCGAGGGCATCCGGATCGACAACGCGGATGAGATTCGCGCGGCCGGATTCGACGGCCCCGAAGTGGTCAAGACCCTCATGCTCACCCTTTTCGACTCGGCGTTCGCCGCGGGCACCTTCCATGGCGATCTGCACGCCGGAAACCTGATGGTGGACCCGCAAGGGCGAATCGTATTCCTGGACTTTGGAATTGTCGGCCGTCTCGATCAGCGGACCCGCAAGACGTTGCGTGAGCTGATCGGCGCCCTCATCATCGAGCCCGATGACGAGGCGGCCGCGCGGACACTGATCAAACTGGGCGCCATCGACCCCGGCGCCGATCCCGCCAAGGTCGCCGCATCGCTACGAAAAGTCACCCGCCCCATGGGCACCTCATTGGGGAAGATTTCCTACGGCACGATCGGACGACAGCTCACCGCACTGGGTCGCGAGCATGACGCCATCCTTCCCAAGGAATTCATCCTGGTGGGCAAGCAACTACTCTACGTCGAGCGATACACCAAACTGCTTGCGCCCGAATGGCAGCCGGTGGGCGACCCGGAAATCCTCACTTACTTCGGCGCCTTAATATCGGAGTACCAGCAGGCCCGGGAAGAAATCGAGGACAGCAAGGGCGGGCCCGAAGAATGACACGCACCGCTGGAAGTCCCGCTCGGTCTGCCGCCCGCAATCATCGCTCCGGGCGAAGGACCCAGGAGGAACGCAGCGCCGCCATGCGGAGCAGGCTCCTTGACGCCACCGTGGACTGCCTCGTCAATTACGGATACGCGGGCACCACGACCACCCGTGTGGCACAGCGCGCCGGCGTCACCCGCGGCGCACTGGTGCACCATTTCCAGTCGAAATCCGAACTTCTCGGAGAATCGGTGCGGCACCTGGCGTTCAAACAGGGCCAGGAAATCCTCTCCGAGCTCATAGCGCTGGACCGCGAGAGCGACACCGATTTCATCAGCCGCTGCCTGGATGCGCTCTGGAGGATGCATCAGGGGTCGATGTTCGTCGCCACCATGGAACTGTGGATCGCCGCACGCACCGATCCCGAATTGTCCGCGCAGATGGACCAGTTTGAATTCATTGTCATGCAACAATTCTCAACGCTCGGCCAGTCAGTAAGCCAGACCGCCGAGGAGTTGCGTGTCATTCGCAACATCACGCTCACCGCGATGGACGCTGTTCGCGGAATCTTGGTCAACAGCATGACGGCACCGCAAGAAGTTCGCGATCAACGTTGGGGACGCGCCAAGGCGATGCTGCTGAACATCGTCGAGTCGCCGACAGTCGGTGCGCCGCTCGACTCCGCGTTGCGCACAATAGACCCCGGAAAGCTCAGTCTTTCCGACTGATCTACTTCGACTCTCGCGCTGCCGCTTCCTCCATGCGTGACTGCTCGGCCTGGATGACCATGTTCCCGAAGTACCCGATGAACGACGGATCCGAAAGCAGGGCCCAGTCCGGCGCCAGCAGCTTCATGTAGCGCTCCACGTACAGAAGTTGCTTGGAGATCAGCACCAGCTCCCGCGGAAGCCGCACGTCGTATTCCTTGGCCATCACCGCCAGCTGCTTGCCGAGCTGGCCGTACGAGATCGCCGAAAGCTTGGCTTGCTGTAGGGGATTAGTGAAATCGGAGATCGTCTTGGCGGCAGTGGTGGAGTCGACGGCCTTCCCCCGATCTCCGATGGCGCCGAGCTTGTAGATACCGCGACTGACCGCAGCATGATCATTCTTCACAAACAGGTCGACCATGATCTCGGTGAAGATCTTGCGGCTACGTTCATCGATACGCCCGACGATCCCAAAGTCCAGGAACACGATTCGCCCGTTCGAGTCCACCAGCAAGTTGCCCGCGTGCAGATCACCGTGGAAGAGCCCCTTGTGAAATCCGGTCTCGAACAGTGAATAGACGATGGCCTTGACCAATCCGACTCCGTCGAATCCGGCCGCGGAAAGCTCGCCGACGTTGTCGATCCTGATGCCTTCGACGTACTCCATCGTTAGCACACGTTCGGTGGTGTACTCCCAGAAAACCTTGGGAACACGCACCTTATCGCCATACTCGGTGTCCGCCAGGCTCGCAATCCACTGCTCCATGGCGTGCCCTTCGGCGGCGAAATCAAGTTCCTCGTTGAGGTTCTGCTCAAAGTCCTCAACGATTTCGGGCGCATTGCTGGCACGTCCCAGATCGGTCTTGACGATCAAGCGGGCGAGACGCCCGATGATCCGAACGTCGGCGGCCAACCTGGTGCGGATCTTCGGCCGCTGAATCTTCACCACCACCCGCTCACCCGATTTGAGCGTCGCGTGGTGGACCTGGGCGATTGACGCAGAGGCAAACGGATGGTCGTCGAATGTCGCGAATATTGTTGCGGGATCAGCACCCAACTGATCACGCAGCGATTGGCGAATCAACTCCGGGGACGCGGGCGGAACCCTGTCGAGAAGCGTGCGGAACTCATTGGACAACGTTTCCGGGAACACGCCGGGGGATGAGGCGATGAGCTGGCCGAGCTTCACATAGGTGGGGCCCATGAGTGCGAAGGTGCGGCGCAGCTCATGGGCGGCCCGTACTTCAAGTGTTCTTCCGCGCCGGGGTTTGGTCAGCAGGCGCGCTCCCGATCCAGCGAGCCGGGCGACAACGACGCCAAACCTCCCGGCCTCCACCCGAAATGGCGGGGGATTCAGTCTGACCCGCGGGCGTGTGATCTCGATATCGATCGCCCCGCTCTTCGGCGGCGAATTCACCGCCGCGGCGGGTGGTTCCGAGGTAGATTCCGGGACGACGGGCTGTTGTCTCCCGTTCTCGGACATTCCGGCAGCGAGGGGCGCCGCATCGTTGCCCGCGCCCTCGGGGGTGGTCATGAGCGCCACTGTAATACATACGAGCACAGTTGTATGTAACGTGCGCTGGGCTACCGATCGGTAGCCACCGAATCGGGCTCAGGTGCCCACAGGCCTGTCGGTATTTGACCGTCGTACACCCTGCATTTAGGCAGTCCGCCGTGCGAGATCTGCGGTAATTGCATCTTACATACACGAGGGTATGTATGTTACGTTCGGAACTGTTGGCATCATCCGTGCCAGACCACTGACAAAGGAGTCTTTCGCCCATGTCCGAGCTGCACTCCAGCATTGATCTCCCGTACAGCATCGACAAGCTCTGGTCCGTGTTGCCGGACCTCAACAAATACGACGAGTGGATGACCATCCACACCGGATTCAAGGGCGATGTCCCCGCAATTGAGGACATCAAGGTCGGCACCAAGTTCTCCGAAATCGTCACCCTGATGGGCATGGCCAACACGGTCGAATGGACCGTGCAGGAGTTCACCCCGGCCGACGAGGTGCTGTCCGCCAAGAAGGGTGCCTTCAAGCTGGGCGGCACGGGCATGGCAGGCGTCGAGGCCATCATCAAGTCAAGCGTCGAGGAAATCGACGCGGACAACACCAGAGTGAACGTGGACTCGTCCTTCACCGGGCAGATGCTCACCGGAGCGATCGGCACGGCCATCGACAAGGCAGTGCAGGAGGAGCTCGAAAACTCCGTGGCCCGACTCAAGGAATTGCTGGCCAAGGAGCTCGGCTAACGAGCCCATGTGCCGGGCCCACTGATGTCGATCACTTTCACCGAAGAAAGCAGGACACATGCTCGACTGGTCACCGATTGACCTCGCGGTGCGTGACGCCGTGCGCCAGTTCATCGACAAGGAGGTCAGACCTCACGTCGACGCGCTGGAGTCCGGCGAGATGGAGCCGTACCCCATCATCCGGAAGATGTTCGCCACCTTTGGTATCGACGCTCTTGCCAAAGAGGCGCTACAGAAGCAGATCGAGAAGAAGAAGACCCGGGAGGCCGCGCTAGCGGCCGGAGAGCCGCCGGAGGACTCCAAGAAGTCCGATGGTGGGGGAGTCATGGGGCTCGCCGGCGGGTCGGCCGGCATGGGATTCGTACTCACCAGTGAAATCTCCCGCGTCTGTATGGGTTTGGTGACGGGCATGGGCGTGAGCATGGGTCTGACCGTGCCGACGATCGCCTCCCGCGGCACCGCCGCACAGATGGAGCGGTGGCTGCCGGAGCTGGTCACCTACGAGAAGGTGGGCGCGTGGGCCATCACCGAACCCGACTCGGGCTCTGATGCGTTCGGCGGAATGAAGACGTATGTCACCCGCGACGGCGAGGACTACATCCTCAACGGGCAGAAGACCTTCATCACCAACGGGCCCGATGCCGATGTCATCGTGGTCTACGCCAAGCTGGACGAAAAGGACCCGTCGGTCGACAAGCGCGACCGCACGGTGCTGACCTTCGTCCTCGACAAGGGAATGGAAGGCTTTGTACAGTCAAAGCCGTTCCGCAAGATGGGCATCCACAGCTCACGTACCGGGCAACTGTTCTTCGAGAATGTCCGTCTCGGCAGGGACCGGCTCCTGGGCGAATCGGAGACCAACGACCAGGGCGACGGGCGCGATAGCGCCCGGGCCAACTTCTCGATGGAACGCATCGGGGTGGCAGCGCTCGCTCTCGGCGTCATCGAGGAGTGCCTGCGGCTCTCGCTGGACTACGCCAAGACGCGCACCCTGTGGGGCAAGGAAATCGCGCAGTTCCAGCTGATCCAGCTCAAGCTGGCGAAGATGGAAGTGGCCCGGCTCAACGTGCGGAACATGCTGTTCCACGCCATCGAGAGCTTGTCGGAGAACAAGACGCCCTCGCTGGCGGAGGCCTCGGCCATCAAGCTCTACTGCTCGGAGGCCGCCACCGACGTCGCGATGGACGCCGTGCAGCTCTTCGGCGGCAACGGCTACATGACGGAGTACCGGGTCGAACAGCTGGCGCGCGACGCCAAGTCGCTCATGATCTATGCCGGCAGCAACGAAGTTCAGATCACCCATATCGCCAAGGGCCTGCTGGCAGGCAACTAGCCCGGTAGCCGGCTCGGCACCCGAGCGCCGATTCACGAGGATCTGGCGGAGTACTAGGCCTGGCCGGGCCTAAGTACTCCGCCAGACACGTGCTGCGCACCTCGAGGTTCACGCCGGGGCGCCACGATGCGGCCACGGCAGTGCCATCTGTGGCCGGCCCGACCTCCAACTCGATATTTCGGGCGGTAGCCGATTCGGTGATCGTCGAGTTCGCGGCACCGACGGCGCTCCTAGCTCCCTGACGTACCGTGTGCATGTGCGCAAGTCGAACACCGCCTCACGGTTCACCGGGAAGTTCTGGAAGCTCCTCGGTGCCGCCACCGACAAGAACCAGAGCCAGTCGCTGGACCTCGTGGACGCCTCGAAGAAGTACGACGAGAAGGCCAAGGACCTCACCGACGAGCAGCTCACCAAGGCGGCCAAGAAGCTCGACCTGGCCGAGGGCATCGAATCCAAGGACATCGGCCAGTTCCTGGCGATCGTCCGTGAGGCCGCCGAACGCACTATCGAAGAACGACCGTTCGACGTTCAGCTGCTGGGCGCATTGCGCATGCTCGACGGCGACGTCATCGAAATGGCGACAGGCGAGGGCAAGACCCTCACCGGTGCGATCACCGCCGCCGCCTACGCGCTCGGCGGGCGCAGCGTGCATGTCATCTCGGTCAACGACTACCTGGCCCGGCGCGACGCCGAATGGATGGGGCCGTTCCTGGAGCGCCTCGGGCTGACGGTCGGATGGATCACCGAGGAATCGACCGCCGACGAACGCCGGAAGGCCTACGCCTCTGACGTCACCTACGGGTCAGTTAACGAAATCGGCTTCGACGTGCTGCGCGACCAGTTGGCGATCGACGTCGACGACCTGGTGTCACCGAGTCCCGACGTCGCGGTCGTCGACGAGGCCGACTCGGTGCTGGTCGATGAGGCCCTGGTGCCGCTGGTACTGGCCGGCACCAGCCACCGCGAAGCCCCGAGCTCCGAGGTCATCGAAGCGGTACGCGAGCTGACCGCCGGAGAGGACTACGAGGCCGATAACGATCGCCGCAACATCTTCCTCACCGATACCGGCGCCCGGAGGCTGGAGAAGCGTCTGGGGAACATCGACCTCTACTCCGAGCAGAATGTCGGGACAACCCTCACCGAGGTCAACGTTGCCCTGCACGCCCACGTTCTCCTGGAGCGCGACGTGCACTACATCGTGCGCGATGGCGCCGTGCACCTCATCAACTCCTCACGGGGCCGCATCGCGGCCCTGCAGCGCTGGCCCGACGGCTTACAGGCCGCGGTCGAAGCCAAAGAAGGCATCGAAACCACCGACACCGGTGAAGTTCTCGACACCATCACCGTGCAGGCCCTCATCAACAGGTACCCGCGCGTATGCGGCATGACCGGTACGGCGCTCGCGGCAGGTGAACAGCTTCGGCAGTTCTACAAGCTGGGCGTCTCACCGATCCCGCCCAACACCCCAAACATTCGCGAGGACCAGCCCGACCGCGTGTACATCACCGAGGCGAGCAAGAACGACGCCATCGTCGCGCATATCGCCGAGATCCACGCCACCGGCCAGCCGGTGCTCGTCGGCACGCACGATGTCGCCGAATCTGAGGCGCTGCACCACCGCTTGGTGCGTTCGGGCGTTCCTGCCGTCGTGCTGAACGCCAAGAACGACGCCGAGGAGGCCCGCGTCATCGCCGAGGCCGGGGCGCTCAAGACTGTCACGGTGTCCACTCAGATGGCCGGCCGCGGCACCGATATCCGGCTGGGCGGTTCCGAGGAGACCGACTACGACGCCGTCGTGGAAGTTGGCGGGCTGCATGTCGTCGGCACCGGACGACACCGCACCGAACGGCTCGACAACCAGCTGCGCGGGCGCGCCGGGCGCCAGGGCGACCCGGGTTCGTCGGTCTTCTTCTCCAGCTGGGAGGACGAGGTTGTTGTGGCATACCTTGATTCGGCCAAGCTCCCTACCGAGACCGATGACGACGGGCAGATCGTCAGCACCAAGGCCGGCGGTCTGCTCGACCACGCCCAGCGGGTCGCCGAGGGCGCGATGCTCGATCTGCATGCCAACACCTGGCGTTACAACCAGCTGATCGCCCAGCAGCGTGCCATCATCTCGGACCGTCGCGACACCCTGTTGCGCACCGATACCGCCCGCAAAGAGCTCAAGGAGCGTTCCGCTGAGCGCTATGACGAGCTGGCGGAGGAACTTTCCGAAGAGCGGTTGGAGCGCATCTCGCGGCAGATCATGCTCTATCACCTTGACCGTGGTTGGGCGGACCATCTGGCCTACCTCTCGGACGTACGAGAGAGCATCCACCTGCGTGCGCTCGGGCGGCAGAATCCGATCGACGAGTTCCACCGGCTCGCCGTAGACGCCTTCGCCTCACTGGCGGCCGACGCCGTGGAGGCCGCGCAGCAGACCTTCGAAACCGCGAATCTGGTTGACGAGGAACAGGGATTGGATCTATCGAAGCTTGCCCGGCCGACCTCGACGTGGACGTACATGATCCACGACGACCCGCGTAAGAACGACAGCCTCTCGATTCTGAACTTGCCGGGGGTCTTCAGCTGACGACAAGCCGCCTGTTTACGTGGGGTATCGCTCCGCGAATATGAGAGGCTGGCCGGATGGGAACCGATGAGCCGCTTGCGCGAAGAGCTTCAGCTCCCCATGAGCCGCCTCCCGGAGATGACCGGATACTGACGGTCCCCAACGTGCTGAGCGTTATTCGGCTCGCGTTCATCCCGTTGTTCCTGTACCTGCTGCTGGTGAAGCACGCCGACGGCTGGGCCGTCGCCATTTTGATGCTGAGCGGCTTCACCGACTGGGCCGACGGCAAGATTGCCCGGCTGATGAATCAGTCGTCACACCTGGGCACGCTCCTGGACCCGGCCGCCGACAGGCTGTACATGGTGACCACCCCCATCGCGTTCGCCATCCGGGACATCGTGCCGTGGTGGATCGTCCTCACCCTGCTGGCCCGCGACCTGATTCTCACCCTTGGACTGCCCATCGTGCGCCGCCGTGGAATCGAGGCGTTGCCGGTCATCTACATCGGCAAGGCCGCGACCTTCGCATTGATGTCGGCGTTCCCGCTGATCCTCATCGGCGAATGGGACTCGCTGTGGGGCAGGATAATCGGCCCCTGCGGCTGGGCGTTCCTGATCTGGGGGCTGGGCATGTACCTGTGGACGTTCGTGCTCTACATCGCACAGATAGTGATGGTGGTCCGGCAGCTGCCAAAGGTCAGCACCTGACATGAGTACCGACGACCCGATACATGGCAATGGGCCACATCTCATGGGTGGTTTCGAACCCGAGGAAGGTCTGGGCCATCACAGTGCAAACCGGCCCAAGCGCAATCCGGTGCCCTCGCTCTTGCGCACACTGCTCTCCGATCATCTCGACGCCGGATACACCGAGGCGGCCGCCGCACGCCGCGCCGGAGCTGCGCCGCGCTCACGCCTGGCCGAATGGGGTTGGCAGGCAGTCGCTGCCATCGCCACCGCCGCAGTCTTCGCGGCGGCCGTCGCGCAGACCACCCGCATAGCGCCCGGCGTCATGCAGGAGAAGCAGGGACTGCTGGCAAGTATCCGCAGTGAACAGCGCGATTCCGGAGCACTGGAGTCAACCCGCGATCAGTTGTCGGCGGAGGTGGCCGGCGCTCGGCGCAGCCAGCTGGAAGGCAACGAGCAGGGCAAGGAGCTGCTGAATCGGTTGGACCAGTTGGGTCTTGCGGCGGCAAGCACCCCGGTGCGTGGACCCGCGCTGATCGTCACGTTGGCCGACCCGGGCAGCACCGGCGATCTTTCGGACGTCTCGAAGGAACGTATCCCGCGCAGCCAACAAGTTATTCTCGACCGCGATATGCAGCTTGTCGTGAACTCGCTGTGGACCAGTGGTGCAGAGGCGATTTCGGTCTCGGACGTTCGTATCGGCCCCAACGTGACGATGCGTCAGGCCGGGGGAGCGATCCTGGTCGACAATCAGCCCATCAGCTCGCCGTACCGCATCGTCGCCGTTGGTCCCGCTAACACGATGAAATCCTCGTTCGAGCGCAGTCCGGGCATGGCCAGGATGCGGCTTCTCCAGAAGTCCTATGGCATCCGGCTCACCCTCGGCACCCAGGAGGACGTCCAACTGGCCCCGGCGGCTAATCGGGACGTGAAGTACGCCAAGGAAACTCCAGTAGGAGCCCGATGACATGACCCGGACCGTGACGAGGAGAGGAAGTAGACGATGATCGGCATTGTCGCGCTGGTGATCGGCGTGGTTTTGGGGCTGGTGTTTCATCCGAACGTGCCCGACGCCGTCGCCCCGTACTTGCCGATCGCGGTGGTGGCGGCGCTCGATGCGCTTTTCGGCGGCGCACGGGCCTATTTGGACCAGATATTCGATTCGAAGGTGTTCGTGGTCTCCTTCGTGTTCAACGTGCTGGTAGCGGCGCTGATCGTGTTCGTGGGCGACCAGCTCGGGGTCGGCACGCAGCTGTCCACCGCCATCATCGTCGTTCTCGGCATTCGCATCTTCGGCAACGCTGCCGCCCTGCGGCGCAGGTTGTTTGGGGCGTAAGCCGATGACCGATTCCCAGCACGAGCCGCACCCCGGCAAGCACGAGATGCCCAAGACGCGCCGGCCGCCGACCCGCACTCAAGTCACCTTCGGAGTGCTGGGTGTCGCGCTGTGCGCACTGCTGGGGCTGGCGATCACCACTCAGGTTCGCCAAACCGAATCCGGCGATGGCCTGGATACCGCGCGGCCCGCTGACCTGCTGGTGCTGCTCGACTCGCTGCAGCAGCGCGACGCCAGCCTGAACAAGGAGATCGCAGACCTGCAGCAGAGCCTTATCACCATGCGCGCCAGTGGAACCGGCAATCAGGCAGTGATCAATGACGCCAAGGCTCGGCTGTCGGCGCTGTCCATCATGGTGGGGACAGTCGGTGCCACCGGACCGGGTGTCGTCCTCACCATCAACGATCCCGGGCAGGGCCTCGGACCAGAAGCGCTCCTCGACATCATCAACGAGCTGCGGGCGGCCGGTGCGGAGGCGATCGAGATCAAGTCGGGCGACCAATCGGTGCGCATCGGGGCCGATTCGTGGGTAACCGGGACCCCAGGACAGCTCACCGTCGACGGCACGCTCCTGGCGCCTCCGTATTCGGTTCTGGCGATAGGCGATCCGCCGACACTCGCGGCGGCGATGAACATTCCCGGTGGCGCCGTCGACACCGTGTCGCGAGTGGGCGGTGGCGTTACCATCGACCAGCCGACACGCGTAGACATCACCACCTTGCGGGAACCGAAACCGCGCCAATACGCTCAGCCCGGCAAGTAGCCCTCCGGGCCCAGCGACTACGCAGACCACTGACCGAGAGCAAGGATGATTCACCGTGACCGAAATTCCTGCCGACCTGCACTACACCGAGGAACACGAATGGGTGCGGCGCACGGGTGAGCGCACCGTGCGTATCGGGATCACCGACTACGCACAGTCACAGCTCGGCGATGTGGTGTTCGTCCAGCTGCCGGACGTGGGCTCGGACCTGACCGCCGGCGCCACGTTCGGCGAGGTGGAGTCCACCAAGTCGGTATCTGACCTGTTCGCGCCGATCACCGCGAAAGTTGTTGGCGCAAATGGCGATTTGGATTCCAACCCGCAGCTGGTCAATTCCGACCCGTACGGCGAGGGATGGTTGGTCGATCTTGAAGCCACCAGCGCGGCAGACCTCGACGCCGCTCTTAATGACCTCTTAGACGCATCGGGATATGGTGACGCCACCGATTAGGAGGGCACCAGTTCTCCAACCGGTCCGACGACCACTATTTCGGGTGGACCACTGGCCGATACGGCAGAGGTGGCCCGTTACGGGCGGTCAGACGGTACGGTCGGAAATGAGCGGCGATGAGCGCTCGCCGCGAAGAGCATGAGGGCAGATGAGGGTCGCGAAGAGCATCAAGCTCAGCGAGATCCGCACTGACAATCGAATCCTCCAGGGGCGAGGAAGAAGGAGCGATGGTGACCGATAACGACAAGGACGACACGTCAGGCGAGGTCACCGCGGAGACGACCTCGGTGTTCCGCGCCGATTTCGCGACGGAGCTGGAAGCGCCCGCGCAGGCCGCTACCGACGTGTCGGGTGTCGAGGGATTGCCCGCCGGTTCGGCACTGTTGGTGGTCAAGCGCGGACCCAACGCGGGATCGCGATTTTTGCTCGATCAGGCGACCACATCGGCCGGACGGCACCCGGACAGCGACATCTTCCTCGATGACGTCACCGTAAGCCGTCGTCACGCCGAATTCCGGCTTGACAGTGGCGAATTCCAGGTCGTCGACGTGGGCAGCCTCAACGGGACCTATGTCAACCGCGAGCCCGTGGATTCGGCGGTTCTCGCCAATGGCGACGAAGTGCAGATCGGAAAGTTCCGTCTGGTCTTCCTGACCGGGCCGAAGTCGGCCGGCGATGACACCGCCCCGGGTGGCCAGTGACAGCTCCCGACCGGCCGGCTCTCACCGGAATGTCGATTGGGTCGGTACTCGACCTGTTGCGTCCGGAGTTTCCGGACGTCACGATCTCGAAGATTCGATTCCTCGAATCGGAGGGCCTGGTTACCCCGTCGCGTAGCGCGTCGGGGTATCGCCGGTTTTCGGCCTATGACGCCGAGCGGCTCCGGTTCATCCTGACCGCCCAGCGCGATCACTACCTGCCGTTAAAGGTGATCAAGGAGCAGCTCGACGCCCAGCCCGACGGCGCGCTGCCCGATGTGGGGGGTTTCAGCGGCGGCCCTCGGCTGTTCGCGATCACCGATGGTGATGAAACCAACAGTGTTGCCCGTCAAGGATTTCCATCGGTACGTCCCACCCGGCTCAGCCGCGAGGATCTGCTGTCGCGTTCCGGCGCGGATGAGGTGCTGCTGACCTCGCTCATTAGGGCGGGAATCATCACCTCGGGCCCAGGCGGTTTTTTCGACGAATACACGGTTCTGATCGTTCAGTGCGCCGCCGAGCTGGCCGACTACGGTGTCGAGCCGCGGCACTTGCGCACCTTCCGATCGGCGGTTGATCGCGAGACTGATTTGATTGCCCAGATCGTGGGCCCGACCGTTAAGGCCAACAAGGCAGGAGCCCGCGACCGCGCCGATGACCTGATCCGGGAGGTGGCGGCGCTGTCGATCGCGCTCCACGGTGCGATGATCAAGTCCGCGGTGCGCGGCGTCCTCGATCGCTGAGGACTAGACTCGCGGTACGACAGAAGTACTGGTGTTGGAGGGCACGATGAGCGAAGTTCGAGTCGTGGGAATCCGCGTGGAGCAGCCCCAGAACCAGCCGGTGTTGTTGCTGCGGGAATCCGCCGGCGATCGATACCTGCCGATTTGGATCGGTCAGTCCGAGGCTGCGGCCATTGCCCTGGAACAACAGGGGGTGGAGCCGGCGCGGCCGCTCACCCATGACCTGATCCGCGATCTCATTGTCGCCCTTGGGCATTCACTCAAGGAAGTACGGATCGTGGATTTGCAAGAAGGCACGTTCTACGCGGACCTTGTTTTCGACAGTGATATCCGGGTGTCGGCACGGCCGTCCGATTCGGTGGCAATCGCGCTGCGCGTAGGGGTTCCGATCTACGTCGAGGAAGCCGTACTGGCCGAGGCGGGCCTGATCATTCCCGACGAGGACGACGAGGACTCCGGCGGAGCGCTGCGAGAAGACGAGGTCGAGAAGTTCAAGGAGTTCCTCGACAGCGTGTCGCCCGACGACTTCAAGGCCACAGAAGGCCCGTAAACAGGGCCTTAAGTAACGAGTAAGTCTCAACCTGACCTTTACAGTCTCGACCCGGGCGCGTCGCGTTGACCGTGATTTCCCGGAGGCCATAATTTGACTCAGCGGCCGGCACGGGGCAGCGCAAGGAGCGTATGCTCGGAGAATTCGTGCTTGGACGAACGCACTACCGGCGGACTCGGTTCCTCGAGGTTTCTCAGGGAACCGCGCCACGAGAGCCGGCGAAGCGATCGGCGAGAGGGAGCAGAAGTGGTCGAACAGCCGCAGCAGGGGCAGCTGGACATGACGCTGGATGGGAGCGCGGCGGGTTCCGCCGAGTCATCCGCGTCTGACGGACCTGTCCAGCCGGGTCTCTTCCCGGATGACTCCGTTCCCGACCAGCTCGTTGGCTACCGCGGACCCAGTGCCTGCCAGGTTGCCGGCATCACGTACCGCCAGCTGGACTACTGGGCGCGCACCTCACTGGTGGTTCCCTCGATCCGCGGCGCGGCGGGCTCCGGCAGCCAGCGCCTGTACTCCTTCAAAGACATCCTGGTCCTCAAGATCGTCAAGCGACTGCTGGACACCGGAATCTCACTGCAGAACATCCGGGTAGCCGTCGAACACCTGCGTCAGCGGGGGGTCGAGGATCTCGCGAACATCACGCTGTTCTCGGACGGCACCACGGTCTATGAATGCACCTCCGCCGAAGAGGTCGTCGACCTGTTGCAGGGCGGACAGGGCGTATTCGGCATCGCGGTCAGCGGTGCCATGCGCGAGCTGACCGGCGCCATCGCCGAGTTCCCGGGGGAGCGCGCCGACGGCGGCGAGGCCATCGAGGCACCCGAGGACGAGCTGGCCTCCCGTCGCAAGGATCGCGCCCGCAAAATCGGCTGATCCGGCCCACTCGCTCGGCGGTCTGGACCAGAGGGTTAACTCGCGTAAACTGGTCAAGCATCGCCCGTGGGCGGGAGAGTGTCATGACCGCCAGTCATGGCCGCCGAAGGAGCAACACCTCTCCGCCAATCTCTCAGGCCCCCGAACCGCTCTCGGCCCCGATGCCTCTGAAAAGCGGTGATCCGATCTTTCGATCAGATCGCCCGCCGACGGGGAAAGGCTCTCACCCCGCGAATCCGCCTGGTGAGACGACCGAATCTCTCAGGCGCCCGTATCGGGTTGATGACAGAGGGAGGGGAGACGCCGTCGCGTGCCTGTCGCGTGACTCGGCCCTCCGGGAGTGTCATGTCTTTCGCCGATCGCCATATCGGTCCCACCGCTGCTGATATCGACACCATGCTTGCCACCATCGGCGTGGCCAGCCTCGATGAGCTCGCCGCGAAGGCCGTTCCGGCCAGCATCCTGGATGAGCAACACGGCGGCCTCGCCGCCGGCCTGGACGCGCTCCCGGCAGCAGCATCCGAGCACGAGGCTCTGGACGCACTGCGGAAGCTCGCCAGCCAGAACACGATTGCCGTGTCGATGATCGGACAGGGCTACTTCGACACGCTGACACCACCGGTGCTTCGCCGGAACATCCTGGAAAACCCGGCCTGGTACACCGCGTACACGCCGTACCAGCCGGAGATCAGTCAGGGACGCCTTGAGGCGCTGCTGAACTTCCAAACCATGGTCGCCGAGCTCACCGGCCTCGATATCGCGAATGCCTCGATGCTCGACGAGGGTACGGCCGCGGCCGAGGCGATGACGCTCATGCATCGCGCCGTGAAGTCCGGGTCCAACCGTCTGATTGTCGACGCCGACGTGTACGGGCAGACCGCGGCCGTCATCGCCACCCGCGCCGAACCGCTCGGCATTGAGGTGGTGACCGCCGATCTCACCCAGGGACTACCCGATGGCGAGTTCTTCGGAGTGATCGTGCAGTTGCCCGGCGCCTCCGGGTTGGTGCGTGACTGGACTTCGGTCATCTCCGAGGCCCATCAGCGCGGCGCACTGGTGGCTGTCGGCGCCGACCTGCTGGCCCTCACCCTCATCGCCCCACCCGGCGACATCGGTGCCGACGTCGCCTTCGGCACCACTCAACGCTTTGGTGTCCCCATGGGATTCGGTGGCCCCCATGCCGGGTACCTCGCGGTACACACGGCGCACGCCCGGCAGCTCCCCGGGCGCCTCGTCGGTGTGTCGGTGGACGCCGACGGCGCACCCGCATACCGGCTCTCGCTGCAGACTCGCGAACAGCACATCCGCCGCGACAAGGCGACCAGCAACATCTGTACCGCACAGGTGCTGCTGGCCGTGATGGCCGCCATGTACGCGAGCTACCACGGCCCGGAAGGGTTGCGCAGCATCGCCACCCGGGTGCACCGCAACGCGCAGCTGCTGGCCTCGGGGCTGACTCGCGGCGGCTACACCGTGGTGCACGACCACTTCTTCGACACAGTGCTGGTGCACGTCCCCGGCAAGGCCGCGGAGATCCAGGCGGCCGCCAAGGCCGAAGGTGTCAACATCTGGAGTCCCGACGGCGACCACGTCTCGATCGCCTGTGACGAGGCGACCACCCTGCCGCACCTCGTGGCGGTGCTGCGGGCATTCGGGACCGACATGTTCGAGGGCACCCTGGAGGCCCCGCGCCCCGCGGATATCGCGACCCGAGACTCCGATTACCTGACCCACCCGGCATTCAATCGCTATCACAGCGAGACCGACATGATGCGCTACCTGCGCGCGCTGTCGGACAAGGATATTGCGTTGGACCGCAGCATGATTCCGCTCGGATCCTGCACCATGAAGCTCAACGCGGCCGCCGAGATGGAGCCCATCACCTGGCCGCAGTTCGCCACTCAGCATCCGTTTGCCCCGGCGGGCGATTCTCGCGGCCTGCGCACGCTGATCGCCGATCTCGAAGGCTGGCTGTCCGATATCACCGGGTATGACAACGTGAGCCTGCAGCCCAACGCGGGATCGCAGGGCGAGTACGCGGGGCTGCTGGCCATCCGCCAGTACCACATCGACCGCGGCGAAAGTGCGCGTGAGGTGTGCCTGATCCCGTCGAGCGCGCATGGCACCAACGCCGCCTCTGCCGCCTTGGCGGGTATGCGCGTCGTGGTGGTGGCCTGCCGAGAGAACGGCGATGTCGACCTGGACGACCTGCGGGCCAAGATTGCGGCGAATGCCAGCACGCTGGCAGCGATCATGATCACCTACCCGTCCACCCACGGTGTCTACGAGCACGACATTGCCGACATCTGTGCGGCCGTGCATGACGCCGGGGGACAGGTGTACGTCGACGGCGCGAACCTGAACGCCCTTGTGGGACTTGCCCGTCCCGGGCGCTTCGGCGGCGATGTCAGCCACTTGAACCTGCATAAGACCTTCTGCATCCCTCATGGCGGCGGTGGGCCCGGCGTCGGACCCGTCGCGGTGCGCAGCCACCTCGCGCAGTACCTGCCTGGGCATCCGTACGCCGACGAACTGCCGTCCGGACCTCCGGTGTCCTCGGCGCCCTATGGTTCGGCGTCGATCCTGCCGATCACCTGGGCCTACATCCGGATGATGGGACCCGACGGGCTGCGGGCGGCGTCGCTGACTGCGATTGCCTCGGCCAACTACCTGGCGCGCCGTCTCGACGAGTACTACCCGGTGCTCTACACCGGCGATAGTGGCATGGTGGCCCACGAGTGCATCTTGGACTTGCGGGATATCACCAAGAACACCGGCGTGACCGTCGACGATGTGGCTAAGCGCCTGGCCGACTACGGCTTCCACGCACCGACGATGAGCTTCCCGGTGGCCGGCACGCTCATGGTGGAGCCCACCGAGAGCGAGAGCCTGGCCGAGGTGGACGCCTTCTGTGAGGCGATGATCGCGATCAAGGCCGAGATCGACAAGGTCGGCTCCGGGGTGTGGCCGGTGGACGACAACCCGCTGCGCGGCGCGCCGCACACCGCCGAATCACTTACCGCCGACGAGTGGAATCATCCGTACGGCCGGACCGAGGCGGCGTACCCGCTCGGAAAGGGGTTCCGCCCCAAGGTGTGGCCGCCGGTGCGTCGCATCGACGGTGCTTACGGCGATCGCAATCTAGTGTGCTCCTGCCCACCGATCGAGGCCTTCGCCGAGTAGCGATGCCGCCCCGAGCAGCCCCCCGCGTGCGGGGGGCTGCTCGCGGTTAGGACACGAAGCGCGTGATGGCCGCGGCCAGCTCCGGGCTGTTCGAGGCCGTCAGGTTCTGGTAGGCACCACCGGTCTGCTGAGCGAGCGCCTGCCAGGTCTGCTGATCGGAGTCGTTGCCGAAGTCGATCACATTGATGCGCACCGGCCGCGCCGGATCCTTCTGGCGGTTGATCGTGTCGATGAGGCCTGCACTGTCCAGGCTCTGATCGGTGTGCGAGTGACCCGCCACGATGAGTACCGAGTTGACTTGATTCGGGCGGAAGCTGTTGACCGCTTCCTGGTACACGTTGCGCAACGTGGTGAATGCCACCGCACCATTGGCGGTCGGCTGCAGCGCCGTCAACGCGTCGGCCACACTCTGCGACCTGGGCACGCCCTCGACATCGTCGGAGGCAGCACCCAATCGAACGACGGTGTTGCCTTCCTTGCCGTCATACGTCCAGAGCCCCACACCAGAGCCCGGGGCAACGGTGCGTATGCGGTTGGCAAGCGCCCCAGTCACATCGGACAACTTCACGCCCTCGGAGGACAACGAGGAATCCAACATGATGGTGGTCGCCCCTGCACCCGTTGACGTGCCATCGGCCAGCGCGACACGAACCTTGTCCTCGATGGTCAGCGGCTTCTCGATCTTCGCGAAGCTCACCACATCGCTACTGGGCAGGTCTGCACCCTCGGCGCGGAAACCAGCGGCCGCGAGATCCTTGAGCTGATCCTTATCGCCCAGGAAACGCGCGAATTGGCTTGCCGCGGTGTGCTGCTCCTCGGACAGCCACGCACCGTCCAGCTGCACCGTGGGGTAGTCGGCAATCGGAGTAGCCCCGGCGGGCAACCATGCGGCGACGACCTTCTTGGCATCACCGTTGCTGCGGGTACGGGCGTAGAGCTGCTGCTCGGTGGTGACCACCGAGTGCACCGCGGCACCGGGCTGCTCGCCACCGTCAAGCAGCGCACCCAGGGCATCGGAGAGATTGTTGGCGGGCAGCTTGGGAGCCGTCGCGGCCAACGACGCGGCCGCACCGGCACCGAGCTCAGCCGAATCGCCGGGACGAACACTGGCGGCTGCCACCGCTTCCGCGGCCAGCTGGGCTGCATCGGCGTTACCGCTCGAGGGCAGCGCCAATCGCAACGAGCCCCAACCGGGAAGGCCGAAACCGTCCAGCGAGTTCGGAACGTTCTGCAGCGCAGGCAGATCCGCCCAGCTCTTATCGGCAGGAATGGCCTGGCGCAGCCGTGGGGTGGTCGCAATCACGATCGGCGTACTGACCAACGACCGGCTGTCGCTCACGATGTTGGTCTTCGAAGCCGCCTTCAGCCGTGCCGAGGAGATCGAGCTCCCCGGAATCCACAGCGCCGGCTGCGCTCCGAGCTCGGCGGGCCACTGACCCGTCAGCCCCTTGATCACGTTGGTCGTATCTGCCGGGCGCACCGCGACGGTGAAGCAGTAGTCGCCGATCACCTCGTGCTTCTGGTTGAACCGTTCGGATAACTCGCCAATCCGGTCCGCGATGGACGGATCGGCAACCACGGCGATGGCGTTGTTTCCGTGCACGCAGGTCGCGGAGGCCTCCGCTTGGTTGTCGGTCGTCCGCCTGTCGAAGTACCACCACAGTCCGATGGACACGGCCACCACAAGCACCGCCGCCACGACGCCGACCAGCCCCTTGCTGACGCCCCAGTTGCTACCACCGCTGCGGTGCGACCGCTGCCAGCTGCCTGTGTCGAACTCCGAACCGGAGCTCGACTCGGACACCGGCTCGGAGTCCGCGTCCCAATCGTCGTTGTCGTCCCGATCGTTTGGGCTACCCGACCCAGATGCGCTGTGCCTGCCCATGTGTTGTCGCGACCCTTCTGATCGTGTCTAAATACTTGTCCAGCGGTTGAGTACGACCCCCCGCTGCGCGTCGGCCCGAGTCTACTGTCCCTGACCGCCGATACCACGGTGCGCGCAACCAAACCGCGTCCAAATAGACACGGAGACGTACCCTGCACCACGAGGTAAAGGCACGCCCGACGGCCATCCGCTACTTGGCCGCCGCGGCCTTGTACTCGCGACGGCGCCGGTGCAGGATCGGCTCGGTGTACCCGTTCGGCTGATCCTTACCCTCCAGGATGAGCTCCTTGGCGGCCTCGAAGGCAATGTTGCTGTCGAAGTCCGGAGCCATCGGACGGTAGTCCTTGTCGCCGGCGTTCTGCCGATCGACAACCGGTGCCATCCGCTGAAGACCCTCGACCACCTCGTCCTCGGTGATGACATCGTGCCGCAGCCAGTTGGCCAGCAGCTGGCTGGAGATACGCAAGGTAGCGCGGTCCTCCATGAGCGCCACGTCGTGGATGTCCGGAACCTTGGAACAGCCGACTCCGTGGTCGATCCAGCGCACCACGTAGCCCAGGATCGACTGGCAGTTGTTGTCGATTTCCTCGCGGATGTCCTCAGCGGTCCAGTCGTGACGCGATTCGGCCAACGGGATGGTGAGCAAAGACTCCAGTTCCGCGCGGTGTTTACCGGCGAGCTCCTGGTCCACCGCCTTGACGTCAACCTGGTGATAGTGCAGCGCGTGCAGGGTCGCGGCGGTGGGGGACGGCACCCACGCTGTGGTGGCTCCCGCGCGCGGCTGCGCGATCTTCTGCGCGACCATGTCCGCCATCAGGTCGGGCATGGCCCACATGCCCTTGCCGATCTGTGCCTTACCGGCCAAACCGGCACCCAGCCCGGTGTCGACGTTGTGATCCTCGTAGGCCAGGATCCACGGCTGCGACTTCATGACGGCCTTGCGGCACATCGGACCGGCTTCCATCGAGGTGTGGATCTCGTCGCCGGTGCGGTCCAGGAAGCCGGTGTTGATGAACACCACGCGATCGGAAGCGGCCTTGATGGCAGCCTTCAGGTTGATGGTGGTGCGGCGCTCCTCGTCCATGATGCCGACCTTGAGGGTGGCATGCGGAAGTCCGAGCACCTCTTCGACGCGGCCGAACAGCTCGGCGGTGAAGGCCACTTCCTCGGGCCCGTGCATCTTGGGCTTCACGATGTAGACGGATCCGGTACGGCTGTTCTTCAGCGGACCGTTCTTCTTGCCGGAACGCAGGCCATGAATGGCGATGAGGCTGGTGAAGAGCGCGTCCTGGATGCCTTCGGGCATCTCGTTGCCCGCGGCGTCCACGATGGCGTCATTGGTCATCAGGTGGCCGACGTTGCGGACGAACAGCAGGCTGCGGCCCGGCAGAGTCAGCTCACCCTTGCCGTCCGGGGTGTTGAACACGCGATCCTCGTTGAGCACCCGGGTGAAGGTCTTGCCGCCCTTGGAAACATCCTCGGACAGGTCTCCCTTGTTGAGTCCCAGCCAGTTTCGGTACCCGAGCACCTTGTCCTCGGCGTCCACGGCGGCCACCGAGTCCTCGAAGTCCATGATCGTGGTGATCGCCGATTCCAGCACGACATCCTTGATGCCGGCCTTATCGGTGGATCCGACAGGGGAGTCGGGGTCGATCAGAACCTCGATGTGCAGGCCATGATTGATGAGCAGCACCGACCACTGCGGCTTACCGAGCTTGCCGGTGTAGCCCACGAACTGGTCGGGGTTCTGCAGCCCCGTGGAGAGTTCGTCGCCGAAATCGATGAGCAGTTGGCCGTCGTCGATCTTCAGGCCGACGGCGTCTTTCCACGAGCCGGCCGCCAGCGGCGCCGCACCATCGAGCACCTCGCGCGCGTACGCGATGACCTTGTCGCCGCGGACCCTGTTGTACGACGAGCCCTTCTCGGCCCCGTCAGTTTCCGGAATGACGTCGGTGCCGTACAGCGCGTCGTAGAGGGAGCCCCAGCGTGCATTGGCGGCGTTGAGCGCGAAGCGCGCGTTCAAGATCGGAACAACCAGCTGCGGCCCTGCCGTCGTGGTGATCTCGTCGTCCACGTTGGCGGTGGTGATGGTGAAATCCTCAGGCTCCGGAACCAGGTATCCGATCTCGGTGAGGAACTCCCGGTACTCCGACGGATCCAACGGCTCGATGGCGCGCTGCCGGTGCCAGCGATCAATCTGAGTTTGCAGGTCGTCGCGCCGGTCGAGGAGCTCTCGGTTCCGCGGAGCCAAATCGGTGACTACTTTGTCGACCCCAGCCCAGAAAGCGTCGGCATCCACACCGGTGCCCGGGAGGGCCTCATTGGTGATGAAGTCGTATAGCACCCGCGCCACGCGCAGGTTGCCCACATCGACGCGATCACTCATCGCAACTCCTCTGTGTTGTTTGTGGGTCTGGGACCGGACGCTCGTGCGAATCGGTGAACAATGATCCTACTCATTGGTAGCCATCAACCCCGAAACCGCGCTATATGCGGTGAGTTCCGTCACGCACGGTGCCGACGAGATCCTCCACCAGATCCTCCAGGGTGACCAGGCCCACTACGCTGCCGTCGGTGGTTGACATGAGTGCCAGATGACTGTTGCTACGACGCAATGTCGACAGCGCCTCCGGTAGCGGAACCGAACCGTGCAACCGCGGCAGGGGCCGAATGAACGCGGGGTCGATGGTCGCCTCCGGATCGTCCCCCATGGTCAAGACGTCCTTTATGTGCAGATAGCCGAGGTAATCCCCGTGGGGTCCAATGACTGGGAATCGTGAGTAACCAGTTTCGGCCACGACCCGCTCCACAGCGGTCACCGAAGGCGCCTGCGCCGAGCCCGATACGACGATCGATCGAATCTGGTTAGCGGGCACCACCACGTCCGCGACCACCCGGTGCTGGATCTGCAGCGCGCGCCGCAACCGGGTGTGTTCTTCCTCGTCAAGCAGCCCCTCGGACAGCGACTCCGCGATCATTTCCGAAAGTTCCACGGTGGATACCGTGACCTCAAGCTCGTCCTTCACCGGGACCTTGATGATCCGCAACGCGGTGTTGGCGCACCAGTTGTAGAAGGCGATCAGGGGCCGCGCCAGCCGGATGTAGACCAGGTAGGGCGGAATCAGAAGCATGGCGGCGGATTCTGGACCGGCGATGGCGATGTTCTTGGGCACCATTTCACCGAGCAGCACGTGTAACAGCACCACGATCGACAGCGAGATGACGAACGCGACGGTGTGCGTCACCGCCGAGGGGGTGCCCAACAGCCCGAAAGGACGTTCCAGAAGGTGCGCTACGGCGGGCTCCCCGATGCGGCCCAACAAGATTGAACAGATCGTGATGCCGAGCTGGGCGCCGGCGAGCATCAGCGACAGCTTCTGGCCGGCCATCATCACCGTCACCGCGCGCTTCTTGCCCGCCTCCGCCAGTGCCTCGAGCCGATCCCTGCGGGCGGAGATGAGGGCGAATTCGGCACCGACGAAAAACGCGTTCGCCAAAAGCAATGCGGCGGTGAGTAGTACGCCGAGTATGTCGCTACCCATCGTGGTCATTCCCCCGAGCGTCGGTGTCAGTCAGCTCGGTGAGCTCGATCTGGTCGATCCGTCGACCGTCCATGCCCGCGACCCGGGCCCGCCAGCGGGGCAGCTCAGCGAACGGATGTTCCGGCACCACCGCCGACAATTCGACGGTCTCGCCGACGGTCGGGATGTGACCGAGCTCCTGGAGCACCAGACCGCCGATCGTCTCGTACTCTCCCTCGGGGGCCCGGTAACCGGTCGCCGCCGAGACCTCGTCGATGCGCAACAGACCCGACACCACCCAACCGCCCCCGGAGGACACCACATCGGGCGTTGCGTCATCGTGCTCGTCCCGGACATCGCCCACGATCTCCTCGATCATGTCCTCGACCGTCACCAGCCCGGCGGTGCCGCCGTACTCGTCGACCACCAACGCGGTCTGCATGCCATTGGCCCGCACCTGCTCCATGACCGCGTCGCCGTCGAGAGTCGAGGGCACCACCGCGACTGGCCGGGCCAGACTCGCCAGCGTGGTCGTGGCACGGCGATCCCGCGGCACCTCGAAGATCTGCTTGACGTGAACGATGCCGATCGTCGCGTCAAGATCACCCTCGGTGATCGGAAACCGCGAGAAGCCCGTGTCGACGGCGATGGCGATCAGGTCGGCGACCGTGTCCGTCGCTTCCAGCGATTCGATCTCGGTGCGCGGGGTCATGAGTTCCTCGGCGGTGCGGCTCCCGAACCGCAGCGAACGGTCCACCAGCACCGCGGTGGTTTCGTCCAGCGCGCCGCTGCGGGCCGAGGTGCGCACCAGCGACCCCAGCTCCTGGGGCGAACGCGCTGACCGCAGCTCCTCGGCGGGCTCAATTCCCATGCGCCGCAGCACCCAGTTGGCGATGCCGTTCAAGGCGCGGATCGCGAAGGCGAACACCGCCGAGAACAGCACCATGGGCCCCGCGGTGGCGCGTGACGTCGAGATAGGGCGCGCCAAAGCGAAGTTCTTGGGCACCAGCTCACCGAAGATCATCGATATCGAGGTCGCGATGACGAGCGCCAGCGCCAGCGATATCGCGCTGCTGACCGTCGCTCCGGTGTATCCGATCGCCTGTGTGAGCAGGCGCGCAATCACCGGCTCGGCCAGATATCCGGTCACGAGTGTTGTGATGGTGATGCCGAGCTGGGCCCCCGACAGCTGGAAGGACAACGTGCTGTGCGCCCGTTTGACCATCCTGTCCCGGCTATCACCGGTCTTGGCACGCGCCTCGATGGAGCTGCGCTCCAACGCGGTCAGGGAGAACTCGGCGGCCACGAAGAGTGCCGTCCCCGCGGTCAGCGCGACGAACGCAAGCAAGCTCAGCCCGGTGAATAAGAGCGTCACCGCTGGCTGGCCCCTTAGGTTGAGAGATCACACGGTGTGACCGTCGTGAGGCTCATGGTAACGGTGCATGTGGCCAGCAGGTACTCAACCGTCGGGGGAGGACGGTCACCAACCTTCGGGAAGCGGGCGCCCCTCGGCGAATCCGGCAGCCGACTGGACGCCCAGAACCACTCGTTCGTGCAGCTCGGCCAGCGTGCGCGCACCGACATACGTGCAGGTGCTGCGCACGCCCGAGATGATGTGGTCGATGAGGTCCTCAACACCGGGCCGTTGCGGGTCCAACTCGATCTTCGAGGTGGAAATGCCCTCCTCAAAAAGGCTCTTGCGCGCCTGGTCGAAGGCGCTGTCACCGGCGGTGCGGGCGGCCACGGCACGCTTGGACGCCATCCCGAAGCTGTCCTTGTAGCGGCGGCCGCTGGGAGAAAGCTGCAGATCTCCGGGAGATTCGTGCGTGCCGGCGAACCAGGAACCGATCATCACGTTGGCAGCACCCGCCGCGAGCGCCAGGGCGACGTCTCGTGGATGCCGGACCCCACCGTCGGCCCACACGTGGGCACCGAGTTCGCGTGCAGCCGCTGCACATTCGATGACGGCAGACAGCTGAGGGCGACCCACGCCGGTCATCATCCGGGTGGTGCACATGGCGCCCGGGCCCACGCCCACCTTCACGATGTCCGCACCGGCCCCGATCAGATCCCGGGTGCCCTGCGCCGACACCACATTGCCCGCGGCGATGGGCACACCCAGCGACAGCTCCGCGACCGATCCCAGCACCTCGATCATCTTCTGCTGGTGTCCGTGCGCGGTGTCGATGACCAGGAGATCCACGCCGGCCTGCGCCAAGGCCGTTGCCTTGGCGCGGACATCGCCGTTGATACCGACCGCGCCGGCGATACGCAGGCGTCCGCTCGCATCCACAGCTGGTGTGTACAAACCGGCCCGGATCGCCCCGGTACGGGTGAGGATCCCCGCCATGGTTCCGTCCGGGCGCGTCACAACCGCCACCGGCACATGCGCCTCGGCCAGGCGATCGAAGATCGCCCGCGGATCGGTCCCCGTGGGCACCGCGACAAAGTCGGTGGTCGCGATGTCGTGCACGCGGGTGAACCGGTCGATGCCAGTACAGGCGGCCTCGGTGACCAGCCCCCGTGGCTTACCGTCCTCCAGCACCACCGCGGCCCCGTGCGAGCGCTTGTGGATCAAGGCCACCGCCTCGCCCGCCGAGTCATCAGGCGCCAGGGTCACCGGCGTGTCGTAGATCAGATCGCGACTCTTGATGAACTCGACCGTCTGCGCGACCGCCTGCACCGGAAGATCCTGGGGCAGCACGGTGATTCCGCCACGGCGTGCGACGGTCTCGGCCATCCGTCGCCCCGCCACCGCCGTCATGTTGGCGACCACGATCGGGATCGTGGTGCCGGTGCCGTCCGCGGTAGTCAGGTCGACATCGAACCGCGAGATGACATCCGAGTGGTTCGGTACCACGAAGACATCGTCGTAGGTGAGGTCGTACGGTGGCCGCTGCCCGTCTAAAAACTGCACAGTATCGCTTTCCTTATGCGTCCCGAGATGCCTCCCGAGGCGTCCGGTTTACGCCTCTACCTCGCTACGGTCGCCGCTCCAGAGGGTGTGGAACTTGCCGGGGGAGTCCACGCGCTCATAGGTGTGCGCACCGAAGAAGTCTCGCTGTGCCTGAGTGAGGGCAGCGGGCAGGCGATCGGTGCGCAAACCGTCGTAGTACGACAGCGACGAGGCGAAGCCCGGGACCGGAATGCCCAGCTGCGTCGCCGTCACCACGACGCGACGCCAGCTGTCGATGCCGTTTTCGACGGCGGCGCGGAAGTACGGGGCGGCGATCAGCGTGGCCAGGTCAGGCTCGTCGGCAAAAGCGTCCTTGACGCGATTGAGGAACTGGGCGCGGATGATGCAGCCACCCCGCCAAATGGTGGCCAGGTCACCCGGCTTGACGTTCCAGCCGTACTCGGCGCTCCCCGCGGCGATCTGGTTGAAGCCCTGCGCGTACGCCACGATCTTGGATGCGTACAGCGCCTGTCGCACATCATCGACAAATTGCTTTGCATCGCTTGGCTTCTCGCCCAGCGATCCGGAGGTGAAACCGGCCGCGGCGGCACGCTGGGGGCGTGATCCGGACAGGGCACGGGCGAAGACCGCCTCGGCGATTCCGGTGACCGGTACGCCGAGGTCCAGGGCGGACTTTACGGTCCAGCGACCGGTGCCCTTCTGCTCGGCGGCGTCAACGATGACGTCGACCAAGGGCCGTCCTGTCTTGGCATCGGTGTGGGCCAGCACATCGGCGGTGATCTCGATGAGATAGCTCTCCAGCTCACCGCTGTTCCACTCGGTGAAGACCTCGGCGATATCGGGTGCCGACATACCCAGCGCATCGCGCAGCAGTTGGTAGGCCTCGCCGATCAGCTGCATATCGGAGTACTCGATGCCGTTGTGCACCATTTTCACGAAGTGCCCCGACCCGTCCGGGCCGATATGCGTGCAACAGGGCGTGCCATCGACGTGTGCCGCAATGGATTCCAGCAGCGGACCCAGCGCCTTGTAGGACTCGACGGGGCCGCCGGGCATGATCGAGGGGCCATTCAGCGCGCCCTCCTCACCACCGGAAATTCCCGCGCCGACAAAGTGCAGCCCCCGTGCGGCCAGCGCAGCCTCACGGCGAATGGTGTCGGTGTACAGGGCGTTACCGCCGTCGATGATGATGTCGCCGGGCTCCATCGCGGATGCGAGCTCTTCGATAACGGCATCGGTGGGATCACCGGCCTTCACCATGATCAAAACGCGGCGCGGGCGCTCGAGGGCCGCGACGAACTCCTCGACCGTCTCGCTGCGAATGAAGTTTCCCTCAGACCCGTGATCGGCCAACAGCGCGTCGGTCTTCGCGACCGATCGGTTATGCAGGGCGACGGTGTATCCGTTCCGTGCGAAGTTCCGCGCGATATTCGATCCCATGACGGCCAGCCCCGTCACGCCGATCTGAGCTTTTCCCTGCGCCGAGCCGTCTGCAGCCGTCACCAGCACATCCTTTCGTTGTTGCGCACCAAAGCCGTTCACTCGTCGCGCAAGCGGCTCATTGCCGATTCTCGCGCAGTCACTCTCGACCCGCGAGCGCGGGTCACCTACTCACGGGTTAACTGCTGAACAAGCGCTGAAGTTCGGTGAACCATGGGATGACCACAGCCAACGTCGGCACCACCAGTATGGCCGCAGCGGCCGCATAAGCGCCGCACGACAGGACCAGGCTGTTCCCGCTCCCGCCCAAGCGCCGGACCCGGATCAGGGTGGTGGGGCCACCGGCCGCCATCGCACCGACCGGTGTCGGGCCACCCGCGCACGCGACGAGTGCGCGGGCCAGGGGAGTAGGGCCGGCCGTCCGGACCGCGGCATCGTCGGCGAGCAACTCGACGAGCAGTTTGACCGCGTCGAGCGCGTTTTTGCTGCGCACGATGACCGGGAACGCGTCGTGGACGGCGGTGAAAGCCTCTAACACGAGGTCATGGCGCGCGCGCAGATGGGCGCGCTCGTGCGCGACGATCGCGGTCACCTCATTGTGTCCCAGTGTGCTCAGCGTGCCCTCGCTGACGACCACGCGGCTCCGCACACCTGGCAAGCAGTAGGCCAGGGGTTCATCGACTTCCAGCACCCGCAGATCGTGGTCACGCCGGCGATGGATGTCGTAGCCCCCGCGCCAGTTCTCGCAGTACCGCTTGTGATCCAGCAGGTCGACGACCGCCCGGTGATGGGCGCGGCGGCGGCGGGTACGTACACCCACCCGGATCACCGACACCATGAGCCGGATGCCGATGAGGATCGTGATCGCGAACACCGTGACGTAGAGCAGCCACAAACCCCAACCGAGGCGGTCGATTTCACCGGTGATCGTGGCGGTGGGGTGGCCGTCCGGCCCCGGCACGAGAAGTCTGCTCGCGATCGCAAGCCCGGAACTGAACGCGGAAAGAACGGCGGCCGCGGCAATGGCCTGCCACAGAACCATCGCCGCACGTGGCGCGCGGTATGGCCAGCGCGCACGCGCGAGCAACGCCGGTACGGGACCGGTCAGCAGCAGCGCGAGAATCGCGAACGCCAGGGCGGACACATACCTAGTGTCCCTTACTCGGTGGGGCGACCGCCAGCAGATGGATCTTTGGCTTCGAGCTCGGCCAGGGCACGGCGCAGTGCATCGGCCTCATCAGGGCCAACACGCTCCACGAAATGCACCAAGGCGGCCTCGCGGGCACCCGAGTTGTTGGCCTGCGCCAACGCGTCCACCATCAGGCCCGCGACAAGCTCGTCGCGGCCGTGCACGGGTGCGTAGCGGTGCGCGCGATCATCGCGGTGCTGCACCACCAGATCTTTCTTGGCGAGACGTTGCAACACGGTCATCACGGTCGTATAGGCGAGGTCACGCCGCGTCGACAATGCCTCATGGACCTGGCGGACAGTCTGGGGCTCGGGAGAGGACCACAGATGGTCCATCACCGCGCGTTCAAGTTCGCCCAGGCGTGCCATTCCGAACATTCTACGTTCACCTCCGACGCAATGCCGTACTACATCCAGTCGTACTTCTTCTGACAGCCAACGATCCATAGCTCGGTCTTTGTTCCAGCGCTCGATTCGGTCTCACCATGTGGGCCAAATCCGTCAACACGGCCCGATGATCAGGAGCTTCGGTGAGAGCAGTCACAACACCCGCACCTGGCGATGTCATCCTACATGTGGTTAGGCTTACCTATCTTGTCTACGTGAAGGGAGGCTGCCAACTGTGACACTGGCCATCGATCGATGCTCTTCGACCAGGAGTCTCATCGCCGACGATCCGCTGATCGCCGGGATGTCCATCCGCCAATCACTGCCGCTGCACGAATCGAGCAGTCGGCTTCGCGAGCTGTATCCGGAATGCCCGCGGGCCTACGGCGTCGCCGTCATGTCTGATGTCGGCCGCCGCCGATGGTGGCCGCTGGCGCGCGCCTTGAACACCGACCGGCTTGAGCGGATGTACGCCCGCGCCATCGAGGAGACCGGCAGCGATTCCGTCGCCGTCCACCAGCTCGCGGACGCTCTCGTCCACACCGTGGTCGGCCGATTGGTCGCCCTGGTCGTGCTGGAGGGCCGCGCCTGGGATCCGGGCCTGGGGAACCTGTGGGTCTACTTCGATTCCGAGGGCTGCATCGATTGGGCGGGGGTCGTGGACCCGACGCTGCGCGTATTGCCCGACGACCCGGACCGCGACCGCGGACAGGTCGTAGTCTTCCCCAGCGAGGAAGCACTCGCCGCGTGGACGGCACACCGATGCCATCGCGCACTCGCGCCCTTGTTTACGCGACTGTCGCAGATCAGCTCCGGGACAATGGAAATCGGGCAGATGTGGCAGCTGGTCGGCTCGACAGTGGTGGGGGCGGCGACGCACGTTCCGCTGCTCGCGCGCTCCAGCGAGACCGATGGAATGCGGCGCGGACAGGCGATCCTCGACCGCTTCATGACACTCGGATTGCCGGTTCGCCACAAAGCGCTTGCAATTTAGGGCAGCCTTGCCTATCCTTGGAACCGTCGAACGCGCTACAGCGCGACCAGACACCCGGACCGCGCCGGAGTCCTGAGGGCTGCAGAGACCCCCGGTCCACTCGAAGGAAGTGCCCCACCTGCTTCGGCAGGTGGGGCACTTCTTCGTTAGCGGAGGCCGCACTGATATGAACATCGAATGCCTGACACGCCGGAGCACCTCAGCAAGATGCCCACCGCGCCCTTCGACAAGCTCGTGGGGCTCGAATACACCTCGCTGACACCCGAGGGAGTGTCCGCCAGCCTGACGATCACCGAAAACCTGTTGCAACCCAACGGGATCGTGCACGGGGGCGTGTACTGCTCGGTGGTCGAGAGCGTGGCGAGCGTCTCGGGGTACATCTGGCGCGCCAACGTGTTGGGGGAGGAGAGCGCGGTGGTCGGCGTCAACAACAACACCGACTTCCTGCGCGCCATCTCATCGGGCACACTCACCGCCACATCCACGCCGATACACCGAGGCCGTCGTCAGCAGCTGTGGCTTGTCACCATCACCGACGACGGGGACCGGACAATCGCACGCGGGCAGGTTCGCCTACAGAACTTGTGAGACTCGGGTGGGCGCGACCCCCCGCGCGCCCACCCGAGCTCATCTCGAGAGATGTCGGCCGGCCCCCCGATGGTCGGGCCGCCATCCTCGTCCCCCCGCCCGGATCCAGTCCCCACTGGGATCCAGGTGGCTTGTCAGCTCAGCTGCAGCTTGTCGACAATCCTGTCGGCCATCTTCTGCACCAGCTGCTTTGAGTTGCTTCGCGCGCAAATCTGGGTCTGAACAATCACATTCGCGACACCGTTGTAGGACACGAAGCAGCGATACGTGCTCGGCCCGTAGGTGAGGGCCCAATTCACCTTCTTGGCGTTTGACGATGAGACCGACACCGCCACAGGCACCTTCCGCCCGCCCGGATCGGTGAAGTTGTACGTCTTTCCGTCGCATTCGGTGATCTCATCGGCTGCTGTCGAGAACTGCGCCTGCGCCGCGTCCTTGTCCTTGTATGCCGCGATCCCTTGGTAGACCTGAGCGTCGGGGTTCTTGGCATCTCCGAGCAGCATCTCGGTCCCGCGGAAGGTCTCGTAGTCCTTGCCCACCGACTCGACGGTAAGCCCCTGCGTCACATTGCAACTCGCATCATCAGACTCGGCCGCCGTGAAGGGCTTGTCCCGCTTGTTCGTCTTGGCGACTTCCGTGTCGAAGACCTTGGCGAGCTCCTCGCCGGTGAACAACGCCGCCACCATGGCATCCTCGGTGACCTTGTCCTGCCCCGGCCACCCCGTCAGACCCGCGGGCCCGGTACTGGGCGGCGCCGGCGCCGGCGCGAGTGCGGTCCGCGACGCCGTCGTGCTGGCAGACGTTGACGCGTCGGGCGCGTCCTTCTGGCCGGAACATCCGGACAGCGCCAGCGCGGCGATCGCCGTCGCACACAACACCGCCCGCCCTGTTGTGCCTGTCATGAGGCCCCCTCTCACGTTCTTCGCCGCGATCATGCCGGAATCCACTCGGCCATACGGTCCACGATCGCGGTGACGATCGGAGTGCCATTGCCGTTCTGGCACAACAGGCTCCCGAAGAGCGCGTTGTTCTTGACCCGATAGTCGTAGAAACACCGCCACCCCGCCGGTTTTCCGTCCTTGAGCTCTTGTCGCACCCACGTCACACTGGTGCCGTTGTTCGAGAACGGGCCAATACGCCATTCGATATCGCCCTCGGTCTGGCGGGAGTCCGCACACGATGCCAGCGACGGGGGATACGCGGCCTGCAGCTGGCTCGCAGCGGCCTTCGCATCGGGGAACAGCACCACCGCCTGCCAGACGATGTGGTCGTACCGATCCTGAGTTTCCTGCAGACGCGAGCCTCGGTAGGTGGTCCACTCGTCACCGAGGC
This sequence comes from Mycobacterium sp. D16Q16, assembly GCF_002013745.1. NCBI lineage: Bacteria > Bacillati > Actinomycetota > Actinomycetes > Mycobacteriales > Mycobacteriaceae > Mycobacterium > Mycobacterium sp. D16Q16. Next base: position 34,953 of record NZ_MAEY01000025.1, read on the forward strand.
TCTCGCTGCGCAGCCCGGTGAGTGCCTGACACTTACCGGTCGCGGAGGCATCGCTGGGTCGAGTGGACTTGAACTCGTACGTCAGCGGGGATCCGACCAGCCTGCCCACATCGTCGGCGGAGATGATGATCGATTCCGCCTTGTCGGGCGTGACGATCACCGGTGCCGGCGGTTCGAGCGAGGTGGTGACCGGTGGCGCACTGGACTTGGGGCTCGCGATCGCCCCGTCCTGCCCATGATCGGCCGGTGCCGATGTCTCGGTGGCACCGACCGGTATCGGCTTGATGCCCCCGGTCTCTGTCCCACAACTCACCGCGAGCATCGCTGCCAGGCCAAGCCATCCGACAGCCAACACGTGACGCATCCAAGTCCCTCCCTGCCGATTTCAGACCCGTATCGACCCAAATCATGGCTACATCGGATCGCTGGCGCCCAGTGTTACACGAGCGCCGAAATCGACTGCCTACTTCGATTTGGTGGCGCTGGCTACCATGCGGTCGATGATCGCCTTCATTGCCGGCGCGCTGTTGCCACGCTGGCATACGGTCGCCGATAGCAGCAGATTGTCGATAACACGTGCTTCATCGCTGCAGCGCCATCCGTTGGTTTGACCGTTATCGAGGGACTCGTCGGCCCACTGCGCCCGATTGGGGGTCACGTCCTTGACCGTCTCCCGCCACGACGATTCACCAGATTTGAGCTCCTCGCCCGTGCAGCTGCGGATGTCCGCCGGATATTGGCTGGCGAATGCCTCTGCTGCCGCATCTGCCTTGGGATACAGCACCACGCGTTGGCTCACCCAATGGTCAAATGTTTTCTCGGCCTCCTGCGACCACACATTGCGGTAGGTCGTCCACGATTCTCCGAGGCCCAAGGTCAAAGGAGCGACTAGCGACCGGCACGACTCCTTGCCATCGATCGTCGGCTTCCCCGGGTTGGAGGACTTTCCCTCGAAGTCAAGATCGGAACCGACCAGCTGACTCACGTCCTCCTTCGGAAGGATGAGCGAGTTGGCCTTGTCCGCGCTGATCAGCTCTGCTGTGGCCGCCGCCGATGTCTGTGAGGCGCCCGAGGCTGCCGAAGGCCCGGACGTCGCCGTGCCCTGTTGGCTTCCGCCGAAGAACGAACACCCCGTCACGACAATTCCTGCACAGGCCACGATCGTGGCCTTACGGAAAACCGATGCGCCAGTCACCGTCGGTCCTTTCACTGTGGGATCCATGCGGCGATCCGATCGGTAATGGTCGTCACGCCGGGAACGCCGTCGCCGTACTGGCACAGATACCCCCCGAAGAGCACGTTGTTCTTGGTGCGGAAATCGAAGAAGCAGTGCCATGGCGAGCTCTCCGTGGTCTGCAACTGAGCCCATGTGGCCGAGGTAGCAGAGGTTGGCGCCAGGCTGCTGATCTTCCAGTGCTGATCCAGCACGGTGAGTTCCGCACCCTGGCAGGTCTTGAATGCTGAGGCCGGATATGCCTGCGCGAACGCCGCGGCGGCCTCCTCGCGTGTGGGGTACAGAACCGCCACCTGTCCGACGATGTACGAGGTTCGGTCCTTGGTCTCGCGGTAGTAATTCCAGCGGTAGGTGGTCCATTCGGACCCCAATTGCCCGGCCCGTGGATGGTCCAGGTTCGTGCAATCAGGTGGGCCGGTCACCGTGTCTGTCGGCGGTGACGAACGGTTTTGGTCGAACTCCAGCGTGGTGCCCAGAACCTTTCCGACGTCGGCGCGCGAGCCCAGGATCGATTCGATCTTGTCCGGGGTGACCACCAGCGGTGGTGGTGCGGGGGCCTTTGTGGTGGTGGGGACGGACTGGGGCGCCGAGGTGCCCGCAGTCATCGGCATGTCCGCCGTAGTGGTGGACGGCGCGGCCACCGGCTTGATCCCCTCGCTGGGTTGAGTGCACCCGGCCATCAGCACCGTGGCCGACACCACGCACCCCAACGTCATTCCATACCGCATGTGCACCCTCCTGATCGACTCCACATACACAGCGAGCTCGGGGAGATTGTTGCATTCGCGATCGACAGCGCACTGCAAAACTCACCACGGCCTGTGCAACGTCTGTGAAAGTGCCAGGCAGCCCGGATCATGGCAGGATCGCCCCCTATGCGATTGACCCCGCACGAGCAGGAACGGCTGCTCATCTCGTATGCGGCGGAATTGGCGCGCCGCCGCCAATCCCGAGGCCTGCGCCTCAACCATCCCGAAGCGATCGCGATCATCACCGATCATCTCCTCGAAGGTGCCCGTGACGGCCGCACCGTCTCGGAATTGATGGCCAGTGGCCGCGAAGTTCTCGGGCGTGACGATGTGATGGACGGGGTACCCGAGATGATCCCGGACGTCCAGGTGGAGGCAACGTTTCCTGACGGCACGAAGCTCGTCACCGTGCACCACCCGATCGGATGAGCCACATGATTCCTGGCGAATACCTCTTCGCAGCAGACGCTATCGAACTCAACGCGGGAGCGACCGTCATCGAGCTCGACGTCGTCAACACCGGGGACCGCCCGGTGCAGGTGGGCAGTCACGTCCACTTCCCCCAGTCAAACCCGGCACTCGACTTCGACCGGGAAGCCGCGCACGGGCACCGCTTACACATTCCGGCGGGCACCGCGGTTCGCTTTGAACCCGGTGTCGCCCAGAAGGTTCGGCTGGTGCCCTTACGCGGTCGCCGCGAAGTGCACGGACTGACACTGGACGCCCCGGGACGGCTGGATGGCGGTGACCCCGCATGACCCGGCTATCGCGGGAGCATTACGCCAAGCTGTACGGACCGACGACCGGTGACCGTATCCGGTTGGCCGATACCGATCTGATCATCGAGATCACCGAAGATCGCTGTGGCGGTCCGGGTTTAGCGGGCGACGAGGCAGTCTTCGGCGGCGGCAAGGTGCTGCGCGAGTCGATGGGGCAGAGCCGCCTCACCCGTGCCGACGGAGCACCCGACACCGTCATCACCGGCGCTGTCATCATCGACCACTGGGGAATCGTCAAGGCCGACATCGGCATTCGCGATGGCCGAATCGTCGGCATCGGCAAGGCCGGCAATCCGGACATCATGGACGGGGTCCATCCCCAGCTGATCGTCGGCCCGTCCACCGAGATCATCGCCGGCAATGACCGGATCGTCACGGCGGGCGGCATCGACTGTCACGTCCATTTCATCTGTCCGCAGCTGGTCGACGAGGCCATCGGCGGTGGCATCACCACCATGATCGGTGGTGGCACTGGCCCCGCTGAGGGCAGTAAGGCCACCACGGTGACACCCGGCGCATGGCATCTGGGCCGCATGCTGCAAGCACTCGACAGATGGCCCGTGAACGTGCTGCTGCTGGGCAAGGGCAACACCGTCAACCCCGAATCCATGTGGGAGCAATTGCGCGGCGGGGCGGCGGGTTTCAAGCTGCATGAGGACTGGGGCACCACGCCCGCGGTGATCGATGCCTGCCTGCGCGTCGCGGATGAGGCGGATGTTCAGGTCGCCCTGCATTCGGACACCCTGAACGAAACAGGTTTTGTCGAAGGCACTCTGGAGGCGATCGCGGGACGCGCGATCCACGCCTACCACACCGAGGGTGCGGGCGGCGGGCATGCTCCCGACATCATTACCGTGGCCAGTCACCCGAACGTGATGCCCAGCTCCACCAACCCCACGCGCCCGCACACCGTCAACACCCTCGACGAGCATCTCGACATGCTCATGGTCTGCCACCATCTCAACGCGGCTGTCCCGGAGGATCTTGCCTTCGCCGAGAGCCGGATTCGCCCATCCACGATCGCGGCCGAGGATCTACTGCACGATATCGGCGCTATCTCGATGATCGGCAGTGACAGCCAGGCCATGGGGCGCATCGGCGAAGTGGTGATGCGCACCTGGCAGACCGCGCACGTCATGAAGAAGCGCCGCGGTGCGCTGGAAGGCGACCCGGCCGGAGCCAAGGGCAACGACAACAACCGCGTCCGCCGGTATGTCGCGAAATACACCATCTGCCCGGCGATTACCCACGGCATCGATCATGAGCTGGGTTCCATCGAGGTCGGCAAGCTGGCCGATCTGGTGCTGTGGGAACCGGCGTTCTTCGGGGTCCGGCCGCATGTCGTCATCAAGGGCGGTGCCATCGCGTGGGCGGCCATGGGTGACGCCAATGCCTCCATTCCCACCCCGCAACCCGTGCTGCCGCGGCCCATGTTCGGCGCCATGCCCAATGTGGCACCGGGCTTGGCCGTGCATTTCGTCTCACCGACGGCCATCGAGGACGACCTCGCCGCGCGGCTTGCGCTGCGGCGCAGACTGGTTCCCACCCGCAATGTCCGCCATCGCGGCAAGGCCGACCTGCCCTTGAACAACGCGATGCCTGATATCCGAGTCGATCCAGATACCTTCACCGTACGTATCGACGGCGAGGTGTGGCAGGAACAACCGGCCACCGAACTGCCCATGGCGCAACGGTACTTCCTGTTCTGATGGGGTCCACCGATGCGTCCGCGACAACAGCTCTGCTGCTGTCGCTGGCCGATTCCCGATTGCCGACCGGTTCGCATGTGCATTCCGGCGGGGTGGAGGAGGCCGTCACACAGGGCCTCGTGCGGGACGGTGCGACGCTCAATGCCTATCTGCAGCGGCGTATCCGAACTCATGGCCTTGTCGCGGCGTCCATCGCTGCGGCCATAGCATCCGGGCAGCTGGATCCGGTGCGAGCAGATGCCGAAACGGACGCACGTACCCTGTCGCAGGCCGCGCGAGACGCCTCCCGCGCTCAGGGCCGGGGACTCAAGCGCCTCGCCGGGAGTGTCTGGCCGCACATCGATTGGCGTGCGCACGGCCGGCAGCCACATCTGGCCGTGGTGTACGGCATCATTGGAGTGGCAGCGGGTTTATCAGGCCGCGATATCGCCCTCGTCGTCGTGTACACGACATTGACCGGATCTGCCACGGCAGGACAGCGACTGCTGGCTCTGGACCCGGCGGAGGTGGCGGTCGGCACCATGGCCCTGACGGGCCTATGCGAGGAGACCGCGACACTGGCCAGCTCCGGGCTGGCCTGCCTGTCGGACCCGCTCCTGGATGTGCTCGCCGAGCAGCATGTTAAACGCGAACGCCCGCTGTTTGTTTCGTAGTTTTTAGGTCTACACGCACAACCACGATTGGATCAACATGCCACCGCACCTCCTCGACGGCCAGCCCCATCAGCACATCGACAGGCCGCGTCGGGTCCGTCAACCGGGGGAGCCGCTGCGCATCGGGATCGGCGGGCCGGTGGGATCCGGTAAGACGGCGCTGGTTGCCGCGCTGTGCCGCACGCTGCGTGACGAGATCTCGGTGGCGGTGCTGACCAACGACATCTACACCACCGAGGACGCCGACTTCCTGCGCCGCCATGCGGTGCTTCCCGATAAGCGCATCACCGCGGTGCAGACCGGCGGCTGCCCACACACCGCGATCCGCGACGACATCACCGCGAACCTGGATGCCATCGAGGACCTCATCGCCACCAATGATCCACTCGACCTCATCCTCGTCGAATCGGGCGGCGATAACCTGACGGCCACCTTCTCCTCGGGCCTGATCGACGTGCAGATCTTCGTGGTCGACGTCGCCGGCGGCGATAAGGTGCCACGCAAAGGCGGCCCCGGCGTTACCTTCTCGGACTTGTTGGTCATCAACAAGACTGATCTTGCTCCCATGGTGGGGGCCGATCTGGGCGTGATGGCCCGTGATGCGGCGGCCGTGCGCGACGGCCGGCCAACCGCGATGATCTCGCTGACCGAGGACCCGACGGCCGCCGAAGTACTGGCGTGGGTGCGGCACCATCTGGACCATGCGCACTGACGTCGAGATCATTGCGGAAAAGGGCCGACTCCCACGGTTGCGCTGTTCCGGCAGCCTGCAGGGCCGACTCACCGACGCCGACACCGTGCACCTGGTCGGAGTGGCGGCGAGTCCGCTTGGTGGCGACGAGATCTCGGTACGCATCGAGGTCGGCGAAGGGGTGCTGTTGAAGGTGCGGTCCGTGGCGGCCGCGGTGGCCCTGCCCGGCCGCGATACCCTCCAGTCCTGGATGGCCTGGGACTGTTCGGTGGCTGGCAGCCTGGATCTGGACCCTGCGCCCACCATCGTGGCGGCCAACGCCTCCCACCACTCGCACGTCACCGTTCGCGGATCGGTCGATGCGAGCCTGCGCCTGCGTGAGCGCGTGCAGATCGGCAGAGCAGGGGAGTCGTCGGGATTCTGGAGTGGCCAGCTCGACGCGGATATCGACGATCGCCCGCTGCTGCGGCACCGCGTAGAACTCGGGGCCGGATCGGTGACCGATGACGAATTGGGCTGCCCGCTGGCACTGATCAGCGAATTACGCTACCCCGCAAATGATTCCGCTCAGTCCGGTCCGGTTGACGCCACCGTGCTGCGCCTCGCGGGCGACGCCACCCTGCTCACGTGGCAGGGGCGGCGTCTTCCGCCCGGCTAACCCCGACTAGCTCGCGGCCTTTTCCTCTTCCGGCTGTGCGATCTCTTCATCGTCGCCGTTCTTCTCCGCGACGAGCTCCTCAAGCTGATCCAGACGTGTGCGCGCCCAGGCCTGCTGTTCGGTGATCGCCATCTGCCCACGCGAGCGCGTCACGAAGGCGATGGACCACAGGATCAGCGTCACCAGCCGGTTCTTGAACCCAACCAGGTAGACGAGGTGCAGCGCCAACCACATGACCCACGCGATGAACCCGCTGAACTCCAACCGGCCGATCTTGCACACCGCGCTGTACCGCGACACGGTGGCCATCGAACCCTTGTCGAAGAACTTGAACGGGGGGCGTTCTGCGGAGCTACGCCCCTTCAGCTCGGCCTTGATCTGCTTGGCCGCATAGCGCCCACCCTGAATGGCCCCCTGAGCGACTCCGGGCACGCCGTCGACCGCCATCATGTCGCCGACCACAAAGACGTTCGGGTGACCCGGAATCGACAGGTCGGCACCGACCTTTACGCGTCCGGCACGGTCCAGCTCGACACCCGACTGCTCGGCCAAGTTCTTGCCCAGGGGGCTCGCGGACACACCTGCCGACCACACCTTGCACCAGGACTCGATGCGTTCAACGGTGCCGTCGGAGTGCTTGACGGTCAGGCCGTTGCGGTCCACATCGGTGACCATGGCACCCAATTGGATTTCAACGCCCAGCTTCTCCAAACGCTTGCGCGCCTTGTCTCCCAGCTTCGGACCGAAGGGCGGCAGCACCGCCGTCGCGGCATCGAGCAGGATTACCCGCGCATCGGTCGGGTCGATGTGCCGGAAGGTGCCCTTGAGGGTCTCGTTGGCCAGCTCGGCGATCTGCCCGGCCATCTCGACGCCGGTCGGACCGGCACCCACCACGGTGAAGGTCATGAGCTTGCGGCGCCGTACGGGATCGCTGGAGCGCTCGGCCTGTTCGAAGGCACCCAGGATGCGACCGCGCAGCTCGAGAGCGTCGTCAATGGACTTCATGCCCGGGGCCCACTCGGCGAAGTGGTCGTTGCCGAAGTAGGACTGACCCGCGCCCGCGGCGACGATCAGGCTGTCGTAGGGCGTGGAGTAGTCGTGCCCCAGTAGCGAGGAGTGGACCACCTGGTTCTCCAGGTCGATGCTCGTGACATCGCCGAGAACGACCTGGGCGTTGTCCTGGTCCTTCAAGATCTGCCGCGTCGGGGGAGCGATCTCGCCTTCGGAGATGATCCCGGTGGCCACTTGGTACAGCAGCGGCTGGAACAAGTGGTGAGTGGTGCGTGCGATCAGCGTGACGTCGACGTTGGCACGTTTGAGTGTCTTCGCGGCGGTCAGGCCCCCGAACCCGGACCCGATGATGACGACCCGGTGTTTCGGTGTCAGCGCGTCCTTGATCTTGGGCTTCGGATTGGCCTCGACAGGCGCCGCAGAGCTGGCGGCGTCTGGTGTCGTGCTCATCGATCACTCCTCATCGAATGGTGTCTCAACTGGGGTTATTCACCTTGTCTGACACTTGGTGCAACACCCCAACCGTAGTCGGGATTTCCCCTCACGTCGCGTCAGTTAGTTTAGCGAAATATCTCACACGTCCTGTGGTCGCCAGCCTGGATCACGTCCCGACATGGCGAGCATGTGATCGAACTGTGGGGCACCCGGGGAAATGGGCCGCTGCGGACCGAACAAACCGGGAATTCCGCTGTCGGAAGCGAGCGCACTGATGAACCCGTACAGGCCCGGATCGGTGCCCACGGGTAGGTCGAACGGCTGCCCGGTCGCCGCCGCCAAATCCCAGCCGTGCAGTACCAGTTCGTCGAGGGCCACCATTGCCACCTGGTCATTGGGCATGACGGTTCCCGCGATGGTCGACTCTCCGTCCCAGGACCGGGGCCGCGCCCAGGTCTCGACGAGGTCGGCGAGACGTTGCGGCAATAAGGTCCGCCACTGTGGATCAAGGTCCTCCGAGAACGACGGGCCGGAGAGGTCCACCCCGAGAGCCGCGGCTTCCTCGGGGTGGACGACGTACCGGAAGGCCATCGACAGACCCAGTAGGTGATTCAGCAGCGCACGGACCGTGAGCTCGGCACAGGGGGTCGAGTTGTCCAGCGCATCGTCCGATACCCCGGGAAGAAGTGCCGCCACCGCGGAAGCGGCGGGTTTCAAGCTGAACGGCGCGTCCATATCCCACATCCTGCCGAAGGATCGCGCGATAGAGACCGAATCCGTCCGACTAGTCCTTGAACAGCGGGCGAAGAGTGTTGCCGATCAGCTCCACCACGCCGGGGACGTGCCCGTTGGCGGTGGCGTTGAGGGTGACGGAGTCGATTCCCTGATCGAGAACCCGGGTTTGCACCTGCTCGGCGATTTCCTCCGGGCTACCCACCAGGGTGCGTCCGAGCACCTGTGCCCGGACATCCTCGGGCAGGGTCTCCAGGTCAAGGCCGTTTTTGCGTAGCTGTTCGGCAGCCAGTTTCCAGGCTGTCGCCGAGTCGTCGTCGATGAACACCGAGAAGAAGGCCGAGGTCTCCAGCGTGGCCGGGTCGCGCCCCGCCTCCTCGCAGCGCTGCCTCAGCACCGACAACTTGTGCGGGATCTCGTCCAGTGCGCTGAGCAGATTCAGGTGATCGGCGTACTTCACCGCCAGGCCGAACGTTTTCTTCTCGCCGCTGCCGCCGATCATGATCGGTATGTGCGGACGGATCCGCGGTTCGTTCAGCGCTGTCTCGGTGCGGTAGTACTTGCCTTTGAAGGTGGGGCGCTCGCCGCGGAGCATGGGTGGAATGATCTCGAGCGCCTCGCTCAGCCGCTCGAAGCGGTCGGTGAACGTGCCGAATTCGAACCCGAGCTGCTGGTGTTCCAGCTCGAACCATCCCGCGCCGATACCCAGGATCGCGCGTCCACCGCTGACCACATCGAGTGTGGTGACGGCCTTGGCGAGCAGGGCCGGGTTTCGGTAGGTATTGCCGGTGACCAGCGTGGACAGCTGAATGGTGCTGGTGGCACTCGCCAGTGCCCCCAGGGCGGTGTAGGCCTCCAGCATCGGCTGATCAGGGGTGCCGATCATGGGCAGCTGATAGAAGTGATCCATCAGGAAGACGGTGTCGAAACCCGACGCCTCCGCCTCGCGCGCCTGGTTGACGACGGTGGGAAAGAGTTCGGACACGCCGGTGCCGTAGGAGAAATTGGGGATCTGATATCCGAGCCGAATGGTCACTCGGCCAGCCTACGCGCGATCCGCTGATGCGGCATTACTGTCTTGCCCCGCAAGGCAATTCGAAGATCTGGAGCTGGAGTGCACTCCAGCTCCAGATTAGCTGACGCCGGCCGGAACGCCGCGGCTGACGTGCAGGGTCTGACCGGTGATGTGACGTGCCTGGGGGCTGGTGAGGAACAAGGCCAGCCGGGCGATCTCGGCGCCGACCAGATCCTGTGCATCCTCGGCCCTGTCGAGTCCGTCGTAATTGGCCTCGGCCGACTGCCCGGGCGCGATGGTGTTGATGGTGATCCCGCGGGTGCCCATCCGCTCGGCCTGCTCGGCGGTCCACGCCGAGAGTGCGGCCTTGGCGGCAGTGGTTGCGCCCGATCGGTCGCGAGTGCCCAATGTGCACAGGTTGACGATGGCCGCGCCGGAACGCAGGTGGTCTCCGATGGCCTGCACCGTCAGCACGGCGGTCAGGACGCTGGACTCGTACCGCGACAGCCAGGCCTCTCCGGTGTCGGTGAGGGTGCCCAGATGCGGGCCGGGCTCGCTCCAGACCGGGTTGGGGATGTTGACGATGGCGTCAAGGTGCTGGGGGAACAGCTCGAGGTTCTCCTCGAGGCTGTCGGGGTCGGAGTTGTCGCACACGATGGCGTCGACCTCGAGTTCCTTGGCGGCGATCTCCAGCTCGTCCGCGTTGGGGCCGGTGATGACGACCCGATGGCCGGCGTTGCGGAACTCCGCAGCCACCGCCCGGCCGACCTCGTTAACCGCTCCGGTTACCAGTACGTCCATGGCGGTACCTTCCTTACCTTCCTGAAAGCCTTACCAATCCGCACCTGAAGCCAGGCCTGATCAGCTTGATCGTGACACAACCCGGACCTCATACCCCGGATTTGGCAGCCGGGTCGCACGGGTTTGACGCCCAATATTACTGGACGGTAGCAATACCCTTGACCACCGCGTATCGGCCCAGCGACCGCTAGGGTCGTGGTGGTGACCAGCAGAGCATGGAAACTTCTCGTCGCGGTTCTTTTCACGGGTTCGCTGGCCATGGCCGGCTGCGGATCGCGATCGGCACCCGCTGACAGCGCAACGGGCTCGTCGACAGGTCCGGGGGCCGCCTCCGTCCGGTTGCATGTGCTGGCCGCCGCGTCGCTGCGCAAGGCGTTCACCGAGATTGGGAAGTCGTTCGAGTCCACCCACGCCGGAACCACGGTCGAGTTCACCTTCGCAGGCTCCTCGGACCTGGTCACGCAGCTGACTCAGGGCGCCGAGGCCGATGTGCTCGCCACCGCGGACTCGGCCAATATGGATAAGGCGTGGAAAGCGCACACGGTCATCAATCCCGTCGACTTCGCCGCCAACACGCTGACGATCGTCGCCGCCCCGGGTAATCCGAAGGGCATCGCCACCTTTGCCGACCTGGCGCGCCCGGGACTCGACGTGGTGGTGTGCGCACCGCAGGTACCGTGCGGTGCGGCCACCGCCACTGCGTCCAAAGAGACTGGAGTGCACTTGAATCCGGTCAGCGAGGAGTCCTCGGTGACCGACGTGCTCAACAAAGTGATCGCGGGACAAGCCGACGCCGGTCTGGTGTACGTCACCGATGCCAAGGCCGCCGGTAACAAGGTCACCGCCGTCGGGTTCCCCGAAGCACGGTCCATCGTCAACACCTATCCCATTGCGGTGACCGCGAATTCACGCAATCCGGAACGTGCGAACCAGTTCATCGAAACCGTCACCGGGGACGTTGGACACAAGACTCTGGCGGCGGCGGGGTTCTCCGCGCCGTGACGCCGGCGCCCGGTCTGCCGCGGTGGGTCTATCTGCCGGCGGCCATCGGCGCGGGGCTCATCGTGCTGCCATTGCTGGCACTCGTGGTGAAGGCCGACTGGGCGCAGTTCCCGGCGCTGGTCACGAGCCCCGCCTCGCGGGCGGCTCTGGCGCTGAGCCTCCGGACATGCCTCGCAAGCACAACGCTGTGTCTGTTACTTGGGGTACCGCTGGCCATTGTGTTGGCTCGCGGGCCGGGTTGGCTGACCCGGCTGCTGCGCCCGTTGATTCTGCTGCCCCTGGTGCTGCCACCGGTCGTCGGCGGTATCGCACTGCTGTATGCCTTCGGCAAGCTGGGGCTGCTTGGGCACTACCTGGACACGGCGGGAATCCGGATAGCTTTTTCGACCTCCGCCGTGGTGCTGGCGCAGACCTTCGTATCGCTGCCGTTTCTCGTCATCAGCCTCGAGGGTGCGCTGGTCACGACGGGGGAGCGCTATGACCACGTGGCGGCCAGCTTGGGGGCACCGCCGACCACCGTGCTGCGTCGCGTATCGCTGCCACTGGTGATGCCGGCGCTGATGTCGGGCACGGTGCTGGCCTTCGCACGCTCACTGGGTGAATTCGGTGCCACTTTGACGTTCGCGGGTTCACGGCAGGGCGTCACGCGCACCCTGCCGCTGGAGATCTATCTGCAGCGCGAATCCGATGCGCAATCGGCCGTCGCGCTTTCGCTGCTATTGGTGGCGGTGGCAGCGGTTGTCCTGGCCGTCGTTGGGGCACGGACCTGGCGCCCGGGCGGGTGGCGGCGATGAGTGAACTCCGATTCGACGCAGGCCATTCCGGACGTGGAGTCCGGGCCACATTCACCGTTGCACCCGGAGAGACGGTGGCGATCGTCGGCCCCAACGGGGCGGGTAAGTCCACGTTGCTCGGGATCATCGCCGGACTGTTGCGACCCGACTCCGGTGAGATATGGCTCGGCGACCACGTGCTGACGAACTGTGCCACTGCCACTTTCGTGCCCACGCACCGCCGTCGGACCGCGCTTCTGCTGCAGGAAGCGTTGTTGTTTCCCCACCTGACGGTCGCACGCAACGTCGAGTTCGGGATGCGCGGACTGCACCGTGAAGCGGTGCCCGGCACGCGTGATCACTGGCTGGATTCGGTCGGCGCGCGCGATCTCGCAGCACGCCGACCCGGTCAACTGTCCGGGGGACAGGCACAGCGGGTGGCCATCGCCCGCGCGCTGGCCACCGAGCCCGAGCTGGTGCTGCTCGACGAGCCTCTGTCCGGTCTCGATGCCGAGAGCGCCCCGGCCATCCGGGCACTGCTCGGGCGGGTGCTGGGCCGCGACGGACAGAGCGCGCTGATCGTGACCCACGACATCATGGATGCGGTCGCCATCGCCGACCGTGTGATGGTGCTGGACTCCGGCCGAATCGCCGAGCTGGGGGAAACCACCACCGTCTTGGCCCGGCCGACCAGCCAGTTTGGCGCCCGATTCGCGGGAGTGAACCTCCTCGACGGCACCATGGACGAGGACGGTGCGCTGCGCGTCGGCGACCTTGTCCTCCATGGTGTGTGGTCCGGCACCGGTAGTCCCGCGCGGGGCCAGCGCGCCATCGCAGTGTTTGGGCCGCGTGCCGTCGGTGTGCATCTGTCCCCACCAGGGGGTAGCCCACGCAACGTCATCGCCGTGTCGGTAACGACGTTGAGCGCCCATGCGGACACCGTGGTTGTAACGGCGTCTGCCGGAGCCGCGATATTCACGGCACATATCACCGCGGCCGCCGCGGCAGAACTCAAGCTGGCACCCGAGGCGTCGGCATACTTTGCCGTGAAGGCTCATGAGGTCGTCATTCAGGCGGCGCAATAGCTGGGGACGTGGATTTCGGTAGCCTTTGAAAGGAAACCTATGTTTGCCTCTGGTCAGCCAAACCCCTTGCCACCGCATCGAATGGTCGCGAAGTGGCGCCACTGGCAGCTGTCGGTAAATCGGGCGCGCCGATTGCCGGTTACGCTTGCACGTGCAGGACAAAACGGTACGTTCATGGACATGCAGCAACCACGGGCAACATCGGCGGGCAAGCGGGCGCAACAGGCACGAGTGATGGCGGCCGCCATCGCGGTCGCTTCGCTGTCAGGGGCAGGGGCCATCACCCTCGTCGCCGGACCGGCCAGTCAGGCGCCGGCGTCGGTACGCACAGCGGATATCCACCTGGTGACAACTGACGCACCGCCGCCGCCCGCACCACCGGCTCCCGGTCAACCGGCACCCAATCCGGAGACTCCGACAACGGTGACGGCACCACCGGCGTCACCTCCACCCGGCACGCCCGCGCCCGCGACGCCGGTCCCGCCCGGTGCGCCCGCACCCGGTGCGCCGGCGGATGGGGGACGCGTCAACAATGACCAAGGCGGCTTTAGTTACGTTGTGCCCCAAGGCTGGACACAGTCGGATGCACGCAGGCTCACCTACGGATCGGCGCTGCTGACCAATCCGGCGGCACCGAACGGAAGCATCCTGCTCGGTCGCCTCGACCTCAAGCTCTTCGCGGGTGCCGAGCCCGATAACCAGAAGGCCGCCCGCCGGCTGGCGTCGGATATGGGCGAGTTTTTCATGCCGTACCCGGGTAACCGCGTCAACCAGGAGGATCAGAGCTTCGAGGTCGCGGGCATGCCCGCGGCGTCCTCGTACTACGAGGTCAAATTCGATGACGCCGCCAAGGAGCCCGGTCAGATCTGGGCCGCGGCCGTGGGCAAGGGCAAGGATCGTTGGTTCATCGTGTGGCTCGGCACGGCGGCATCACCGGTGGACAAGGGCGTGGCCAAGGCCCTGACCGACTCGGTTCGCCCGTGGACCCCGCCCACTCCTGCCACGCCTTCGGCCGGGCAGCCCGCCGATCCGAACCAGCCGGCACCTCCGCCCGCGGATCCCAACCAGCCGCCGCCACCGCCGGCCGATCCCAACCAGCCGCCGCCCCCACCGGCTCCCGCGGCACCCGGCGCACCGGCTCCGGAGCCGGCCGCTCCGGGGCAGCCCGCGCCCCCGGCAGCTCCTGCGGCGCCGCCGGCGCCTGGGGTTCCCGTCTAGCTCTCGATCAGTTCTGCCCACAGTGATTGATTCCGTGATTCGAGCGCACCGCGGCACCCCACTGGTGCCTCGGACCGCAGGAAAGTGGCCAACGCCGTGGAGCTATCGGTGAAGATCGGATCCGCATTGCCCACGCGATCAGCGTGGGCAATGCGGCCAATGCGCTGTCGGCATTTCCATGCCCCGCCGGCGGAGTCCCGGCCGCGCTGACTAGCTCTTAGTTTTTCCCGCGCTGAACTTGTAGACCACCAGCAGGATCACCGCGCCCACCAACGCACCCAGGAAAGCGTGATTGATCGGCGGGGTCACCGTGAACTTGTGTGGGGCGAACACCAGACTGCCCAGCGTGCCGCCGACGTAGCCGCCGACGATGCCCAGCAACGCTGTCACGATCCAGCCGAAGTTCTCCTTGCCGGGCACGATCAATCGGGCGATCCAGCCAACGATCAGGCCAAGAATGATCATCCAAATGATGTTCAACACCATGTCTAGCTCCTTCGAGTATCGGTACTGAGGAAACGAGCGTCGACCCGCTGCCGATGCTAGTGGAACACCCGGTTTGCCGGTGCTCTAACGACACGCCGCAGATGAGCCCGCCACCTCACGCACGATAGGTCCTTGCGGTGAGGACGCCGTGACAGCCGCATAACCTCGGCGGAAGAATTCGGGAATCTGCGTGCCTCACCATGACGGGGTGATCGAACTGAGCGCGCAGTCCACCGCGCGCCGCGCCGCCTGCTCGTATTGCGGTGTCGGCTGCGGTGTGGTCGTGCGCGCCGACACGAGTTCGGCAGGTTTGGTCACCATCGCCACCGTGGAGGGCGATGCTCTGCACCCGAGCAACCACGGCCGCCTGTGCACCAAAGGCGCCACCCATGCCCAGCTGATGGCCGCCGACGGACGCATGACAACGGCATATGTTCGTCACGGCCGCGGACAGGAGCCTGTTCCCGCGCCGCTGGCGGCGACAACCGCCGAGGCGGGCCGGCGGTTACGCCACATCCTCGACACCCACGGACCCGATGCGATCGCGCTGTACGTATCCGGTCAGATGAGCCTGGAGGCGCAGTACCTCGCCAACAAGCTCGCGAAGGGTTACATCCGCACCACACAGATCGAATCGAATTCTCGTCTCTGCATGGCAAGTGCCGGCACCGGATACACACAATCATTGGGGGCTGATGGGCCCCCGGGGTCGTACTCCGATATCGAGCAGAGCGACCTGTTCCTTGTCATCGGCGCGAACATGGCCGACTGCCATCCGATTCTGTTCCTGCGCATGGCCGACCGACTCGGCAGCGGAGCACGGTTGATCGTGGTCGACCCACGCCGCACCGCCACTGCCGAACGCGCCGATCTGTTCCTGCAGATCAGCCCGGGAACAGACTTGGCTCTGCTCAATGGGCTGTTGCATCTGCTCGTCGAAAACGGTGACATCGACTCCGAATTCATCGCCCAGCACACCGAGGGCTGGGCCGGAATGCCGGAGTTCCTCGCCGGCTACGCGCCGCCGGTGGTGGCGGCGATCACCGGGCTGGCCGAGGACGACATCCGCACCGCGGCCCGGTGGATCGGGGAGGCGCGCGAATGGATGACCTTGTGGACCATGGGCCTCAACCAGAGCACCCATGGCACCTGGAACACCAATGCCATCTGCAATATGCACCTGGCCACCGGGGCAATTTGTCGCCCCGGTAGCGGACCGTTCTCGTTGACCGGACAGCCCAATGCGATGGGCGGCAGGGAAATGGGCTACATGGGCCCGGGTCTGCCGGGCCAGCGGTCGGTGAAATCCGCCACCGATCGAGACTTTGTCGAAAGGCAATGGGACCTGGCGCCCGGATCCCTCCGCACCGACTTCGGCGCCGGAACGGTCGACATGTTCGCGCAGATGGCCGCGGGAAACGTCAAGGCATGTTGGATTATCTGCACGAATCCGGTTGCCTCGGTGGCTAATCGGCAGAACGTCATCGAAGGTCTACAACGGGCCGAGCTGGTGATCGCCCAGGACGCTTTCCTGGCCACAGCCACCAACGAATACGCGGACGTACTGCTGCCCGCCGCTCTGTGGGCCGAATCCGATGGCGTATCGGTCAACTCGGAGCGCACGGCGACGCTGACCAACCGGGTCGCCGACGCTCCCGGTGATGCCCAACCCGACTGGCGTTTGATCTGCGACGTCGCCACCGCGATGGGGTTCGGCGATGCGTTCGACTACTCCTCGAGCGAGGAGATCTTCGAGGAGATCCGCGCGTTCTGGAATCCACGCACCGGATATGACATGCGCGGTGTGAGTTATGCCCGGTTGCGGCAGGGGCCGGTGCAATGGCCGTGCCCACCCGGGAATGCGGGCGATCGCCATCCGATTCGCTACCTGAATGACGGAATCAGCCAGGACCTGTACGTCGATGAGAACGGCACCATGCCGCGGCTGGCGTTCCCCACACCGTCTCGCCGGGCGGTATTCCACGCCCGTGCGCACCGCGATCCCGCGGAACTGGCGGGCGATGGATACCCCATGATCCTGAATACCGGTCGTTTACAACATCATTGGCACACTCTCACCAAGACTGGCCGCATCAAGTCCCTCGACAGGCTGCATCCGTCACCCTTTGTGGAGATTCACCCGCACGACGCCGCGACCCTGGGGATCGTCGAGGGCGATGTCATCGAAATCGTTTCGCGCCGCGGCAGTGCCGAGCTGCCCGCGATCATCAGCGACAGAACCAAGCGTGGCAGCTGCTTCGCCCCCTTCCACTGGAATGACGCGCAGGGGCCAGGTCTGGCGATCAACGCGGTGACCAACGACGCCGTCGACCCGGATTCGCTGCAACCCGAGTTCAAGATCAGCGCCGTCGCGCTGCGCCCGACGGGGCGGACAATTGTCGATACCGCGACCGACTCGCACGCACAAGCGCTGGGGGACATAGCAATTCTGTGGACCTCGCAGACCGGCAACGCAGAGACCGCAGCCACCTCGGTGCACACGCTGTTGGCGACGGCGGGGATCTCCGCGACGATCACCGCGATGGACGAATGCGATCCCGCCGATCTCGGTGAGGTTCGCACGGCGGTGCTCATCGCCAGCAGCTTCGGCGAGGGTGGGCCACCCGATAACGGCGCGCGATTCTGGTCGACGCTCTCCGGGGAGACAAAACCCCTCAATCACCTGCGGTACGCGGTGCTGGGGTTCGGTGACCGTGCGTATGCGGATTTCTGCGGCCATGCGAAGGCACTCGACGCCCGGTTGCATGAGCTCGGTGCCACCCCGGTACTCGGCCGGGTGGACGGCGAGGCCGCCGATCGATCGCTGATCGCGTCGTGGACCGCGGACCTGTTGGAGGCAATCGGGGAAGGAACCGCCGCCAGCACGGAGGCGGTCAAGCGATTGCGCAGCGACGGGATGCCGACTGCCGCGCCGGAAATGTTCACCCGCAACGCACCCATCCTGGCTGCATTGTCACACAACGAGGTTCTGTCGGCGCCGGGATCCGGCAAGGAAGTGCGGCGCATCGAGTTCGATCTGAGCGGCCACGATGTCGACTACTCGGTGGGCGACGCACTCGGGATCTATCCGACAAACCGGGACGAAGACGTCCAACGCTGGCTCGCGGCAACAGGTTTCGATGCAGAGATGCCGATCACGATCGATGGGGGTGAACTCCCGTTGGCCACCGCGCTGGCCAGTCATTACGACATATGCCGCGTCACCGACGATCTGCTGCGCTTCGTGGCCAACCGACGAGGCGACAAACCCGCCGTCAAGTTGTTACGCGGCCCCGACACCGCGGCGCGTGAGCTGTGGCTGCAGGGCCGCAATGCCCTCGACGTGCTTCACGAATTTCCCATCCGCGCCGATATCGATGAGTGGCAGCAGGTGCTCATCAGACTCACCCCGCGCCAGTACTCAATCTCGTCAAGCCCCCTGGTCAGTCCCAAGTCCGTCGCGTTGACGGTTTCGATCGTCCGGTATCGCGGACCGGACGGCTCGGCCCGCGGTGGTGTGGGATCGACCTTCCTCGCCGACCGCGCGCAGACCCTTCCCGTCCCGATCTTCCTGCAGCGATCACCGCACTTTCGCCCGCCCGGCACCTCGGATACACCGATGATCATGATCGGCCCCGGCACCGGTATTGCCCCCTTCCGCGGGTTCCTCCAGGAACGTCGAGCGCTCGGCCACACCGGGCCCAATTGGCTGTTCTTTGGCGACCAGCACCGCACGCAGCATTTCTACTATCGCGAGGAGTTAGACGGCTTCCTGCGCGATGGCTCGTTGCGTCGACTCGATCTCGCATTCTCGCGCGACCAGCAGAAACGCATCTACGTCCAGCACCGCATGATGGAGCAGGGGGCACAGATGTGGCGGTGGCTCGCCGAGGGCGCACACCTCTACGTGTGCGGTGATGCCAGCCGCATGGCCAAAGACGTCGACGGTGCGTTGCTCACGATCGCTCAGAAGCACGGACGGCTGTCGGGCGAGGAGGCCCTCGAGTTCCGTAAGGGCCTCGTCGCCGAGAAACGTTACGTCCGCGACGTCTACTGACGGTCCGCGCGCTATATTCGTCACGCGCGATGGATCTCGCCGGGGGTTGTCCCGAACCGCCACTGACGGCTGATAGTTCCTGTGTTGATGAGTCGTAACACGATGGGGCCGAATGTGACAGGTGGACAACGCGAGGAATTCCCGCGCCCCCTACATCTGCGGCCATACGCACTGCTGTGGGTGTTTCTCGGCGGCATGTGCGGAACCGGACTGCGCTACTGGTTCGAGCAGATGTGGCCGGCCTCCGGCGCATCGTGGCCCTGGGGAACATTCGCGGTCAATCTGACCGGAGCATTCGTGCTCGGCGCGCTCTTGGAAACCCTCACGCTGCTGGGCCCCGACGGCGGTTGGCGCCAGCGCGCCCGGTTGTTTCTTGGAACGGGTGTCTGCGGCGCCTTCACCACCTACAGCGCACTCGCGCTGGAGATCAGCACACTCGCCCGCAACGGGTTTTCGGGCATCGCGATCGTGTACGCGTTGGTCAGTGTTGCCGCGGGTTTGGCTGCCGCGATAGCCGGGATAGCCGCTGCCGCACAAGCCCTCGCACGCTACTCGGGGGGGTCGGCATGACGGTCATCGCCGTGATACTCGCCGGTGCCCTGGGCGCGGTGTTGCGATTCGTCGTCGATTCCGCCATCAAACATCGATGGAACCACCTGTTCCCCTGGGCGACGCTGCTCATCAATCTCACCGGGTCCGCCGTCATCGGTGTACTGGCGGGAGCGGTGATCTTCCACCACTCGCCGTCGGCACTACTGACCGTCCTGGGAACCGGGTTCTGCGGCGGCTATACGACCTTCAGTACCGCCAGTGTCGAATCGGTGCGACTCATCGAGCGGCGTGAATGGTCCCTCGCCCTGTGCAACACGTTCGGCACGCTGCTGGGCGCCGTCGGCGCCTGCGCCGCGGGACTAGCGCTGGCGTGGTCGATGGCGTGAGGATGTCACTGTGACCGATGAGCCCGATGTGCATCTGGTGGTCGGATGGGACAGATACCCACCGAGCACTGCCGCGCTGCATTTCGGGATCGATCTGGCTCGGCGCCTGGGCGCGTGCGTACACGTCGTGCACATCCTCGATATGGACGACGAACCACTGGATCCCGATACGGATAGTTGGGAAGCTCAGGCGGGCGCCGCGGTTGCCGCCGCCGAGGCAGAGGCGCTGGAAGAGCTCTCCGGCCAGGAGGTGGCGTGGAAGTACCACCGCGCCCATGGGCCCGCAACCGCTGCGATTCTCGCCGTGGCGCAGCAGTACGCGGCGCTGATGATCATCCTGGGCAGCCCGCGGGGAGGACCGGCGTCTGCATTGGACGCACTGCTCGGGCAATCGGTGTCACATCGCCTCATTGGTGCCAAGCGGGTTCCGCTCGTTCTGGTGCCCGCCCCCTGAGGACCATCGCGGAGCGAATTCTTCTCCTGTAACCTGACTCAGTGCCTAGCAAATCCCAAACCCGGTCGTCAGTGGACCGGGGGCCCGTCACGATCGACGGGGTGACGGTGGTGCTACGGCCGCCACGGCTCGCGGACGGTCCGTCCTGGCGCACGACAGCGTTGGCCTTCTCCGAACGGCTCTCACCGGCGTTCACCCGTGATGACATGGACTGGGAGAGTGCACATTCACCGGTGATCTGGGTGGACACCTGGCGCTCGGCTCGTGCGGATGCGCGTGCCGGAGGAGTCTCATATCTGCTGGTAAGGATCGATGAGGGCAGCGAAACGATCGTCGGCCATTTTTCGATGACCGGAACAGATCCACGAACCGGCGGCGCCGAAATCTCCACCTGGGCCGTCGACGTTCCTCCGGCCGTGAGCAGGTGGGCGCAGTTGACCACGGTGCTGTCCGCTTTCGAGGGAAACCCCGCCATCCCACACGCACTGGCGCCGACCGCCGTATCGAATATGCGCGCAAACAGGTTCTCGCAGTCCATGGGCTGGAACCAGCTACAGATCCGCCGAGCTCTGCGCCCCTACGACGGGCAGGTATCGGACCACCACATGTGGATTCTCGCCAACACCGCCGAGTACCGAGATTGGGTCAAGCACCAACTCTCGGAAATTCCCATCACGAGAACACGTTTCACGCCTGCGGCGGCCCGCCGGCCGGATGTCGAGTATCTGGTGGCGTGGGCGCGATTCGCGGCGATCCGCACCCGTCAACTGATCGGCACCGCGCTGCGAACCACACTGCCCGAGCCTGCATTCGAAATACCCTCCGCCAGTGGGGAAGTGGTACAGATCGAGCCGGCCGGCCGTGGCCGATACCGGGTGACGGTGGCCGCGCGACCTGGCGGTTCCATCGACGTCCATTCCGACGTTGGTACGTCGACAACGGAATTAGTGCCACGATTCGAGTCGCGGATATCAGACGACGCCCGCGTTTCGGCGTTGTCCGCACTCGCGAGCCACCTGACAGCTCGCCCTGACCGGTCGCGCCGGACGGTTATCGCGGTCAGTGCTGTCGACAGCACCCTTGCGGATCGGCTCGCCGCGTTTGGTTTCATCGACGAAGGTGACGCGCCACCGACCCTGGGCGACCACGGTGCCTCCCTGCGGATGTGGACTCTGCTGGCGAGTCCGTATCCAAAATAGACACGCTGTACACAGCAATCACCTTCTCGCAGTAGCCTATTAATCGCCATTCGTCTCCGCCCCGGTGCGCTACCCTGCCGAGGTGCGTGCAAGCGATGGGCCCATCCCGCCATCCCTGGGGCCGGTCGAAATCGACGGTATGACGGTCATGTTGCGCGCGCCGCGGCTTTCCGATGGCGCGTCGTGGCGGGAAACCAGCCTGCGCTACGAGAAGCGGCTGGCACCGGCGTTCGGCCACACGGATATGACGTGGTCGGCCGCGCATTCGCCATACATGTGGATCCATACTTGGAAGCAGGCACTCTCCGACGCGGCACAGGGCTGGGTCTCTTGTCTGCTCGTACACCTCGATGGCGGCCGTGAACACGTGGTGGGCCATCTCGCCATGGCGGGACGGCACCCGCGAACGGGAGGCACCGAGGTATCGACATGGACCGCCGGCGTTCCCCATACGGTCACCATGTGGGCGCAGGCATCGCTGATCATCGCCGGATTCGAGGCCAATCCTCACGTTCCGCACGCGGTGGCACCGCTGGCGGTCCAGAATGTCCCGGTGCAGCGCCTGGCCCAGGCCGTGGGCTGGTCGAAGCTGCAGACGTGCCGCCTGCTGCGCACGTACGACGGAAAGCCCACCGATCATCAGATCTGGTTTCAGAGCAATACCCCAGAGAACGTGGCCGCGCTACAGCACACGCGAGACACGCTCCCGGACAACGCAACTAGCAGGACACCCGAATGCCGAACCCGGGGTTCCTGGCGCGACCTCACGGCACGCGGCCACTACGAACTGCGCAACTGGGGTCGGCGCGCCATATTCGCAACGAATAGCCGTGTTGCAGTAAATCTTTCGGGTAAGACTGTGGGATACGTCGAGATTTCCGTCGATCCGGGCAGCTCCACCACCGAGCTCATCAGTAGACCGCATCCTGGTGCTGCCGAGGACATGCTCACCCCGACTGTCGCAGATATGGCCGGGCGCTTGACGCACACCCCGTCCTCGACCAGGCGGATCGTGGTTGCGGCGCGCGCCGATGACCAGCCCCTGATCGCCGCCCTCGCCGCGCACGGTTTCCAGAACGAGGGGCTCACTCTCCCCACCCTTGGCGAGGCCGCCGTCACCCGCCATCTGTGGGCTTACGTCAGCGAAGGCTAATCGCTGCGGCCGCGCGTATACGCCTCGGTCAGCAGCGGACGCACCACGTCACCGAAGGTGTCTTCACCCGGGTTGACCACGCATACCCATTTGGCGCCGCCATATTCGGGGTGGGGAAGAACTCGGTCGAACGCGGTGTAGTCGGCATCGGGCGATTCGTCACCGCGGCCCGCGACGACCTTGGCGAAGGTGTCACCACTGACCCCGATGTTGAGCCGGTACACCGATGGCCGGCCCAGATCGGAGTACGTGTCGAACGCCTCGTTCGACATCAGGGTGATGACGGGCATCTGGCGTTCGGGGCCACGGAAGAAGAACCAGTTGCCCTGCACAACCTCGTGCTGAAGGTCTGGGAAGGTCGTGACGATGTATTCGATGATGGCGCCCTCATCCATAACACCGAACCTACCGGCCTAGGCTGCTGACATGTTGCGCGCGGGAATCGTCGTCACGGGTACGGAGGTCCTCACCGGGCGGGTGGCCGATGCGAATGGCCCGTGGCTTTCCGAACAGCTCCGCGCGGTCGGCGTCGATGTCGCACACATCTGCGTGTGCGGAGACCGCAAAGAGGATCTGACGGCACAACTGCAGTTTCTCGCGGATCAGCGTGTGGACCTCATCGTCACATCCGGCGGCCTGGGGCCCACGGCTGACGATATGACGTTACCCACCGTCGCTGAATTCGCTGGTACCACACTTGTTTTCGATGCCACACTGGAAGAGGCCATTATGGATCGGCTGCGACCGATGGCAAACCGGTGGGAGAACGTGGACTGGGAGGCGCTGCGCGTCGGCATCGCCAAACAGGCGCTCGTGCCGGCACAGGGACAGGTACTTGACCCGGTGGGCACCGCGCCGGGAGCGATCATGAGCACGGGTGACGTGCTCATCGTGGTGTTGCCCGGCCCTCCGCATGAGCTGCAGCGAATGTGGCCGTCGGCAGTCGGGGCCGGGTCCTTCCGGGCTCTCCTCGGCGACGATGTCACGGCCATTGAGCAGACCACGCTGCGTCTGTACGGAATCACCGAGCCCGATATCGCCGAGACACTGCGCCTCGCCGAAAGCGCCGTGGGAGACCTTGCCGCACTGGAGATCACCACCTGCTTGCGACGCAGCGAGGTCGAGGTGGTCACCCGATTCGAGGCCTCCGCCCAGCATCTGTGGACCCGTCTCTACGAGTTCATCCAGGACCGGCATGGTGCGGCATTGTTCTCCTCCGACGGCTCGACCGTCGACCAGTTGGTGGCCGGGCTGCTGCGCGGAAGACGCCTGGCCGTGGCGGAGTCTTGCACGGCGGGGCTGTTGGGGGCACGGATCGCCGATGTGCCGGGCTCCTCGGAATACTTCCTGGGTGGAGTCATCAGCTATGCGAACGATGTCAAAATCGGCCAGCTGTACGTGGACCCGCAGTTACTCGCCGACCATGGCGCGGTGTCTCCGCAGGTCGCCGAGGCCATGGCGGACGGCGCGCTGAAGGCGCTGGGTGCCGATATCGCGATGTCCACGACGGGCGTTGCCGGCCCCGGCGGCGGAACGCCGGAGAAGCCGGTGGGCACGGTGTGCTTCTGTGTGAAGACCGCAGCGGGGGAGAGGGCCGACCTCCGGGTCGTTATCCCGGGAAACCGCAACCAGATTCGTGAGCGTTCCACCACAGTCGCCCTGCATCTGTTGCGCCGATTGCTCCAGCGATAGCCCTACTCGGCAAAGGGGGCGGCCTTGACCAGCAGCGGGAACGCCGCATAGCGGGTCAGCCACGCGGCGCGGCCATTCGGTACCGCGGTGCCCTCGGCTGCCCAGGCCTTGAGCATGTGCCGCTTGAATTCCAGCCGAGGATGCCGCCGCAGCAACTCATCCACCCAACCGGCATCGAGGTCGGACAGCCGCAGACCGAAGACATCTGTTCCCGCGCCAGCCGACACAAATCCACCGGGGTCGGTGAGGTTTTCACTGGCCCCCAGGGTGATATGCGCGGCGATCGCAGCACCCACCGCCTGCGCGCGGTCCTCGGAGGCGCCTTGATCCCTGAGGAATTGTGCGGCACGCTCCCCGCCAACCACGGCGAAGCACCGCCCTGGTGTCGGATGCTCAAGTTGCAGATCGTGCAACAGGCTCGCGATATAGACGAGCTCGTCATCGACCCGCACGCCGTCAAACGCGGCCAGCGCCTTTCCGAAAAAGTAGGTGCGGTAAGAGTGTTCGAGGACGTGGGGTGTTACCGAGTCCCGTGCCTCCTGCTCGGCGGCGCGTGCGAGCGCGGAATCGGGGACCGCGATCGATCCGAACTCCACGCGTCCCTGTCCGCGCCGGCCCATTCTCGTCTTGACGGTGTCGCTGACCATGGCGGGCAACGCGCGAAACAAGCGTCCCAACAGTGCCCGTCGCTGGGCCGCCGAGACCTCGCCGCCGGTCCGCGTCGCCCACTGCCAGTCCAATTCGATCGTCATCGCCTCAGTCAAGGCCGGTACGCCCGAAACAACCAGTGGCATGAAAGCCATAGATGCTCGGATTTATGCCATAGTGAGCCATGGGCACCAAGACGGTGGCGGCACTCGCGCTCGATGGCGTCATCACCTACGACCTGGCATGCGCCGTGCAGATGTTCCGCAGGGGTGCCGGGCGATCCGGCCAGCCGGACGGTTTCGATCTGGTGACCTGTGGCCATCGACCCGGAAGTGTCTGGACGCCAGACGGTTTCAATATTGACGTGGAACACGGCATCGACGCGCTGGACACCGCCGATCTCATCGTCGTTCCCGCGCGGGCCCCGCACGACTATCCGCCACCCGATGACGTACTGGACGCTCTGGCGAGCGCACACCAACGCGGTGCCGTGATCTTCAGCATCTGCCTGGGCGCCTTCGTTCTCGCGGCCGCGGGTCTACTGGATGGACGTCCCGCCACCACACATTGGGAGTACTGCGATGACATGCGCACGCTCTATCCGCAGGTCGATCTCCGGCCCGACGCGTTGTATGTGGACGACGGGGACATCCTCACGTCGGCGGGGCTCTCGGCGGGTATGGACCTGTGTCTGCATGTGGTGCGGCGTGAACTGGGGGCCGCCGCGGCGTCGGAGATGGCCCGGTGGAACGTGATGGCACCACATCGTGATGGCGGCCAGGCCCAGTTCATCCCGCCCACCAAGACCTCTCATGACTCCAGCGGCCTCGGCCCGACCCTGAGCTGGGCCTCCGAGCGTCTCGCCGATATCGATGATGTGTCGGCACTCGCGCGACACGCGCATCTGAGCCTGCGCACGTTCAACCGGCGCTTCGGTGAGGAGGTCGGTACCACGCCCAAACGGTGGCTCGACGTACAGCGCGCCACCCGCGCTCGCGAATTGCTGGAGAACACCGATATGACGATGGAATCCATTGCCGCACACTGTGGGTTTGGCAGCGTCACGGCCATGCGGACGCATCTGCGCAAGGTCACCGCGACAACGCCGAGCGCCTATCGCCGGGCATTCCGGCGATAGGCGCCTCACGGTCAGCGCGCGACGTGCGGCATCAGCGCATTCGGGGGTATGGCGCCGAACTTGCCTGACTGGTAGTCCTCAACCGCCTGAATCAATTCGGCCTTGGTGTTCATCACGAACGGCCCATAGGCCACCACACGCTCACGGATGGGGCGGCCGCCCAGCATGAGCACTTCCAGCGCCGGGCGGTTATCATCCTGACCCGCGTTGGCCTGCACCGTGATCCGGTCGCCGGGACCCAGCACCGCGAGTTGCCCCTGCTCGATCGGATGCCCCAATGTACCCACCGCACCCCGTCCGGACAGGACGTAGACGAGCGCGTTGAACTCGCGGTTCCATGGGACGTTGAGCTGCGCGCCAGGCTGGATGGTCGCATGCGCCAGGGTGATCGGCGTGTGCGTGCTGCCCGGACCATGATGCGGTCCGATGTCTCCCGCGATGATCCGCACCAGGGCGCCACCGTCGGGCGAGCTCACCAGCGTGGTTTGCGCCCCCTCAATGGCCTGGTAGGCCGGAGTCAGGAACTTGTCGCGAGCCGGCAGGTTGACCCA
Source organism: Mycobacterium sp. D16Q16 (assembly GCF_002013745.1). Classification (NCBI taxonomy): domain Bacteria; kingdom Bacillati; phylum Actinomycetota; class Actinomycetes; order Mycobacteriales; family Mycobacteriaceae; genus Mycobacterium; species Mycobacterium sp. D16Q16. The sequence continues at coordinate 61,814 of NZ_MAEY01000025.1, forward strand.
GAGCTGGATGCCATGGAAGATTCCGCCACTCTCCACCAATTCGGCTGGGGGAGTTTCGATATGCAAGATTCCTGACCCGGCGGTCATCCACTGGGTTGCCCCGTCGTGAATGAGCCCGCCTCCGCCGTGAGAGTCCTGGTGAGCGAACCTGCCATCGATCATGTAGGTAACGGTTTCGAATCCGCGATGAGGATGCCAATCCGTTCCGCGCGGCTCGCCCGGTTCATAGTCGACCTCACCCATTTGGTCCATATGGATGAACGGGTCCAACTCGGCGGACGGCACTCCGCCGAAGGCGCGCACAACGGGAAAGCCTTCACCCTCGTATCCACGGGGCCCGCTGGTGATGGACCGCACGGGACGTTCGGTATCGGCGGGCCCGGGCGTGGGTATGCGCGGCAGAGTCAGGGCGTCCATAGACGACACGGTGATAGCTGGCATGCAAACCTCCTGATGAGTGTTCTTATGCCTTGCTCAACCGGACCGCAGTCCGCTTTATTCCCGTAGCGCATCCGCGGCGACCAGTGCGGCCGCGACGGCGGCTGCGACCGTCTCACCCGCGGCGAGCAGTGGCTCCGGGCTGCGTAACGCCCGGCTCAGCACGAACGCGCCCTCCAGGCTGGTGACGAATCCCAACATGAGACGTCTGCGGACCTCGTACGGCAGGCCCGATCCAGAGATGTGTTCAGTACCCCGATCAATCCAGTCCGTGAAGACGTCGGCGGTGGCTTGACGGAGGAGATCGTCAGTACTCGCTACTTCGAGGGCGATGGTGGCGATGGGGCAGGCGTCGGCGTAGTCGGTCGCGATGAGATTGTCGGCCGCGGCCGCGAACGCCGTGCGGATGGTGGCCGTCAGATCGGGGCCACCCTGATCGAAGAGCGTTAACACGAGATCCCGATACATCCCCCCGGCGGTGCGAATGGCCTCGTCTGCCAGTTGCGCCTTGCCTCCGGGGAAGAAGTGATAGATCGATCCGAAGGGTGCGCCCGCACTCTGCGCGATCTGCTTGAGGCCGGTGCCGGTCATGCCCTGTCGGCGGAACAACTCGCAGGTGGCGGCGACAATGCGGTCGCGTGTATCAGCGGGCATGGTGCGTCCTTTCGGGCCTTGTATCCGGCCTCGTCGCATTGTACGGTCCTTACTAGAACGTTCTATCAAGTCAACGCGACCCGGAGGGCGCAGTGATGGACAAAGTGCTGAAGTACCTGGCGATTCTTACCGGCGTGATCTGCGTGGCCATCGGCCTCTATCACCTCATCGGGGGGCCCGGAACGGTCATCGGCGGGGGTGACATCACCGCGAGCAACGACAGCCAGGAGCGCTTCTTCGCCGGGCTGTTCGCCGTCTACGGCGCGGCGTGGATCTGGGTGGCCCGCCAGTCGCCGATTCCCGGCATCGCCATCCGATTCCTCGCCGCGGGTCTGCTGGTGGGTGGGCTGGGCAGGGTGGCATCACTGATCGACTCCGGAGTGCCCCATCCATTCTGGATTGTCATGCTCGCCGTCGAAATTCTCATCCCCGCACTATTTTTCGCCATTGCGGGCGAAGACGAGAAGGCTCGTTGACTCCGTAAAATCAATATGCGAGTTCAGATTTCGCAACCGCTAGAGTGCGTGGTACCGACAGCACAATGTGTTTCTGAAGCACTCTAGGAGGAAGCTATGCGGTTCACCTTCGCCGAGGCCATGACCGATCCGTCGTACTACATTCCCTTGGCCCAGGCGGCCGAGGCGGCAGGCTACCACGGTATGACCATCGCCGACAGCCTGGCGTATCCCTACGAGTCGGATGCGAAGTATCCGTACACGCCCGACGGGAACCGCGAATTCCTGGAAGACAAACCGTTCATCGAGGCGTTGACGCTCACGGCGGCCCTCGGCGCGGTGACCTCGACGTTGCGGTTCAACATCTTCGTACTCAAGCTGCCGATCCGGCCGCCCGCCCTAGTGGCCAAGCAAGCCTCGTCCATCGCGGCACTGACGGGTAACCGTCTGGGCCTCGGCGTCGGCACCAGCCCGTGGCCCGAGGACTACGAACTCATGAACGTGCCCTTCGCCAAGCGCGGTAAGCGCATGGACGAGTGCATCGAGATTATCCAGGGGCTCACCACCGGCGACTACTTCGAGTTCCATGGCGAGTTCTACGACATCCCCAAGACCAAGATGTGTCCTGCGCCGACCCAGCCCATCCCGATCCTCATCGGTGGACATGCCGACGCCGCGCTGCGTCGTGCCGCGCGGTGCGATGGCTGGATGCATGGCGGTGGCACCGAGGACCTGGACGAGCTGCTGGTCAAGCTCAACAAGTTCCGTGAAGAAGAGGGGACGGCCGATAAGCCCTTTGAGGTCCACGTCATCTCCGTCGACGGATTCACCGTGGATGGTGTGAAACGCCTGGAGGACAAGGGCGTCACCGATGTCATCGTCGGCTTCCGCATTCCCTACATCGTCGGGCCGGACACCGAGCCACTAGAGGCGAAGATCAGGAACCTGGAGGGCTTCGCCGAGCACGTCGTCTCCAAGGTCAACCCGTAGCGGTCCTCGAGCCGCGGGCGCCTCATGCTCGAGCGACCGTTGACAGATATTCAACGCAAGCGTTAAATATCAACCATGAGCACACGCGCTAGCCTGGCCTCGGCGGTCGTCTACCAGGATCCGTCGGCGGCCCTCGACTGGCTGGAAAAGGCTTTTGGTTTCGAACGGTCCATGGTCATCACCGATAACAACGGCAAGATCGAGCATTCCGAGATGCGTTTTGGGGATGGCTATCTCATGGTCGGCTCCGAGTGGGACGCCAGCGTCGCCAGCCCCAAAACGGTCGGTGGCAGGTGTACCCAGACGATCCATGTTCAGATTGACAGCGATATCGACACGCACTGCGCGCAGGCCGAGGCGGCCGGTGCCACGATCTTGATGCGCCCGGCCGACCAGTTCTACGGCGATCGGGTGTACCGGGCTCAAGATCCCGAGGGACACGTCTGGACCTTCGGCCAGTCGGTGCGGACGGTCTCGCGCGAGGATGCCGAAAAGGCGAGCGGTCTGAACATCGAGGGCTGGGTTTGACCCGGCCCACTCCGGAACTCGCGAGCATAGATCGCACACTCACCGCGCTGGCAGACCCCAATCGGCGGCGAATCGTTGAGGTGCTGCGGGATCGACCGTGCCGCGCGGGGGAGATCGCACACGCCGTAGGCCTGAGCCCCGCTGCACTCAGTAGGCACCTGCGAACCCTCAAGGCCAGCGAGCTGGTCGAGGAATCTCACCCCGAGTTCGACGCGCGAGTACGTATCTACACATTGCGTCCCGCTCCCATGGCGGAACTCAAGGCATGGCTCAACGAGATCGAGAAGCTCTGGGCTACGCAACTTTCGGCCTTCAAGGAGCACATCGAGCGAGAGCAGGGCTGATGGCTTCACGCGTGCTGGTGTCGCTGCGGGTACGTGCCACCCCGGAGCGCGCGTTCGACGTATTTGTCAACGACATCGGAATCTGGTGGCAGCCCAACACTCTGTTCCGATTCACTCGGCGCCGCGGCGCCCTCACGATCGAACCGGAGCTCGGCGGCCGTTTCATCGAGTCATACCCGGACGGCACCGAGTTCGAAATCGGCACGGTAACAACGTGGGAACCGGGCAGCCGGCTCGGCCTCACCTGGCGTCAGGACAGCTTCACCGAAGGTCAGATGACTACCGTTGAGGTGCGGTTCGAGCCGATCAGAGACGAAACCCGGGTGACGGTCGAACACCTCGGCTGGGAGTCGGTTCCGCAGGATCACGTTGCCCGCCATACCTTTCCAGACGGATTGTTCCTGCGCCGCCACGGCGAATGGTGGCAGGAGCTTCTGGAGTCGCTGCGGGCTCAGGTCGGGGGAGCGTAAGGCACTCAAGGGCTTCCCGGGGTGCGGAGCTGCGCCGCCAGCCAGGGCAGCGCGTCCGAGAATGTTCGGCTGGCGAATTGCCAGGTATGCCCACTGATCATCTGGTGAATGGTGCAGGAGATCTGCGCCTGCTGGGCCGCCGCGCACAGATCCGCGGCGGCACCGTCGCGATCGTCGTCGGTCACATCGTCATGCCCACCGATTCCCGTCGGGGTGTCGGCTGTGGGGCGCTTTGCACCGCTTGGCTTCTTGCTGCCTGCCGGAGGTATCGCGTCCTCGAACCATCCCGTGACGCCGGTGTACGGACCATGTTTGGCCATCACGGTGCGTGGGTCGAAGGCATCCCATCGGGCGGCATCTCCGCCGTACAGCCGCTCGATCGTCTGTTGCTTGGTTCCCGCGGTGGGACCGTGGTCCCCGGCGATGTCCACGAATGTGGAGAACAGATCCGGATGCATGACGGTCAGGTCAATAGCGCAGGTGCCGCCCATCGACCAGCCGACCACCGCCCAGTTGGCCGGGTCGGCCGACCCGTCGAACTCCGAGACCACGTAGGGGCGAACATCTTCGGTGAGATGGTCGGCGGCGTTGCCACGCGGGCCGTTGACGCATTCGGTGTCGTTATTGAAACTTCCCGCGACATCCACAAAGACGAAAATCGGTGCTTGCCCACCGTGGGATTTGGCATAGTCATCGATCATCTGGGTGGCGTTACCCGTGCGGATCCAGTCGGCCGGGGTGTTGAACTCGCCGGCGATCATCATCACCACCGGCAGCCGCGGCGGGGTATCGCCCGCGAACCAGGCCGGTGGGAGATAGACATACTCGCCTCGGTGTTTGAACCCGCTCGCGTCGCTGGGGATGTCGACGTCGACAAGCTTGCCGGTACTGGGATTCGAATTACGCAGACCCGCAAGCTCAGTGATGTCGACCTCGTTGGGAAGTGGGCCCGCCGAGACCGCGCCCCACGCCGCCTGCACGGTGGGGTAGTAGCCCACCCAGGCATTGAGCGCGACAAGTGCCGCGAGCAGCGTGAGCGGAATGGCCAACACGGATACACCGCGACGCCACCAGCGCGCACCCCGGAAGCCGATGACGGCGACCGCGACCGACGTGACGAACACACCGATCCATATCCACAATTTGAAGGGCGCCGGGTCTGACGCCAACCCTTCGGAGTTCATATACATCCACGCCGCCAACGCGCCCACCGCGCCGACCGCTACGCTCACGGGCACCCACAGCAGGCGCCACCGGCGCGTGCGCCATCCGATGACCACCAGCAAGGCCACCACCGCGAGCACCTGGACGACCATCGGAAACCAACCGCCGAGGGCTGAAATCCCGTGGCTGTATTGGTGGAAGTCGTTCGCAGGCAGCTGTGGAATGGGAGTCGGCGCCGGAGGGGGCATCGGCGTAGTCGGTGGCACGCTGACATTGTGATGACGTTTCCTGGGAGGAAGCTGGACATGACCCAGAGTTATCTATCGGACGAGACCATCGCGGCGCTGTCCGCCGAGGAGCGAAGGGACCTGATTCAGCGGCTGGAACGCCCGCTCAGCGAGGTGGCGCCGCCGAATCTGGCGAGGTTTCGCGTGCTCCGGCTGGGTTTGATGATCGGCGGCTCGATCGCGCTGATCCCGTGGATCACCTATCTTGCGTTCACGCTGCCCGAAAACTATGTGGCACAGCGGTGGACGGCGACGTGGGTCGGCTTCGACGTGTTGTTGGTGGCATTCATGGCCGCGACCGCGGTACTGGGTCTGCTGCGTCGTCAACTACTCGTTTTAACGGCGTTCACCACCGGAGTGCTCCTGATCTGCGACGCCTGGTTCGACGTGATGACAGCCGGCCCCGCGGAGGTGCGATGGGCGATCCTGACCGCGGTTCTGGCCGAGCTGCCCGTCGCGGTGGTGATGATTCGAGGCGCGTTGCTCATCACGCGATTGACGATGACGCGGCTTTTGGTGATCGACCCGGGCGTACCGCTCTGGCGGGTGCCCTTGCTGCCCTAACCGTCACCAGCAATGCGCGAAGCCATCGCAGTACTGCGGGAACCGATCGACGGGTACGTCGAGTGGTTTCACGAACTGCAGGCTGAAGGGCCGCTTTGTCATCCCGGGCTGACCGCCGCATACCGCGCTGTGGATCGTGGTGTGCACCCCGGCGAGGGTCTCGTCGTTGAAGACGTACTTCTCCTGGGTGGGCGCGTAGGTCCCGTCCGGGCAGGTCATGCCCTGTGGCCGCGCATGCAGGAACGTCCACTGGTCGTCGACCAGCTTGGCCGTGGTGGAGTAGTTCTGCAGTCTGTCGTTGTGCTTGAGGATGTCGGGTGTCGCGCTGGTGACCGTGAGCGTGCAGCCGTCGGCCTGGATGGTGGGGTCGGTGTAGTCGGACTGAATGCGGGTGCCCGAGGCCTGTACGCAGACGGCGGACAGCGTCCAGGAAACCTCGCCGAATCCTTCCTCGATCATCCGATATGTCCCGTCCGCCGGAGGCGCCACAGCCGAGGCAGGGCTGGCGAATCCGACGCCGATCGCAAGGGCCGAGACGGGAACCATCAGCAGGGCAGTTATGCGCACAGGATCAAGTATCGCAATGGCGCGGGCGGCTCACTCCGCAACCTCAGTCATTAGACGCGGCGTCCAATACGGCCACGATCAGATCGGCCACGGCGCTCATGCCGTCCGCGTTGGGATGAAGGGGAGCCGGGCGCCACGGCCACGGGAATCCGGGACGGGTTGTCCAGGGCCGTGCCGACCAGGCGTGATGGTCCGCGCTGGCCGCTGATGCGCGCACGATCTCGCAGCCGGTGGTGTGGGCCGCAGCCGCGGTGGCCGCCGCGAGTTCGGCGGCGATGCGACGTCCACTGGCGGTCTCGGTCTGGGTGTACGGCGGCGCGAGCTCGCCTTCCGGGGGCAAGAGTGCGAGGTAATCGACGAAGATCACCCGCGCCCGCGGTGCGCGATTCCGCACCTGCTCACCTACCGCGCGCAGCGATTGACCCACAACAGCCAGTGCCGCATCCCGCTTATCGGTGTCGAGCATGTCGGCCAATCCGCCGCCGACGACTGGCAGGGCACGCAGAACGTGCGGCAGACACGCGGCCAACAAGAACGGCACATAGCCCACGTCGTTACCGCCGATCGTGACCGTCACCAGCTCCTCGGTGCCATCGAGCGCGCCGATCTGCGGCGCCGCGGTGTTCTGCGGGTCGGTCAGGATATGTGCCGTGGTCGCACCGGAATAGGTGACATCGACCAGCTGATATCCCTTGCGGGCAGCAACATGATGCGGATAGTTGCGTGCCGAACGTCCGGCCAGTCGAGGCGAGCCTGGCGCACGCGGCAGGATGCCCGGTCCGGCCGCCATCGAACTTCCCAATGCCACATAGCGTCCCGCCATGATCCAAGCCTATCGACGAACAAACCCGGCGAGCCTGCGCAGCGACGAGCGCACGCCACGGGGCCTGGGATCGTTCAGCCGCAGGACTGGCCAGCCTTGTTGCGATGCCATGACCGCGAGCCGGCCGCGCGGGTTGACCGGGCAGGGTTCACCGACGAGGGACATCAGATCGATATCCTCTTCGCCGTCCGCATAGAAGTAACTGCGTTGCAAATCAACACCGTTGGATTCGCAGAACAGTGCGACCGCGGTCGCCTTGTTCCGTCCCCACACGATCGGTGCGCGGATACCGCCGGTGAGACGCCCCTGATTGTCGAGATCAAAGTGGTTGCAGAGCACATGGGTAATGCCGAGATGGCGGGCCACCGGCTCGGCGTGAATGGTCAGCGCCGAGGAACTCAGCATCACGGTGTGCCCCTGTTCCTGATGCGCCCGCACGCGCTCGTACATCTGCGGATAGATCATCGAGGCATTGTGCTGGTGGAAGATTCGTTCACCGACGGCTTCGAGTTCGGCCAGCGAGTCGCCGCGCAGGTATCCCGCGGCGCGCACCACCAAACGCTCGAACTCCATGCGGCCCAGCTTGTACCGGAATGTGGCCTCCAGGACTCCGAGAACCTCGCCGACGCTGGCCTGACCACGGCGCATCCGATCGCGAGCGTGTGCCGTCGGGGTAAATCCGGCCACGAGAGTGCCGTCCAGGTCGAAGAAGGCCCCTACCTGCGGACCGGTGGGGCTGAGCGCTATATCGGCCACCGGATCGGGTGCCGGGCTCACCGTCATGTGGGCCAATCTACCGTTGCGCGCACCGCGCACCGGTAGTAGGCGACAAGATGGGGAATCCACCCGACAGTGGCCGACAGGAGCAGTGATGGACCCCCAACCGGATCGCCCGCGCGCTGCGCTGGTCACCAGACGCAGTGTGCTGTCCGCCGGGGCGGCCTTGGCGCTCGGCGGAGGGGCAATCACCGGATGCTCCCCGATCCTCTCAGGAGACGTACCACTTATCCCTCGATGGGAAGACTTGCGCCGCAAGCTATCCGGAACTCTCACGGTGCGCGGGGACGCTGGGTGGGACGAGGCCGCGCGAACGTTCAATCCACTCTTCGATATACATCATCCTGGCGCGGTGGCCTTCTGTGCCTCTGAACAGGATGTGGCGCGTTGCGTGGAGTTCGCCTCCAGCTCCGGGATACCCATAGCGGCGCGCAGTGGCGGCCACAGTTATGCGGGCTATTGCGTCCCGACCGACGGCTTGGTGGTGGATCTCGGGCGGATGGCGGCGGTCTCGGTGACGGGGACACGGGCAACGGTCGGATCCGGCGCACGTCTGATCGATGTCTACGCCGGCGTCTGGTCGGCGGGCCGGATGCTCGCCGGCGGCTCCTGTCCGACCGTCGGCATCGCCGGGCTGACCCTCGGGGGCGGGGTGGGGGTTCTCACCCGCAAGTTCGGACTCACGTGCGACCAACTGATATCGGCCCGCGCGGTCACTGCCGACGGTGGGATCCGGGTCCTGTCGCCGGATTCCGAGCCCGATCTGTTCTGGGCTATCCGCGGAGTGGGCGGCGGAAACTTCTGCATTGCCACGGAGTTCACCTTCGAGACCGCACAGGCAACCGACCTCACGGTGTTCACGCTCGACTACGCGCCGGGGGATGCCGCCGCGATCATGCACCGGTGGCTGATGTACATGGGCGATGCGCCCGATGAACTGTGGACAACCCTGCACGCCGTGGCCGGCACCACACCGCAATGCCGGATCGTCGGATGTATCGCCAAGACTGACGATCCACGCGCCCTGGTCGATGCTCTCCGCCGCGCGATAGGCATTGTTCCATCCGATCGATTCGTCGCCGACAAGACTTTTCTCGATGCCATGAAGTTCATGGGCGGTTGCTCGACATTGACGGTGGCTCAGTGTCATCCGGCATGGACCGGGGCCGCGAGGGGACAGCTGCAGCGCGAGGCGTTTGTGGCGTCCTCCCGGATGGTCCCGCACGCGGCGATCGACACCTCCAGAATCGCGGCGTTACTCGTCGGCGACCGCGGACTCACCTTCATCTTCGATAGCCTCGGAGGCGCCGTCAGCCGAGTTGCGGCCGACGCCACCGCCTTCCCGCATCGACGGGCCGCCGCATCGATCCAGATCTATCACGGAGTCGGCACAGACTCGTCCGTCGCGTATCGCCGCGTGGACGAGGCACGGGATCGGCTCGCGGAGATCTGTGGCGGCGCGGCCTACGTGAACTACATCGATCCCCGCCTGCCTGATTGGGCTGCGGCCTATTACGGCGACAACCTGGCGCGACTGCGACGGATTGCCTCCGCCTACGATCCCAGCGGAGTCTTCGAGTTCACGCAGGCCGTTCGCCCCTAGTCGCGTCGCACGCTCTGCTGCGCCTGTGCGATGAGCTCGCGCCAACGGCCCCCCGGAAGCTCGTACACCGCGGAGTTCCCGCCGTAGGCGCTGGAGATGACGACATCCGGGTCGAGGCTCCCCAACAGTTCTAGGCTCCTCGCCAACTCATCGGCGCTCCCGCGCCCGGGACCCAGGAAGGTAGACCAGGTGCCATCCTCGGTGGGGAACATGGTGTCCCCCGTGAAGAGGTACCTCTGGCCGTCCGCGCCCGTGACTAGATAGCTTGTGCTGCCGGGGGAATGACCCGGTGTGGGGATGACCTCTACGTCGTTGTCATCCACATGACGTTCGTCGATGGGCACGTCAAGGTCGGCGTGCTCGCCAATCTCGTTCCGCTCGTGGGCGGATGCGTGCAGTGCCGACCCGAATCGCTGTTTCACGACGGCGAGCATCGGTCCGGCCTCGTCCTGATGCGACAGATACTGGTGGGCCACGCCGCCCAGCTCTGCGATCGCCTCGAAGTCGGCCTCGGTGGCTGGACTGTAGAACAGCACGTTCCCGTCGGGGCGGGTCCACAGGTAGGCGTGAGTGGTCAGCCCGGGGAACGGGCTGTCCCTGCGCGTCTCCCACAGATCCGATCGAAGCTGACGCACATTCGACGTTTTCGTTGTCATGAGCCCAGTGTTCAACCTCAAGTGAGCTTGAGGTCAAGGACGGAACCGCAGAATCCCGGGGCGGGCTAGGCGCGTGACTGGGCGAGTGCCGCGAGCCTGTCCACCGAGGCCTGCAGCCGCTCCGAGGTGGTGCTACGGGCCCGGGGCAGCCTCTTCTCGTCGGTCAGGTTCGTCCAGTCGTAGGTATGGGTCACCCGAGTACGGTTATCGCCAAGCGGCTCCAGCTCCCATCGCCAGAGGTGGCCAGGCGGCTCCTTGCCGACTTCAGAGGGCAACCACGCGATCCGGCGCGCCTCCTCGAATTCCACGATGTGGTTATCGCGAACCGCACCGTTGGTCAGGGTCATCACGAACACATCGCCCACACCGTGAACGCGTTGCCCCGCGGCGGCCTCGGCCAGGTTCTCATTGCCATCCCATTCGCGCTGTCGCGCGGCATCGGCGATGTACTCGAAGATCGCCGCCGCCGGCGCATCAATCTCGCGACTCGCAGAGACCACTCTGACGTCCTCAGTCATACGCTCCATCCAACCAGAGTCCTGTCGTCTAGCCGATCAATTCGCGAGTGAGTTTGCGCGCCAGCGTTATCGGCGCCACGGATTTCTCCATCTTGGAGGCGGTCAGCGCACCGTCGTAAAACAGCTGCACGCGCCGGGCGATGTTGTCAGGGCGCGACATCCCGGCCTCGCGCAGCAGTGCGGTCACGGTCGCACGGAACCACTCACGATGTGCTCGCACCGGTTCCCATTCCGTTCCGGGGAATTCGGTAGCGGCATTCGCGTACAGACAGCCGCGGAAGTTTCTGGCACTCGCGGCAGCGGCGGCCAGATCGAAGAACGTCAGGACCTTAGCGATGGGATCGCGCTGCGTAGCGACCGCCGCGTTCCAGCGGTTGCGATCACGCTGATCCAATTCTTCGAGGTAGGCGACGATGAGCGCATCCTTGGATCCGTAACTGCTGTACAGACTCGCCTTGGCAACCCCCGCCTCGCGCAGGACCTGATCGATCCCAACCGCTCTAATTCCCTGCGCCGCAAAGAGATCTGCGGCCGCGCGCAGCAGTCGATCGGCGGGCGCGAGCACACGGGGAGTCGAGGCGGCCGCAGCGGCCGCGGGTACTGTCGTGGGGCTCATGAGAGCAGGGTAACCCACCAGACCTCCATAGACAGACCGGTCTGTCCATGGAACCGTCCCCCTTGTCGCACATCGAAGTCGTCCACCGAAGTTAGGAAGAGTGACGTGACGCTGCATCTTTACGAGATCGCCCTTGCCCCTGCCGACAAGCCCGATGCCACACAACTTCTCAAAGATATCGATGGGCTGGTTCATCGCGGCGGCGGCGAATTGATCGAAGCGCAGGTGACACGCGAGGCTCGCCGTATCTTCGTCATCGCCGAGTTCAGTGGTGAGGCGACCCTGTTAGACGCGGATTCTCTGGGCGTTGAGACGGTTTCGGGACCGCATCCGGTTCGCCTGGTGGGCGCAGACCTGGACCAGCTGAAATCGGTGCGACCGGCGGCGGGATACCTGGTGGAATGGGACCTGCCCGCGGACCTGGATATGCAGACCTATCTCGCACGCAAGAAGGCCAAGGCGCCCAAGTACGCCGACGTGCCTGAAGTGAGCTTCCTGCGTACCTACGTCCGTGAAGACATGGACAAGTGCCTGTGCTTCTACGACGCGCCCGACGAGGACGCTGTGCTCCGTGCCCGCAAGGCCGTCGACACCCCGGTCGACAGACTGCACGGACTTGGAAACATCTCGCTATGACGGCGGCCGTGGTCAAGGACATCGACGCGGCCCTGGAACGGGTCGGCGACTCGGTGGCGGCGCGTGCGGCCGCTCTCGACGCGGAGGAGACTGACGTACGCGCCGATATCGCCGCCCTGGGCGCTGAGGGTCTGTTCGATGCCGGTCTTGCCGCTGCTGACCTCGCACCCGTGGCGCGGGTGATTGAACGGATAGCCACAAGCAGTCTGGCCGTGGGCTTCTCGGCATGGGCGCATCGCATGACCATCGAGTATGTGAGCCTGGCGCCGCAGGCCTTTCGTGCGGCACATCTGCCCGCCCTGACGGCCGGACGCCGCCCGGGGGTCACCGCGATGGCAGCCGGTCTCAAACAGGTTGCGGGGCTGGGGGAGGTACCGCTGCGCGCTACGACGCATCCCGACGGCCTACGCATTACCGGCCCGATCCGATGGGCTTCCAACGTGTTTCCCGATGCGCTGATGGTGCTGCCGGCCCGCGGGGCGGACGGTGCCACCTTCGTGGTGGCGGTCGATGTCAACGCGGAGGGGATACGCATCGATCGACCGCCGAATCTGATGGCGTTAACGGCCACGGCCTCGACATCCCTGCAACTGGATAATCTCCAAGTTCCTGCCGAGAACATCATCAGCACAGACCTGCGAGGTTTCGTCGCCCGAATCCGGCCGGCCTTTCTCCTGCTCCAGACCGCCTTCTGCACCGGGGTCAGCGGTGCGGCACTTCGCGGCGCACAATCCGCGCGCAGCGAGCTCGCCGGACAGTTCACCACCGAACTGGGAGAGCTCTTGCAGCAGAATCACACCCTGCGAGATCGTCTCTACGCCTTTGCGGCAGCACCATCTGGTCCCAGCATCGCCGAGCTTCTCCGGCTCCGGCTGGATGCCGCTGTCCTCGCCGGTCAGGCGTCGCGGTTGGAGGTCACCTTGGCCGGGGGCGCCGGTTACGCGCTGGGAACGGCGGCCAACCGGCGGTTTCGCGAGGCCGCGTTTCTGCCCATTCAATCACCCTCGGAAGGACAGCTGCGGTGGGAACTGACGCGGTACGAATAACACACGGCACCAGGTATTTCGGATCAACAGCTGCCTTCCGGGAGATCGATGTCCAGGTGACATCCGGCGAGTTCGTGGCCGTCCTGGGCCCCAGCGGGAGTGGCAAGTCCACCCTGTTGCGCGTACTCGCGGGACTCGAAGAACTCAGCACCGGAACCGTCGACTGGGGATCGGACGGAGGGCGGCCACGAACGGGTGTGGTGTTCCAAGACGCCCTGCTGATGCCGTGGCTCACCGTCGCGGAGAACATCGCATTTGCCAAGCGATTCGCGGTGCACCGCAGCGGCTTCGACGACGCGTACGTGGACGACTTGGTCGCTCGTTTCGGGATACGGCGGCTCGCGGATCGATATCCCGATCAATTGTCTGGCGGTCAGGCCCAACGTGTCTCGATCCTGCGCGCGGCGGCCACCCGTCCTCGGTTACTGCTCCTGGACGAACCGTTCAGCGCCCTCGACCCTGCGACGCGGGCAGATCTGCAGTCCTGGTTGGCAGATCTGGCCGCAGAGTTGGCCGTCACCGTCATCCTGGTGACCCATGACGTCGACGAAGCATTGACACTCGCGCACAGAGTGATCCTCTTGGGCGACGACGGACGTATACGTCAGCAGTGGTCGCTCGATAGCGGTACCGCCGTGCAGCACGGCCGGGTACGCCAGGAAATCCTGACCCAGTATCAACCGGCGGAGGCGGGGACCGAGTGAGCGGGATTGTCTCGCGCCGGGCCGTACTGGCGGGAGCTGCTGGGATAACGGCCACGGCAGGAATTTTCGGTGGTGCTGGACTGATTCGCACCGCGGTGTCCGACGCCTCGAACACCACCTCCCAGTTGCGCATCGGGTATCTGCCGATCACCGACGCAGCACCGCTGCTACTCGCGCACGCCGCCGGGATGTATCCGGCGGGCGCTGTCAGCGCCGCCAAACCCGTGCTGTTCCGTAGCTGGGCCGCACTGGCGGAGGCCTTCATGGCCCGGCAGATCGATGTGGCGCATCTGCTGATGCCGATGGCGATCCAGCTCCGACAGGTACTGGGACACGGTGTACGCGTGCTCGGGTGGAATCACACCAATGGATCGGCACTCACTGTGGCTCCAGATATCGAACACCTGGAGGATCTGGCCGGCACCCAAGTGGCCATTCCCTTTTGGTGGTCGATCCATAACATCGTCTTACAAGAGCTGCTGCGCGGCCATGGATTGCGGCCGGTGGTTCGGAGCGCCGCCTCGCGTGGCCAGCGCACCGTTGAGCTCATCGTCATGAGCCCCTCCGATATGGTGCCGGCGCTGGCCAACCGGTCCATCGGGGGATACGTCGTCGCCGATCCGTTCAACGCCATCGCACAGATCAAGAAGATCGGACGGATCCATACGTTTCTCGGCGATGTGTGGCGTGACCATGCCTGCTGCGTGCTCGTCACACGCGATGATGTGATCGCCAGTCGCGCCCCGGCCGTACAGGGTGTCACCGACGCGGTGGTAGCTGCCCAGCTGCGGATCGACGGCGACAGAAAAGCGGCGGCGACCGCGCTCGCCGGAGGAAAGTACCTGCCGCAACCGGTGGCGGCGGTGCAGACGGCATTGACCTACCCAAATCCGCCCTACCCGCTGAAACATCCTGATTGGCACCCACAGCGCCTTGGCTTCCAGCCGTTTCCCTATCGGAGCTTTACGCAGCGGTTGGTCGAGTCGATGCACGACACCGTGGTCGACGGCGATCGTGGATTTCTGGACCGGCTGGACCCAGCCCGGTTACACGATGACCTCGTCGACGACACCTTTGTCCGCCGGGCAATCGCCACACATGGGGGACCACAGGCCTTCGGTATCGCAGCCGATTTCACCCGAACAGAACAGGTACAGGCATTGTGAGCACCATCGAGAGCGCTCCCGCGATCATCCGTGACGGCGGAGCCACACCCGCGAAACCACGGTTGCTCCCCAAGATCTGGCCTCCGGCACTGGCCATTTCGGCGAGCATCGTCCTGTGGTGGCTCGCGAGCTCGGTACTCAGCCAACCCCATTCGCTGCTACGTCAGACCGCTCCGGACAAAGTATTGCCCGCAGTCATCGATCTGCTGAATCGCGGCGTCTTACTGCCGGACGCCGGAATCAGCCTGTGGCGATTGGTGATCGGACTCTGCCTTGCCGTTGTGATCGGCGTACCAGCGGGCCTGTTACTGGGCGTGAGTTCCACCGCCGAACGTGCGGCACGTCCCGTTATTCAGTTCCTGCGGATGATCTCGCCACTGTCGTGGACGCCGATCGCGGTGGCCGTGTTCGGGATCGGCAGTCAACCTGTCATTTTCCTCATCGCCGCGGCGGCGGTATGGCCGATTCTCCTCAACACCACCGCCGGCGTGCACGGTATCGAACCCGGGTACCTGCACGTGGCACGGTCATTTCATGCCACTCGCATCGAACTCCTCACCGCGGTCATACTCCCGGCCATCCGGGGCAGCGTTCAGACTGGTGTGCGCATCGCGTTGGGTATCGCGTGGGTGGTCCTTGTTCCCGCCGAAATGCTGGGCGTGCGATCCGGTTTGGGCTATCAAATCCTCAACGCACGCGATCAGCTGGCCTACGACCAGGTGGTGGCCGTCATTCTCGTGATCGGTGCGCTCGGGTATGCCCTGGACGCTGCCGCAAAACGGGTACTGGCACCGAGGTTTCGCATACCTCCTGCCGAGTAGGCTCACACAAGCAGCACTACCCGATACCGGAGGTGGTCCCTATGAACCTGCTTGCCCGCCGATTGGTGATCCTCGTCGCTGGAACGCTTTTGCCGCTCGCCGTGGTCTCGGGCATCGCGCCGGGCATCGGCTCGGCGGATCCCATCGTGCCCAACTGTCCGGACGGATGGTGGGACCCGGTAGCCAACACCTGCCGGCCAGCGGTCGCGACCACACCGTTGAACTGCGATAACGGTTGGTGGTGGGACCCGGTGGGCAACGTGTGTCGCCCACCGGTCATTCCACCTCAGTAGAGCGGCCTTACGCCGCCAGTGCAGCGGTGGTCGCGGCGAACATGGTCGTCTTGATGGCGCCCAGGGTGCCGCTGCCCTTACTGGTCAGGGGACTCATCAGATCGACTGCGACACTGAGTACTTGGTCCTCGGACACGGCCCGGTCGGCCAGACCCGCAGCCACGGCGGCGTCTCCGCTGTATCGGTGCCCGGTGGTCATGGCGGTGACCGCTGTCTGCGGGGTCACCTTGGCCTGAATGAGGCTCGCCATTCCGGGGGTGAATGGGATGTTGATATCGACCTCGGGGAAGCACAGGTACCCACGGTCGGATCGCATCACCCGGTAGTCGTGGGCGACGGCAAGCATTGCCCCTGCCCCGAACGCGTGACCGTTGACCGCGGCGACGGTGGGCAGCGGGAGGGTGAGAACTCGGCTGAAGAGCGCGTGCACGCGGCCGACGTACCAATCACTCTGATCACCGTGGGCCATCAGCCACTCCAGATCGAGTCCGTTCGAATAGAACTTTCCGGTCCCCACGGTGACCAATGGCTTGGCGTGCGTCAGCGCATCGTCGAGCAGCCCGTCGACGGCATCGAGCCAATCGGGGGAGAAGCGGTTCTCGTCCGTGCCGAGGTTCAGAACCGCGATGGTGTCCTGAAGTTCGAGGGTGGGGGGCATCACGTGCTTCCTTTCATTGTGGCGCCCTTCATTTTTGGGCGTACTGGAGGTGGATCGAGAGCAAGAATGGCGCGTACCGCCGCCTCCAGACGAGCGCGTGCTTCCACATCGGGCCGGCGGCGACCCCGCAGCAGAAGGCCGGTCGGCAACCCCACGATGCAGTCCTCGATGACCTGAACCGCGCGACCGTCCTCCCGATCCCACAGGGCTTGCGATAGCAGAATGAACAACGCGACAAGCCTGGCGTCGACGTTCGCCATGGCCTCGGCGACGTCGTCAGGAACATCGGGGCCCAGAAGATCCTCGCGCCGTACGCCGAGCACGAGCCGCGAGGATTCAGGGAATCGTTCGGCGAAGACGGTGGGGCTGTCGGCGGCCGCGACAACGGCGTTCACCGCGGCGACGTGGATGGGCGCACCCGTCGCGAACGCTCTATCCACGGCGTCGCGCTGCATGGCAAGGAACCGCTCCGCGGCACGCAACCACGCCCTTCCGACCATCGCACCACGTGATCCGAAGGCATGATAGATCGCGCCATTGGACGTTCCGGTCATCTGCGAAACCGCCCGGACCGTCACCGCCGCCGGGCCCGCGTCCACCGCGATCCGCTCGGTGGCATCGAGCAGATCGTCGACGGAGTGGATGCGCGGGCGGGGCACCCCCGGACAGTAACAGAGCAGACGCTCTGTTATCAAAATGGCTGGCTCCATCAAATCTCCGACAATTACTACCGCGAGTAGTAATGACGTACTACTCTCCGTAGTAGGCATAAGGTCTCTTCCCAAGGGAGCAGCTATGGGTCAAGCAACGGAGCTTGCCAAGGCGGTCGATTCGCGCTACCACCCGTCATCGGGCCTGCGAAGACAGATGAACAAGGTCTTCCCGACGCACTGGTCATTTCTGCTGGGGGAGATCGCGCTGTATAGCTTTGTGTTGCTGCTGCTCTCGGGCATCTATCTGGCCCTGTTCTTTGACCCGTCGATGGCCGAGGTCACCTACAACGGCGTCTACCAACCGTTGCGCGGCATGCAGATGTCCAAGGCCTACGAGAGTGCCCTGAATCTGAGCTTTGAGGTCCGCGGTGGCCTGTTTGTCCGCCAGATCCACCACTGGGCGGCACTGATGTTCGCGGCCTCCATCGTCGTGCACTTGGCGCGCATCTTCTTCACCGGCGCATTTCGGCGCCCACGCGAGGCCAACTGGGTGATCGGCTCGGTCCTGCTGATCCTGGCCATGGCAGAAGGGTTCGCGGGCTACTCGCTGCCCGATGATCTGCTGTCCGGCACCGGACTTCGCGTGGTCACCCAGGGCATGATGTCGCTACCGGTCGTCGGCACCTGGATGCACTGGGCGCTTTTCGGCGGCGACTTCCCCGGAAACATCGTGCTGCCAAGACTTTACGCCCTGCATGTGCTGCTCATTCCCGCCATCATGATCGCGCTCATCGGGGTGCACCTGGCGCTCGTGTGGTACCAGAAACACACACAATTCCCGGGTCCGCGCCGTACCGAGTCCAATGTTGTGGGGGTGAGGATCGTTCCGGTATTCGCCATGAAATCCGGCGCGTTCTTCGCCATCGTGACCGCTGTTCTCGCGCTTATGGGTGGCCTACTGCAGATTAACCCGGTCTGGAACCTCGGGCCCTATAAGCCATCCCAGGTAGCGGCCGGATCGCCACCCGATATCTACCTGATGTGGACCGACGGCCTGCTGCGGCTCGTCCCGGATTGGGAGCTCTACGTCTTCGGCTACACCGTGCCCGCAGTGCTGTGGGGGGTACTGGGCATCATGCTCGCGTTCGCGGTGATTGTCGCCTGGCCTTGGATCGAGAGACGCATTACCGGTGACGACGCCCATCACAACCTGCTGCAGCGTCCGCGTGATGCCCCGGTACGCACCGCCATCGGTTCGGCGGCGATCTCGTTCTACATGATCCTGACGCTGGCCGCCATGAACGATGTCATCGCGCTGAAGTTCCACATCTCGCTGAACGCGACGACCTGGATCGGCCGCATCGGCATGGTCATCTTGCCGATCGTCGTCTACTACCTCGCCTACCGGTGGGCCATCGGCCTGCAGCGCAGCGACCGCGCGGTGCTCGAACACGGCATCGAAACCGGCATCATCAAGCGACTGCCGCACGGCGAATACATCGAGCTGCACCAGCCACTAGCCGGAGTCGACGAGCACGGCCACGCCATCCCGCTGGAATACCAGGGCGCGGCAGCACCACAGCGCATGAACAAACTCGGATCCGCCGGCGCACCCGGCACCGGCTCGTTCCTATTCGCCGACCCCGCCGACGAACAGGCCGCACTGGTCGAAGTCGAGCACGCGTCCACGCACAACGAATTGGCCGTGCTGCGGGGAAGATCGAGCTAGCGCTGTCGTCATCGACGGCAGTTCCAGCAGATGCATGCAGTACCGTCGAGGAATGTCGCCGTGTTTGCGCGCCGTCGGCGCCGCGCTCCTCGCGGTGGCGCTCATCGGTTGCACCGAGCCCTTGTCGGCGCGCGCCACCATCTCTCAGTGCAGCCTGGGCGAGCTACCTTCGGAGGCCACCGGAACCGTGGACCTGATCCATGCCGGCGGACCGTTCCCGTATCCCCGCAATGACGGCGTCGTGTTCCAGAATCGCGAGAGGATATTGCCCTCCGAGCCCCGCGGGTATTACCACGAGTACACGGTCCGCACTCCGGGCGGTAAGACCCGCGGCACGCGGCGCATCATCACTGGCGGCAATCCGCTAAACGATCCGCCGCACGTCTACTACACAGGCGATCACTACCAGTCATTCTGTGAGGTCGAAGGCGCATGAAGACCTATTTCGTCGATGGCTCCCGCGTGCGTACCCGGGAGGACTTCTTCACCGAGCTCGGCCGCGCGGTGAACGGGCCGGGCGGCTACTTCGGCGGCAACCTCGACGCCCTTGTCGATTGCCTTCGGGGCGGATTCGGCACCCCCGAAGATGAGCCGTTCCGGTTCGTTCTGCGGGACGCGACGCGCATCAAGTCAGCGGTGGGGAAGAGGGATTGGGACGCCATCGAGGAGATCTTCGAGGAGGCAGGCGTGCCGCTGACGACGCGTGCTCAGGCGAAAGACCCGGACGACAGGCCGTAACAAGTCCTGACACATAGCGCGATGGCCGGCCCCCGAAGAAGCCGGCCATCAACATGCTGCGAGTATCAGCGAACGTCGAACCGGTCCGCGTTCGACACCTTGACCCACGCCGCGACGAAGTCCTTGACGAACTTCTCCTTGGCGTCGTCCTGCGCGTAAACCTCTGCCAGAGCGCGCAGCTCGGAGTTCGCACCGAACACCAGATCCACCCGGCTCGCGGTCCACTTCGCCGAACCGCTGGCACGA
Organism: Mycobacterium sp. D16Q16; assembly: GCF_002013745.1. Classification (NCBI taxonomy): domain Bacteria; kingdom Bacillati; phylum Actinomycetota; class Actinomycetes; order Mycobacteriales; family Mycobacteriaceae; genus Mycobacterium; species Mycobacterium sp. D16Q16. Next base: position 81,958 of record NZ_MAEY01000025.1, read on the forward strand.
TCGGTTCCCACGTAGGTGCCGTCGCCGTCCGACGACGGCGTCCACTCGGTACCCATGTCGACCAGATTGACGAAGAAGTCGTTCGTCAATGTTCCGGGGTTGTCGGTGAGCACGCCGAGCTCGGAGCTCTGGTAGTTGGCACCCAGCACGCGCAGACCGCCGACGAGGACAGTCAGTTCGGGCGGGGACAGCGCCAGCAAGTTGGCCTTGTCGATCAACTTGTACTCGGCAGGAATCTGCGCTCCCTTGCCCAGGTAGTTGCGGAACCCATCGGCTGTCGGCTCCAGGTAGGAGAACGACTCGACATCGGTCTGTTCCTGAGTCGCATCGCCACGGCCGGGTGTGAACGGCACGGCGATATCGAAACCGGCATCCTTGGCCGCCTTTTCGACGGCGGCAGCGCCACCGAGCACGACGAGATCCGCGAACGAAACCTTCTTTCCTCCCGCGTTGAAGGACTCCTGGATGCCCTCGAGCGTGCGGATCACCTGGGCGAGCTCATCGGGCTCGTTGGATTCCCAGCCGGCCTGCGGCTGCAGCCGGATACGGCCACCGTTAGCACCACCGCGCTTGTCGCTGTTGCGATAGGAGGCCGCTGCCTTCCATGCGGTGGAAACCAGCTGCGGCACCGTGAGGCCGGAAGCGAGGATCTGCTTCTTCAGCTCGGCGACGTCATCGGCCCCGATGGTGGTGTCCGAGGCGGGGATGACGTCCTGCCACAGCAGGGTCTCCTTGGGCACCAGCGGACCGAGATAGCGGCTGACCGGCCCCAGGTCGCGGTGGATCAGCTTGTACCAGGCCTTGGCGTAGGCGTCGGCCAGCTCTTCGGGATGGTCGAGCCAGCGCCGGGTGATCCCTTCGTAGATGGGGTCGAAGCGCATCGATAGATCCGTGGTGAGCATCGAGGGATGCGTCTTGCCCGTGCCCTGGGCCGCCGGCACCGAGTTGGCCCAGCCGCCGTCCTTGGGCTTCCACTGATGCGCGCCGGCGGGGCTCTTGGTCAGCTCCCACTCGTTGCCGTACAGAATCTCCAGAAAGCTGTTGTCCCACTTGGTCGGCGTGTGGGTCCAGGTGACTTCCAGACCACTGCCGATCGCGTCATTGCCCTTGCCGGTGCCGAACGAGCTCTTCCATCCGATGCCCATCTGCTCCAGCGGCGCGTCCTCGGGAACCGGCCCGACCAGGCCGGCATCGCCCGCGCCGTGCGTCTTACCGAAGGTGTGGCCACCGACGATCAGCGCGGCGGTTTCCTCGTCGTTCATCGCCATCCGGGCGAAGGTCTCGCGGATGTCGATGGCGGCGGCCTGCGGATCCGGATTGCCGTTGGGGCCTTCGGGATTGACGTAGATCAAACCCATTTGCACCGCGGCAAGGGGGTTCTCCAGGTCGCGATCGCCGGTGTAGCGCTCGTCGCCCAACCAGGTGTGTTCGGGGCCCCAGTAGACGTCCTGTTCGGGCTCCCAGCGGTCCTCACGCCCGAACGCGAAACCGAAGGTCTTGAATCCCATGGTGTCCATGGCGTGGTTACCGGCAAAGACGATGAGGTCGGCCCAGGACAACGAGTTCCCGTACTTCTTCTTGACGGGCCACAGCAGGCGCCGCGCGCGATCGAGCAGCACGTTGTCGGGCCAGCTGTTCAGTGGGGCGAATCGCTGCATACCGGCGCCCGCGCCGCCCCGGCCATCGGCGACGCGATAGGTGCCCGCGGCATGCCACGACATACGAATGAACATCGGGCCGTAGTTACCGAAGTCGGCGGGCCACCAGTCTTGAGAATCGGTCAGCACCCTCTCGACATCGGCCTTGAGCGCGTCGACGTCGATCGTCTGGACGGCCTTGGCGTAGTCGAAGTGCTCACCGAGAGGGTTGGCGGCAGGAGGATTCTTCTTAAGGATTTGCAGGTTGAGCTGGGTGGGCCACCATTCGCGATTGGCGTTACCACCCTCGACCGGATAGTTGAGACGACCGCCCGCAACGGGGCAACCGTTCGATGGCTGGTTGTTCGCCTCTGCGATGGGCGGGTGTTCTTCAGGCACAGCGATCCTTTCGGGAGGGGGTGATGTGGGCTGTGATCACGTGTGTGATCCCGAAATTCGTGTGGGCGCTTGCGGGGAAGCGCAGTCGGGGCATAGGCCCCAATAGATGACCTCGGCCTCCTCGAGGACGAAACCGTTGTAGTCGGATGGGGTGAGACACGGTGCGGCACCGACGGCACAGTCGACGTCTGCGATGACGCCGCACGAGCGGCATACGACATGGTGATGGTTGTCGCCGACCCGCGATTCGTATCGTGCGACGGAGCCGGAGGGCTGGATCTTGCGCACCAGGCCCGCCGATGTCAGCGCCGCCAAGACGTCGTACACGGCCTGACGGGAGACCTCGGGCAGGCCGGTCCTGACGACACCAAAAACAGTCTCGGTGTCAGCATGCGGATGTGCTTCCACGGCTTCGAGAACGGCGATCCGGGGCCGGGTCACGCGCAGATCGGCAGTCCGCAACAGCGCCGCGTACTCATCCGATGTGAGGGCCACCACGTCAGTATGCCTCAATTATCTGGAATGAATCCAGGAAAACTGCAAAAGAGTTGGAAAGAGTTCACGATCCGCCTGACCAGCGCAAAGAAGCCGACACGGATCGTCAATAATGTTGACAGCGAGCGCTTTTGCACCCAGTAACGGGTGGATTACCTGGCCGACATAGTTTCGATCACGCCACCGAGCAGCCTGCGCAGCTGGGCGCGATCTTTATCTGTCATGTTGGCGAGTATCTCGTCGTCATCCTCGCGCAGAGTGGCGTCGGCACGCTCGAAGAGCTTCCGCCCTTTGGCGGTCAACTCAGTGGTCAGCACCCTGGCATCGGCCTGTCGGCGCGATCGGAGTACCAGGCCCGCCTCTTCGAGTGAGCGCTGGACCAGGCTTACCGCCTGGGGCGTGATGCGAAGCTCTGCAGCGATCTCAACGTTGGATATCCCCGGCTGCGCGGACAGCACGGCCAGGCACTCCATCTGCGGCACCGTCACACCGAAGTCGCGCACGATCGCCGAGGCTCGTGACCACAGCACTCGATAGATCTGAGACACCAGAATGCCCATCGGAGATTCCTCGTATGTGCTCATACCGCGCTAACAGTAGCGGACTTCGTCGGTGATCCACCGCCCGAACAGGTGCGGCCGGACGGCGTGTCGTCCAGAAAATTCACACCAATTCGTCAGTGTATCAAGCACATTGATCAACACTCTTGATGAGCGCCCGGCCTGCCTCGATACTCAGGAAGGGGCGGCCCCGGGCGCCCGCACCACCATGGGCACGGCGGGGAAGTAGGCCGCCATCACCGACCGGGATTTCCGCAAAGCCGCTGTGCCGTACCCCTTCTTTCGATGATCGGGATGAACCCAGATCCGCACGTTCACCTCGCCGTCCACCAGCTCCCCAAAGACTATGCCCACCTTGCTGGGCCCTTCGAATGCGACGAACCATGCCGCTTCCTCGTCGTCGATACGTGCGAGCGCCGCCCTCAACTCATCATCGAGACCGCCCGCCGGGGCGCCGGAACCGTCGCCCGCCTGGCCCACCTCTTCGGTGCGCGCCGCGAAGATATCGGCATCGGAGTCTCCGGAGAACGGTCGCAGTTCGAGGCTATCGCCCGAGCTCGCGGGGCGCTCCAGAAGGGTGAAGGTGAGCTGACTGTTGAGATCCTCAAGTTCGGCGGCATTCTTGCGGCGCTCGTCCTTGGTCAGCTGGTCGAAGGACATGCCCATCACCGCTTCGCCACCCAGGTGCGAAGTTCCCAGCAATGTAGCGATCGCATCGATGGCGCTCTTTCGGTCATCGGCCTCCACAATCAGATCAAGCACTTCATGGCGCCGTTCGAACGCACTCGTGAGTGCGTCGGCAATCTCGCGGCGGGTGGCAAGGCGGTCGTGATCGGTCATGGCGTCAGCCTACGACCGGCGGGCCGACCGCGCTCAAGAAACGTTGAGCGCAACGGTTGACTTATCGCCGCACAGCTTCCCAGTGTCACCGTTCGGTCACAGTACGACAACTCATTGGCTATGTCGCAGAACCTAATTGGGATCTACACGGCGCCAACGGTAGAAAGGATCTTGGTGGTCATCGCCGGCCGGAAGGAACCACCCGGGAGCCAGAGTTCACGGCCGGAGAGAAGCGACAATCGAATGAAACGCACCTACGCAGTCCTGCTCGGCATCGCCCTGTTGTTCGCCACGCCGGGGCTGGCCGCCGCTGACGTCCACCGAAGCCCCGCCGACGCGCAGAAGGCCATTAACGCGGTGATCGCGAGGGGTCTGGCTCAGCGCGGCGTGCCGTTCACGTATGGGGGCGGTAACGCTGACGGACCGACCACGAGCACCGACACCGCGCCGGCCGCACCCGAGGCGGCGACGAGCCTGTTGGGATTGATCCCGGCCCCGGTGGCTACGCCCGCCCCGAAGGTTCCGGGATTCGACGCCTCCGGGCTCATGGTCTACTCCTACGCCGCCGCCGGCATCAAACTGCCCCGCCGGTCCGGCGACCAGTACGACTACAAAGGTGGCCGGAAAGTTCTTCCAGCACAGGCACTCCCGGGAGATCTCATCTTTTATGGCCCCAACGGGAGCCAGAGCGTGACGATGTTCTTGGGGAACAACCTCATGCTCGAGGCGTCCGAACCCGCGGTGCAGGTATCGCCGGTGCGCTTCAATGACATGGCCCCCTACCTTGTTCGCGTGATCGAGTAGTCACCAGCGCGACTTTCTGCGCGATCAACGCTCCCGCAGGAAGTCGTCAATCCGCTCCAGAACGGCGGGCCAGCCCACGAGACACAGCTGCCGGAACCGCATCTGGTCGTGGTCCTTCGGATTGAATCCGGTCGCTTCGACAGACAGTCGCGTGCCCTCCGAGTCCGGCTTCAGGATCCAGCGCGAGTCGATGACGATCGAACCGTCGCGGGTGGCCATTCGGTAGGCCAACACCTCATCGTCGACCACCTCAGTGAACCGGCCGTCGATCTCGCCGACGAATCCGCTTCCCACGAACGGGAAGACGTTAAACGAAAAGTTAAGTCCTGTCTCGTATTTCGTTGGCCCGAAGTCTCTGACCCACTGCCCGAATAGCTGTGGCGAGTTGAGTATCGACCACACGCTATGGGCAGGATGCGAGTAGTGGTATTCAAAGTTGACAGTAGTGAGGTCCCCGACCTGCTCAGCCACCAAACACCCCTTTCGTGCACACCGCCTATCGATGCGGTGGACGCAAACAACTTAATCCGAATACCTCGCCCGCGCGTGATCTTGATCGTGCTGGTGGCATCATCGGCGTGTGAGCGCGGTTGAGCTGTCGGCCTTCGGGCCCTTCTTCACCGTCGAGGCCCATGACGCCGGGGAGGTACCGGTGCATCCGTGGCGTCCGATGGCGGAGCTAGCCGACGGATCGAGCGCACTCGCGGACCGGATCGACAGCGTGCGAGTCAGTCTCGCCGCACGCATGGCGATAAGCCCCGCCGACATCGATCCGCGGGTAGCGGCCTCCGTGGCTCACCTTGGCCTTGTCGCCCGCATCCTCGCGCCCACCGTTGCCGCCGCGACATGCGGTGAGCTGCGCATCTCGCAGGACTTGCGCGAGTTGTGGTGGCAGGACGCACTGGGCGGCCCGTTTCCGCTGTCAGTGGTCCTACGGGCGGGGGAGCGCAACACCTCTGCCGGATCGGCCGTCGAATTGATAACTCGGGGCGTGATGGACCAATCCGGCGTAAGTCACCGCGTTCTGTGGGGAAACATCGGATCGGCCGTCAACAGCGCCGCGCGTCTGATTGCCTCATCGCGATCGGAGCTGACCGAGGCCGCCCGCGAAGTCGCCAACGCATACCTTCGCGACCAGCGCATCGACGACGGCACCCTGCGCGCGGGACCGGATTTCCGGAGGCGCAGCTGCTGCCTTATCTACCAGCTCACCGACGACCGTTCCGCGGTCTGCGGTGACTGTGTCCTCACCTAAATCTGCGACGAGCCGGGCTAGGCCAGCTGGTACGCCTCCAGCGGGAAGGACTCCTGCTCCTTGTACGCGCTGGCCGTCGAGGTCGGGCGCAGCAGCGCGGCCTCCCCGTGCTGATTGAAGTAGTAGCTTCGTGCCGTCTGGCAGCTGCCGAGGTAGAACACCGAATTGTCCAGGTTGCCAACCATGCGATTCAGGAATTCGGTGTTGGCCTCGTCGGTGACCTCGAAGGTCTCGGTGCCGGTGCGCGCCATCTCGCCGAAGAGCCGCTTGATATGCCGCATCTGGGACTCGATGGTGTCGAAGTAGGACAACCCGCTGTAGGAGTAGGGCCCGTTGAGCGTCAGCAGATTGGGGAACTTGGGGACCGCAATCCCCTCGAATGCCTGGAAACGATTGTCCCGCCAGAACTTTCCGAGGTTGTAGTCCTCACGACCGACCACCTCGAACGCGGGGAAGGCTGATTCCCACAGATTGAAACCGGTGGCCAGCACCAGGGTGTCGATGACCGTCTTGCGACCGTCCGCGGTGACAATGCCGTCGGGCTCGATGCGCTCGATCGATGCCGTCTCGAGACTCACGTTCTTCTTGCTGAACGCTCGGAAGTACGTGTTCGAGAAGGTTGGCCGCTTGCAGCCGAAGTCATAGTCGGGCGTCAGCTTGCGGCGCAGCTCGCGATCACGCACCTGCGCGAACAAATGCGCCTTGGCCAGCATCGCGGCCCCGTTGTTGGCCTGCCGGAACTGGCGGAAATGCAGCACTCCGCCCACCATGATCACCTCAAGGATCGCCGAACCCACTGTGCGAGCGATCTTTTGGGTACGTGGCACCTTGGCGAATAGCTTCTTGATCACGCCGGGGACCCTCGCGTCGGCCTTGGGTACGACCCAGATCGGGGTGCGCTGGTACACGGTGAGGTGTTGCGCATCCTTGGCCAGCTCAGGGATGAGCTGAACAGCGGTGGCGCCAGTGCCGATCAAACCAATCTTGTGGCCCGCGGCACGATAGCTGTTGTCCCACTTGGTGGTGTGGATGATCTTGCCGGCGAAGGATTCAATACCCTCGATATCGGGCATTTTCGGTTGGGACAGGTAGCCGGTGGCCGTGAGCAGGTACTTGCCGGTGACGGTATCGCCGGCTTCGGTGGCCACCACCCAGTGCTGGCCTTCCTCGTCCCAGCGCGCACCCGATACCGGGGTGTTGAAACGCATGTACTTGCGCAGATCGTGCTTCTCGGCGACGTGAGCGGCGTACTGCTTGAGCTCCGCGCCCGGCGCGAACAATCGGGACCAGTACGGGTTCGGCTCGAATGAGTACGAATAGGTAGCCGACGGGATGTCGACAGCCAGGCCGGGGTAGTGATTGACGTGCCAGGTACCGCCGAGATCATCCTCGCGATCCAGGATCGCCAGATTGGTCAGGCCCAGCTCCTTGAGCTGAATCGCTGCGCCCATCCCACCGAAACCGGCCCCGACGATCACGGCGTCAAACTGCGTTGTCATGTCCCAATGCTAGCCGCGAGCGCCGATAAATAGTTCGTCCGTCTAGATGTGCTCCACGCCACATGACACGATGGTTACTTTATGACACATAGTGTCATATGGTGGACCTCGTAACGAGAGGAGTCACACCAATGATCACCCAATGCGCAGGTCAACGCAGCAGAATGCCCGTCCTGGCGGTGTCCGCGACGGGATTCGCCGCGGCAGCGGTGATCGCGGCCGACGCCCTTTTCGGATCAGTGGTTGCCGTAGCGGGCCCGGCCGCGGTGGGCGGTGCCCAAGGCGTCATCGACATGCTCACCTCTGAGGGGTACCGCGTGATTGTCACCAAGGTCGGTGGCCGAGACATCGAGGACTGCACGGTGCGATCCATCCTGACCCAGTCTCCGGTGCACCACCTGCACACGAGCGATATCAGGCCGGCGCCGGCTCGCGGACAAGAACCCCCGGACTTCAAGATGGCCTACGTCACCCTCAACTGCGCCTAGACGAAGCAGTGCATACCCAGCGCGCGACAGAAGGGAAGCAATCGATGCTCGCCACCAATCTGGGCATATCGCTGGCCGCCGCATGTGCGGTCGTGGCTGTGCTCTTGCCTGCCGATGGCGCGCGCGTCCTGAATCCCGACCCACTTCAAACACCCTGCGACACAGATGAATTCGGGTACTGCGTGCCGGGCGGTACGAGTCCCCGCGTCCCGGAAGGCACCAACCCCGACGTCCCATGGGGAGTCAGCATTCAGAACTTCCCGTACGGACAGCACTGACCAGAACGATAGAAGGGTCCCGATCATGCAGATCAGACACATCGGAGGGCGCCGCGCCGCGCAGGCGCTGGTATCTATCGCCGTCGCCGTGGCGCTACCGATGCCCACACCGGCCCGGCGGGCACCCCTCGCCGGCGGCGAGACTCCCTGCCATGGGCAGATCTTCTGCCCGGCAGGCGGCACCAATCCATGGCTTCCTTACGGGACCAACCCCTTAGTGCCCTGGGGTACCAACCCTCCTGCCATCGCCTACGACCCGAACTCGGCGTCGCGCTGACGACTCACCCGAGGAACACCGGAAACCTGCCCCCATCAGCCTCCAGCTGGCGGACCTGTGCTGGGGTCGGGGAGCGCCGCCCCGTCGCGATCAACAGAGCGTCGGTATCCGATAGCGCGAACGGAAACTCCTGCTCGGCTATCTGCTCCACCATCTGACGAGCCCGCGAGAGTCCCGCAGCGGGAGGACCGGCCACATCGGTCAGATGTGCGACAAGGTCGAGATGATGCAGCGTCCACTCCAGGACGTAGGCGTCGAGGTAATCACCCGCGGTGAGAATCTGTCCCTTCGTGGCCAGCGGCTGGTCCGGGTCGGCGAGCGACGCCGCACGCCCTGCGGCCGCGCCGAGATCGTCGAGATGGAAGGTGAGCAGACCGGGCTCCCGGTAGGCGGCGGCAAGCCGCACAATCAGCGCGTCCAGCGGATCTTGACCGCTCGGCGGTGCGTCCAGCACGTCCCAGTAGGTCAGGGCGTTGTGGGTTGGTGACGCGCCACTGGGGGTCGCGAGCGTGATCAGCACATCCTGGGCGTCGATGATCAGGTGACACACCAGATCGCGGACGAGCCACCCGGTGCAGCCGGAGGGCTGCGCAAACGCCTGGTCTTGCAGACCTGCGACCGCGGCACGCAGGGCAGCCCAGCTGTGGGTGAAGAGGTCCACGGCCGGAACCTAGCAGGACGGGCGACAAGTGGCACGGAACTGCCGGGGCCCCGCATCCGACCTCTACTCTCAGAGATGTTCGAAATTGGGAGGCATTGAGTGAAGACGCAGCGCCAGGACGTTGGGCTTGAGGACACGCTTCGCGCGATCGAGCGCGGCGTGCTTGAGGACGTCTGGATGAGCAGGCCACGCCGCTGGACCGCGCTAGTGGCGGCCATCGTCCTGGGACTGGCCGCGACGAGCCGCTGGTCAAACCTCGGTGCCCACGTCAGCCCGTCGCTGCATGTCGACGCGGTCGTGCCGGGGACATCGATCATGTTCCTGGCGGCATGCGTTGTCTCGCTCATCGCTCTGCGGCGGAGACACTTCCGGTGGTGCTGCGCGGCGGCGTACACCGCGGCGCTTGGCACGGTGACCAGTCTCGCCGCACTGTGGTGGCATCAGACCGCCGACGGGTCCGATCCGTTGGTATGGACGCTGCTCACCGCACTTTCCTCGGCGACTCTGACCGTGACGTGGCTCGCGACAATCCTTACCCCACTGGAGGATTCACAGCCCGATATGCGGGCTGGCGGCTTCTAGCCCTGCCGCTGAAATCCCGCCGAGCGCAAAGGTTCCCACCAGCCGCCGGGCAGTACACCATGGCGTCACGTGACCACCACCAGCGCGGCGCCTGCCGCCGACGCGAGCACGGGCAGTCCCGGTGCCCGCACCGTGGCGCTGAGTTGCATGGTCGGCACCACGATCGAGTGGTACGACTTCTACCTCTATGCGACGGCTGCAGCGCTTGTCCTCAAGCCGTTGTTCTTCCCGACCGTCTCACCGACCGCGGGCACGCTTGCCTCATTCGCCACCTACGCGGCAGGTTTCGGTGCGCGACCAATCGGAGCGGTGATCGCCGGGCATGTGGGAGACCGCTTGGGGCGTAAGGCTGTTCTCGTCGGCGCTCTGCTACTCATGGGCATCGCCACCGCGATCATCGGCGCCCTGCCGACCTATGCCGAGGTGGGTGTTCTCGCACCGGCGGCGCTGGCAGTGCTACGGGTACTGCAGGGCCTTGCTGCGGGAGCGGAATGGGGCGGGGCCGCCCTGCTATCGGTTGAACACGCCCCTGCCGGTCGCCGGGGCCTGTTCGGTAGCTTCACCCAGCTGGGCTCGCCCGCGGGAATGCTCTTGGCCACCGGGGTATTCGGTCTGACCCGCCTGCTCACCGGGCCGGAGGCGTTTCTCGCGTATGGCTGGCGGATCCCATTCCTCAGCAGTGTTGTCCTGGTCGTCATCGGACTGGCGATCAGGCTGCGGCTGAGCGAATCGGCGGTCTTCCGGCAGGTGCGCGAGCGCGGCGAGGTCGCGCGCCTGCCGGTGGTGGAGGTGATGCGCACACAGCCCCGTAATGTGCTGCTCACCACCGGCTTACGACTATCCCAGATCGCGTTGTTCGTGCTGTTGACGACCTACTCGCTGACGTACCTGCAGGACCTGTTCGGGAAGGACAGTCAGGTTGGGTTGACCGCCGTCCTGATCTCTTCGGCGATCGGCATCCTGAGCACCCCTGCGTGGGCGGCGCTCTCGGACAAGGTGGGCCGCCGCGCGCTCTATCTGTTCGGCGCCGCCGCCGGGCCGGTGGCCCTGACGCTGTTCTTCCTGGCCGCCGCGAGCGGGTCGAAAGTCCTCGTCGTGCTCTCCATTGTGTTCGGCATCAACATCGTTCACGACGCCATGTATGGGCCGCAGGCGGCGTGGTTCGCCGAGCTTTTCGACACCCGCGTCCGCTACAGCGGGGCATCCCTCGGCTACCAGATCGGTGCCGTGCTGTCTGGCGGGTTTGCCCCGTTGATCGCCGCGGCACTCCTGGCCGCCAATCACGGCAGCCCCTGGCTCATCGTCATCTACTACCTGGTGCTGGCGGCACTCACCTTCGCCTCGGCACGCGCCGCGCGCGAGACCTACCGCGATCGGATCGGAGATTCGCTATGAGCCGGATCTATCTCAACGCCTTCGACATGGCATGTGTCGGTCACCAGTCACCCGGCCTGTGGCGCCATCCCGAGGACCAGGGACACCGCTACCGCACGCTGAGCTATTGGACGGGGCTCGCCCGGTCCCTTGAGGCCGGGGGTTTCGATCTGCTGTTCCTCGCCGATGTGCTGGGCGCCTACGACGTCTTCGGCGGTTCACGGGATGCCGCCGTGGCCGATGCCGCGCAGTTCCCGGTCAATGATCCGACGTTGGCCGTCTCGGCGATGGCGGCAGTCACCGAAACACTCGGGTTCGGCATCACGCTGTCACTCACATACGAACAGCCGTATGCATTGGCCCGTCGTCTCTCAACGCTCGATCACCTCACCGAGGGGCGGGTCGCCTGGAACATCGTGACTTCTTATCTCGACAGTGCGGCAAGGAATTTGGGGCTGGACGCGCAGATACCGCACGATCAGCGCTACGACATCGCCGACGAGTACCTGCAGGTCTGTTACAAGCTCTGGGAGGGCTCCTGGGAGGCCGGCGCGGTGGTGCGTGACCGCGCACGCGGTATCTTCACCGACCCCGCCAAGGTCCACGACATCGAGCACCGCGGCCGGTACTTCACCGTTCCCGGACCATTCCTGTGCGAACCGTCCGCACAGCGCACGCCGGTGCTGTTCCAGGCCGGTACCTCACCGCGCGGAGTCCGATTCGCGGCCGCGCACGCTGAAGCGGTGTTCGTGTCGGGCCCGACGCCCGAGATGGTGCGGGGGCCGGTGCGGGCACTTCGCGACGAAGCCGCCCGGCTGGGCCGCGACCCCCGGTCCATCAAGGTATTCACGATGGTGACGCCGATCGTCGCCGAGACCCACGACCTGGCAGTCGCCAAATTGCGCCAGTACCGTCAATTCGTCAGCACCGCTGGCGCATTGGCACTGTTCGGCGGCTGGACCGGCGTCGACCTCGCCGAACTGGACCCCGACGAGCCACTGCGTCATGTCGAGACCGATGCCAACCGTTCGGCATTGGCCTCGTTCACCAAGGACCCGAGCCGAACCTGGACAACGCGGGAACTGGCGCAGGAAATCGGGATAGGCGGGCGCGGACCGGTTCTCGTCGGCTCGGCCTCCGGTATCGCCGACGAACTGGAACGCTGGGTCGACGAGGCGGACGTCGACGGGTTCAACGTCGCGTACGTGACCACACCCGGGACCTTCGTCGATTTCGCCCGTTTCGTCGTGCCCGAGCTGCGCCGCCGCGGGCGGGTGCCGCATCATCGCGAAAGGCACACGCTGCGTGAGCATCTCGGCGGTCACGGCCCACACCTGGCCGACGGCCACCCAGGCACTTCGTACCGACGGGCGGGACTACCCGGCTGAGAGGGTCGAGTGGTCACCGAATCGATCGCTGAGCGCCACGAGCAGCTGGTCGAGGGCGGCCAGTTCCGCACGCTTGGCGCCGACGAGCCGGTGCAGGCGCGAGAGGCTGGATGGCTTGCCGCTCTGTCTTCTTCGCTCCAGAGAGGCGAGATGGTCGTCCAATTCCCGCCGTGCCACCGAACGCAGCTCTCCGATGACATCCTGGTAGTACTGCGCCTGTCGCAGGTCCGCGTTCCGACCGGGCAGAATCGGATCGCCGATCTTGGCCAGGCTGCTCACGGTTCACGGCCCATGTTGCACACTCCTGGTGTCGCTCTCATGCGGACACGCTAGGGCCGCACAATTTCCCGGACGCTGCCCCCAATTCACCGGGACATCTCAATCTGTTCACACGCCAGCGACCGGCCGCTGTGAGCAAAGCGCCGAAACATCCGCCCTGCGTCGGTCAAACACCGGCCGGCAGCGAGGCAACCATGTGCTCCCATGCCTGGTGCAGTCGGGCCGTGATCGGCCCGGTCTGTGTAATAGCGGTGACACAACGGTGGCTGTGGTCGTACAGCTCCACCGAGGAGGTCAGCCCCTGGGTGCCGTACGCATGCGTTACCCAGCTCTCGGCGACGAACACCGGGTCCATGGCGTACCGCGAGGCACCGAAGATGACGGCGATATGCGCGCCTGCCTGTTCGACCATCGCGGCGTGGCCGCGGTGCAACTGGACACAGCCACCGCCGGGGACCGCGACGGTAAACGGCATGTCCACATCGACGAGGTGGGCCAGGAGATGAGGCACAACCGCGGAATCGATCGTGCGGGCACCGGTAAAGGGGAGCACCCGGTAACGCCCAGGAGTGAGGGCGTCGAGATGGGTGAGCTGGTCGGTGTCTCGCCAGCTGACGTCCGACCAGTCCGTGACGGGGAACGCCTCCGGATCGGGCGCTGGCGCCAGTTCGAGCGCGCTGACCGTCAGGCGGTCCGAGAGCGGCGTGAGATAGGCACGGTGGGTGCCCGTGTCACCGACTATCGTCAGCCCCCGCGGAGCGAGGAACGCCTCGCGCACGAGGGCCGGATTCAGCCGCAGCGCAACATATTCGTCATCGCAGCTGAGCGCATCGCCCGGAAATGAGGGTTCGAGGTACTCGCCGGTGTGGCTCAGCAGGGCGGCGTCGTTCGCGGTGACCGCGACGACCGTGCCGAGCGCGGGTAGTGCTTCGGCGATGGCCCTGGGCCCCGCCACGATCCGCCGGGCGGGGCAGTGTTCGCAACGCCGGCCGTCAGTACACATCGCGGACGTACCGCTTTTCCCGCTTGAGGGTGTTGACGTACTCAGAGGCTTCGTCGGGGCTCAATGCGCCGTGCTCACCGACGATCTCGTGCAATGCCTTGTCCACATCCTTGGCCATGCGCGTGGCATCGCCACACACATAGAAGTGCCCACCGTCCTGGAGCCATGTGAACAGATCCCGGCCGTGCTCGCGCATCCGCGTCTGTACATAGACCTTCTGCGCTTGGTCGCGAGAGAACGCCAGGTCCAGGCGGCTGAGGAGTCCGGAGGCATGCCAGCCGTCCAGCTCGTTCTCGTAGATGTAGTCATGCTCCCGGTGCTGGTCACCGAAGAACAGCCAGTTACGGCCACTGGCACCACGTTGCTCCCGTTCCTGCAGGAATGCCCGGAATGGTGCTACGCCGGTGCCGGGGCCCACCATGATCATCGGAGCGTCATCGTCGGTGGGCACCCGGAATGACTTGTTGGGCTGCAGGAAGATTCGGGCACTGCTGCTGCGGTCAGCCAGGAAGGTGGAACATACGCCGCCGCGCTCGCGGCCCAAGCTCTGGTAGCGGACGCTGGCCACCGTCAAATGGATGCGGTCGGGATGGGCCAGCGCGCTGGACGAGATCGAGTAGGCGCGGTGCGGAAGCGGTTTGAGGAGTCCGACGAACTCTTCAAGGCTGAGCGCATCCCCGCCGATACGCAGGATGTCCAGGATGTCCTTGCCGTACAGCCAGGCGTCCAGCACCTCCTTGACCCCGCCGCGCAAGGCGTGTGAGAACTCCTCGCTCTCCGCGCGGCTCTCCACCTCGCTCAACAGATCCCGTGACGGCGTACTGATCTCGTAGCGTGCGCCCAGCAGCTCGCCCAACGGCTCGCCGTCGACAAGCGTGCCGACAGAGACACGGAAGTGATCGGCGATCGCCTCCACAAGTGCCGGGTCGTTCTCCGGGATGACCGCAAGGGCATCGCCGGCCTCGTACACGATTCCGCTGTCTGCGAGCGCGAACTCGAAGTGCCTAATTTCCTTGTCTGAACCGGCCCGTGAGAGCAGCCTGTTGACCCGTACCTCCGCGGAGAATGGGTTCTTCCGGGTCCACCCGGATCGTGCCGCGATACTCGGCGGGGGAGTGCCGGGACCGCCGCTGGCCCCGGCCAGGGTCGCCAGGCTCCCTACCGCCCCCAGCACCCATTCCGCGGCCTGAGCCTCGTAGTCGATATCGCAGTCGGTGCGCCCCACCACCCGGCTCGCGCCGAGTTGTTCGAGCCGGGTGTCGATGAGCTTGCCCGCCTGGCAGAAGCCGTCATAACTGGTGTCGCCGAGCGCGAGCACTCCGTAGGACACCCCTTCGAGCCGCGGCGCCAGTGCCGAAGACAGTGCTTCCCAGAACAATTCGGCATTGTCGGGCATCTCGCCCTCGCCATAGGTGGACGTGACGATGAGGACGTATTTCAGCCCGGCGAATTCGTCGAGTGCTATCTCGTCGAGTCCGCTGACCGTGGCGTCGAATCCTTGCGCCTTGGCGGCCGCGGCGATGTCACCCGCCACGCCTTCGGCGTTGCCGGTCTGCGTGCCGTAGAGAACCCGCAGCGGCGGCCGCGGAGCTGCCAGGTCTGCGGTGGCAGCCGGAGGCGGAGCCGCCAGGTTCATGGCAAGGCGGGAATGCAGCCCCGCCAGGAAGCCCGAGAGCCAGGCGCGCTGGTCCTCGTTGAATGGGGCGTCTTCGGGAATGTAGGCGATCTTCATGGCTTCTTCACGTGGTCTGGAGGGACGGTCCGGAGAGGGCGACGACAGGCAACGCCTGATGTGCGAATAGCTCTTCGAAGGAAGGCAGACGGCCGATCTTGTCCAGGTTCTTGGCGCTCTGGAAGAGGATCCAGCCATAGGTGCCGGGGCTGTCCATCGACAGGACATTGCGCTGGTTCAGCGCGTCCTTGTAGTCGGTAAGGCGCTTGTCCGCGATGAGCACGGCCAGGTCCTCGTCGCTGTATCCGTCGATTGCCTCCCTCGCATACTTCTGCAGCTTCTGGATCAGGAAAAAGTCCTCGGTCAGCACGAGATTGCGCACCGCCTTGTCGATCCGCGGATCCGTCACCTCCGTGACGTTCGGCATCCTCGATAGTGCGAGCTGCTGTGCCATGTTCAGGACCGTGTAGGTGTTGAGCAGCGCGTACATGCCCTCGGTATCGGTGTCGCCATAGGCGGGCACAGATCCACCGAGGACATCGCGCTGGTCGCGATACGACCGCTTCAACTTATGCACCTGGTAGCCGGCCAGGGCAGCGGTGAGCTCGTCCAACAGCTCCTTGCGTGTCTTGCCGTGCAGAATGGCGTCGGAATCCTGGTATTGCAGCAGAGCCCGCGACATCGTATAGACCAGGTGCTCTCGAGTGGACTGCCAATCATCAAGTAAAGCCTGACCTTTGGCCGATCCGGTAGCCGACACATGCCATTCGAGCAGGATGCGTGCGGCCGCCTCGTGGAACGGCGCATCGGTGACGGGCAGTACCAGTACCGAGTCGGTGCTCACCTTCGACGGCAGTTCGCCCAGTGGGTCGTACTGATACAGGAAGCCGCCGCTCATCCCATTCGCGACGCCCTTACCAAAGCCACCGATGTTGAGAACAGCTCCGTTTGTCATGTATTCGCACAGGAATTCGCCGACTCCTTCGACCACCGCTGTGGCACCCGAGTTTCGAACGGCGAAGCGGTCGCCGGCCTGACCCTCGACAAAGAGTCGGCCGCCGGAGGCGCCGAACAGTGCGAAGTTACCGATGAGAACGTTGCCTCCGGCGGCATCCGAACCGCCGCCCGGCGAGCGCACCGTGATTGTGCCGCCGCAGGCGCTCTTGCCGACGCCGTCGTTACAGGTGCCCGTGTGCGTCAGCGCCATGCCGTCGTTACAGAAGACGCCGTAGCTCTGGCCCGCCGAACCGGTGGTGGTGATGGTGACGCTCTCCGGCAGCAGATAACGGCGGCCGCGCTCGTCGGCGGCAACCGCGGATCCGTCCGCCCCCTGGTAGTTGAGCATCCGCTCGATGTCGATCGCGAGCTGCCCGCCCACGCTCTTGTTCTGATTGGTCAATCCCATAAGCGGCAGTACCGCGCCGTCAAGATCGAGCTGGGCGGCGAACGCGTCGTCCACCGAGTAGTCCTTCTCCATGTACACGGGGTTCTCGACGACGAATTCCTCTGCCACCGCGAGCATTCGGCGCAGATCGAGGGTGCCGATGCTCGAGGGATGGTCCAACAGGTGCAGCAGGTCGCTGCGCCCGCGCGCTTCGCGCAGTGTCCGCAGGCCGAGCGCCGCCAGGATCTCCCGCACCTCGTGCGCGATGTTCAGCAGATACTGGGCGAGCGCGCGTGGGTCACCCTCGAACACCTCGGCGTTGGTCGTCAACCCGGCGGGGCACTTGATGTTGCAGTTCTTGGCCATGACGCACTTGAGCATCATCAGCGCGGTGGTTCCGAACTCGAAGCTGTCCGCGCCCAGCAGCGCCGACTTGATGACGTCACTGGCGGTCTGGTGCGCACCCGAACAGCGCAGCACCACCTTCTGCCGGATTCCGTTGGCGCAAAGCGCCTGATGTACTTCCGCGACGCCGATCTCGGCGGACCGGCCCGCGTACTTGAGGCTCGTCACGGCAGCCGCGCCGGTGCCGCCGGTGTTCCCGGCGACGTTGATGACGTCCGCACCGGCCTTCGCGACACCCACCGCGATCGTGCCGATGCCCTCCGAAGACACCAGCTTCACGATCACCCGGACGCGCGCGGCCTTGCAATCGTGGATGAGCTGGGCAAGATCCTCGATCGAGTACGTGTCGTGATGGGGTGGTGGAGAGACGAGTTCAACGCCAGGGGTGCCGCCGCGTGCCGCCGCGATCTGCACGGTCACCTTGGGCGCAGGGAGCTGCCCGCCCTCACCGGGTTTGGCGCCCTGACCGATCTTGATCTCCAACTCCTGAAGCATCGGGTCGGCGAGGTAACCCGCCCACACCCCGAAGCGGCCCGACGCGAACTGCTTGATACGAGAGCCGCGGATGGTTCCGTAACGGCTGATGTGCTCGCCGCCCTCACCACAGTTCGACAGGCCGCCAACCAGGTTGGTTCCATGCGCCACCGCCTCATGCGCCGGGGCAACCAACGCGCCGTGGCTCATGGCTCCCGATGTCAGCGTCGGCGTGATCTCGCTGGCCGGCTGCACCGAGGACAACGGAACCGACTCGGGGGCCGTCCTGATCTTCGCCAGGTAGATCGCCGCCTGACCTGTCGCACGCACCCGCAGCTCGTCGCCGACGATCTCCTGGCCGGTGATGTCGCTGCCGAACCGCACGCGCAGCGAGGCCGCAAGAGCCGCCAGCCGTTCGTGGGTGTGCGCGAGCCGCAGGACGAACTCGTCGTCAGTCTGCTGGCAGGACAGGCCACGCACCTGAAAGTCGTTGTTCCCAAACCGGGCGAATTGCCCCATTTCCCTGCGGAACTCATTGGCCGTATGCACGAAGTTGACGTCGGCGGGCAGGGCCAGCACGTCGCGAAGAGCGGCTGGGCGCCGGGTACGTTCCGTGTTCATTGCCCGGACGAAGCTGCGGTAACCGGGCGTAATGTCGAAACTGTCGACGGCACGTGCGGGCAGCTCGTCAAAGCTGTTGTTGCGGTAGGCACCATCGTCCAGGCCGAACGCACCCTCGAGCTGGTGCAATGGCAGCAGCCGCAGGTAGGTTGGGTCGGCCATGTCGGGGTTGTCCGGGCGCGCGTCGTCCCCGAACGAGATTTCTTCCTCGGTCATGTCCACGAACCCACGCACGGCTGTCGTCCCGTACGAGTGGCCGGCGCCTTCGGCCCGCTCCTTGAACAGCCCGAGTAATGGAACGTCCTTCTCACCTGTTACCGCCAGTGCCCGCGCATGCCAATCGGCGACCGCCGCCGCCAGCGTGGAGAATCCGACACCGGCGACCGGTGACGTCACATTGGGGAAGTACCTGTGCAACACCGGATCCGACGTGTCCAGATAGTTGGGCTCGAAGAACTCTCCACCGATGTAACTCTCGACGGTACAGAGACCGACCCGGCCCATCGTCTTCATCAGGGATTTCTCGGCTGCCTTGGCGAAATGCTTGAACGCCTTGTCAGCATCGGCGCCGTACTTTTCCTCTGCCCGCATCTGCACCGCGAGCGGATACACCGCCGAAGCTCCGAAGCCCAGCACAGCGGCCACGTGATGGGAGGAGCACAGTTGCCCACTCTCGGCGATCAGCGAAACGCGCAGCCGCAGGCCCTCTTCGATCAGCCGCTGGTTGATGGCGGAAATCACGATGATGAGGGGCATCGCGGCGCGATCACTGGAGACATGGCGATCGGAGATGACGGCAATACCGCCAGTTTCCCGGGCGAATTCCTCTACCGCATCGCATAATTCATCGATAGCCAGCACGATCCGCTCGGCGTTCGACTCAGGGTTGGACAGCTCGACTCGGTAGCGCATCCCGAAACGCCGCACCGGGGTGCCTTGCTGCTCGCGGATCTTGAGCATGTCGAGATGAGTGAGGACGGGGGAGGGCACCACGATCTGCGGTGCGGGCTGTGCCCCGCTGTTGGGTTTCGCGCCAAGCGCGACGCGCAAGGTCATTCCATCCGCCTCGCGGATGGAGTCCAGCGGCGGGTTGGTCACCTGAGCGAATCGCTGCGAGAAGTATTTCGCAACGCCGCCTTCCTGATTGGAGAGCGCGTTGATGGCCGCGCCGTATCCCATCGCGGAGATCTTTTCCTGGCCGGTGGCCAGCATCGGATCCATCAGGAACTTGAAGCTCTCCTGGTTGAGCGAATAGGCCACGTACCGCTGGTGCCGGTCGAGGTCACCGTCATACCGTGCCGGCGAACCCTGGCCCAAGGGGGGCACATGGGGCAGATCGGCGATGTTCACGCGGGCCTGCGCCAGCATGGTGGGGTAATCATGGCGCGCGGCAAGCTTTTCCAGCGCTTCAACAGTGCCGTAGGACCGACGCTCGGCGTGGTCGTAGTAGCGCATGCCGCCGGCTTCGATGCGGCCACGCTCGAGCACCGTGTCGGGGTCAAAGTAGATCTGGCCGGCCTCGGACATCACCCCCAGGTACTCGGCCGTCTCGACGGTGCGCAGCGGCCGAAGGCCCAGCCGGTCCAGGCGTGCGCCGATGATGGTGCCGTCTCCGAAGATCAACGCGGCCGGGCCGTCGTTCTTCTCCTTCTAGAGGCTGAAGTACTCCAGCATGGCCGTCACTTCGGGCGAGAGTGTCGTGTCGTTCTCCCACGCGGGCGGCATCATCGCGACAACGGCGGTGACAAGATCGAGGTCATCCTCGAGCACACGGCTCTGGAGGGTCTGGTCCAGCCGGCAGCTGTCCGATTGCCCTACCGGGCGAATGATCGCTCGATTACGGGCGCGTGCCATAGCGTTTTCGGATAGGCGATTTTTCTTGTCGGTGTTGAGCTCACCGTTGTGCGCCATCAACCGGAACGGCTGGGCCATGGTGGCATTCGGCGCGGTGTTCGTCGAGAACCGCGTGTGGAAGAACATCGAGTGCACTTCCATGCGCGGGTCGGATAGGTCACTGAAGTAGGGCACCACTTCATTCGAGTTAAGCCGCCCCTTGAGAACCTGAGTCTGCGTGCTGAGCGAGAGTGGGTACAGCCCTAGCAATTCCGGGCGTGTGTAGCCGACAGCTTCGATCGCCATCAGCGCCTCATGCGTCTTGCGGTCGGAGTCGGAGAGGAACACCCACTGCCGTATCGGCAGCTGATATCTGATGGCTGCCGGGCGGATCGCCGCATTGTTCACCGGCACATCGCGTTTGAGCAGAATCGTGAATCCCTGGGCGAGCAGTGCCTGCTCGATGACCGCCTCGGCCTCGGGGTGGAACGCCGGGTCATTGGGCAGGAAGAAGTTGCCCACGCCGAACTGGCCCGGCCGCAAGCCGGGATCACCCGTCAATTCGGAGAAGAAGCGCAAGGACAGGTCCATGTTGACACCGGCTCCGTCACCGACACCTTCGGAAGACATCCCACCGCGGTGCGGAACGGCGCAGAGCGCCTCGTGGAGCATCCGCACGACGTCGTGTGTCTGCACGCCGTCCTTGCGGGTCAGGAAGCCGACGCCGCAGCTACTTTTCTCCTGGCTCTGGTCATACAGCCCGTTCAGCCGATTCTCCTTACCCAGCGCCGCGCACGGCGTATCCAGCGTGTGACGTTGGGTCTCTCGTTCGTTGAGCGAACCCGCCCTGACCAGTGCTCGGCATGGTCACGACCCGATAGAAGCCGGCAATCCGGCCCTTTGGGGTCAATTAAACCAAGCCTAGCCTAAGTCAATAAGGTCTGATAGCCAGCGGGATATACCTCACACTGACTACCAGGCTTAGCAAGCGTGCCGACGCATCAATGGACCGGCCGCCCCATCACCATTATGAGGTAGCGGCCGGGAAATCGCCGATCAGTAGTTATTGCAGGAGTTGGCGACCTGGTTGATCAGGACGGTGTACTCCTGAACGGCGGGCATACCGCGCACCTCGTTGACCATCTGCTGCCGCTTCGCTCGCGGAGAGGCCACGAACTGCTGCAGCCACGCACCGGCGATCGGATTCGCGTTCACCTGCTGTGCCGCCGCGGGCGACTGCTCGTTCAGTGCCGCCATAATCTGCGGGTAGGTGCACGTGGTGTTGACGATAGCCGTCACATCCGGGTCGGCGGAAGCGATTCCACCGCCCGCAACCAGCGACAATGCCACCGCGCCAGAACCAACAATCAACTTCGCCGTCAAGGGCATTCTCGTCTACCTTCCACCAGTTCCCCCGACGTCCATATCGACTGCCGGCGAGATTCCGTTACGCACAACGCTAGCAGGATCCTCAGAGTCCTTAGTCATGCTAT
Source organism: Mycobacterium sp. D16Q16 (assembly GCF_002013745.1). Classification (NCBI taxonomy): domain Bacteria; kingdom Bacillati; phylum Actinomycetota; class Actinomycetes; order Mycobacteriales; family Mycobacteriaceae; genus Mycobacterium; species Mycobacterium sp. D16Q16. Next base: position 103,659 of record NZ_MAEY01000025.1, read on the forward strand.
CTACCGGCCCATGAGCCCCAAATGAGATCTCCGCCAACACGAATGACACTCATATTGAGTGATGCAGCACACCTTTGTATGGGCGAAAGTCACAGAGAATGGGGATTTTGGCCCATGGGAGCCACGGCGGCCTGTCCATAGTGTCGGTGGTGGGAGCAACCGTCCTACCGCATCGGAGGAGTCATGACCACCACGCCCCACCCGCACATTCTCGTGGGCATCGACGGATCGACATCGGCTCTACACGCTCTGACATGGGCGGGTGCCGAGGCCCAGCGGCGGAACCTGCCGCTGACGCTGGTCCACGCCATCGACCACAGCAGCTTCGGCCAGGGCTACAACCTGGGAGCATCGGCGAGCTTCTTTGATCACCTGGACACCGACGGGGCCGAGTTCCTCAGCCAGGCCAAGGACCACGTCTACGCACTGCATCCGAACATTGAGGTGTCCACGGTCAAGGCGACCGGTAAACCGGTGGCGATCCTCGTCGAACTGTCGAGAAACGCCGCCATGACGGTGCTTGGTTCCAGCGGACTCGGCGGATTCACCGGGATGATGGCCGGTTCGGTGTCGGTGTCGCTGACCGCGAAGGGACACAGCCCAGTCGTCGTCGTCAGGGAAGCACCGGGACCGGCGGGGCCGATTGTCGTGGGCGTCGCCGACTCTGAATCCAGTGACGGCGCGATCGCCTGGGCCTTCGAGGAGGCCGCGATGCGAGACGCCGAGCTGGTGGCAGTGCATGTCTGGAACAACATTCCTCCGGGCTACGTGTACGCCTACACGGCGTGGAGCACGATGGATTCGGCCCGAGAGGCACAGCGCCAGGAACAGATCCTTGCCGAGCGGCTGGATGGCTGGCAGGAGAAATACCCGGATGTGCCGGTACGGCGCACTGTCGCAGTCGGGCATCCCGCCGACGTCTTGCTTCGCGAGGCCGAGGGTGCACAGTTGCTCGTCACGGGAAGCCGCGGCCGCGGTGACGTCGCGGGCTTCTTTCTCGGGTCCACCAGCCACGCATTGATACACAAGGCCACCTGTCCGGTGCTGGTGGCGCCCCGGCCGTAGTCTCGCGATGTGACCGAGATTCCAAGCCGGCTCGCCCTGAAGGAGTGGAGCGCCGCGATTCACGGCATGCTCGATGGCCGACAGACGATTCTGCTGCGCAAGGGCGGAATCCACGAGAAGCGCTTCACCCTTGCTGATTCTCGGTTCCTGCTCTTCCCGACGGCGGTGCACGGCCATGCCGAGCGGGTGCGGCCAGAACATCGGGACCTGCTGGCACGCGCGGCCGCCGACAGCACCGAAACGCACGTCGTGGTGCGGGCCGGGGCCGAGGTTGTGGCCGCGGTCGAGGTCAACCGACCCGAGGCACTCGAAGAGCTTGCCGCACTGCATATCTGGACAATCGAATCGATTCGCGCGGACCGCTTGGATTTTCGGCCCAAGCACCGCCTCACGGCGTTGGTGGTGCGGGCGTACCCAATGGTCGCGCCGGTGCGAATTCTTCGCACAGAAGCACACGGCGGCTGCGCCAGCTGGGTTCCGCTGACTATCGCCCCGCAGTGGGGGGCGCCGGTTCATGAGGAATCAACACTCGCCGAGATCGCTCAGCGAGTCCGCGATTCTGTAGGTGCGTGAGACAGCTCGGGGGTTGGAGTGCCACCGATCGCGTCGAGCCATCGCCGACGCACGGGACCCCACCGACGGTCAAATACCAAGGCGCGCTCGCGTGCTCGCGCGAGCTTCTCCTCCGAATAGCGCCACCGCGCCCATGGGGATGTCGGGCGGGCGAGACGCGCCGCGGACCACCAGGCGACGGGAGCGATGAAGATCCCGATCATCGCGGTGGGGTACTTGCCCTTGAGCGCGGTAACCGCCACCAGCCCAAGGTGTATCAGCAACAGCAGCATCGCGACCCCGCGAGCGATCGCGATCACACCGGTCAGGCCGTCCACGTTGAGCGGTGACACACCGACAGCGGCCAGGCCAATACACGCGGACGCGAGCGTGACCATGTCGACCGATAACTGCCCCTCGTTGGACCAGTAGACATCCTCCAAGTGGAAGATCATCGCGAACTCGTCGAGCACCAACGACGCGCCGACCCCCACCAACAGGCCCGCCACGTACGTCCACACCGACAGCGGCGGAGACCCGAGCGCGGTGAAACCACCGACGATCAGCAACACCACCCCTGGGACCGAATGGTGGATGTGCACACCGCCGCCGGAAATGTTGTGAAAGGGCCCCTTTCCATCGCGGATAAGCCGCGTGATCGTGCGTGTCACGACGAAGGTCACCACGAACGCGACGAACCCGAACAGCAGGGGACCTTTGTAGCCGTCCACCACGTCGTAGTGCCACCAAGAATTAAGCCAGCCCACCCACGGATGCTATCGGGTTAGGGGGTCCACGCAGGGAAAAGAGGGGGGAGATCCCCATGGCTTCGCTCGCCAAAGTAAGGTCGCCCTTACCCAGCGCTGGGGACCAGCCCCACGCGCGCGAGCGAGGGAGTGTTGTGACCGCCCAGCCGGACTTCTCGTTGATCGTCGGCTACGGCACCGATATGGGCAATGCCGAGGACGCTGCCATGTCGTTCTCCGAGGCCCTGGAAGAGGCCACCGGCATCAAGTCCGAGGCGATCGAACTCAACCAGGTCGATGTCGCAGATCTGCAATCCGCATCGCATTTCGTGGCTGTGGTGTCGACATTCGGCGACGGTGAATTTCCCGATAACGCGCTGCTGTTCTGGGAGGCGATCAGCGCCGAGGCGGCCGATCGGCTGGAACATCTGACTTTCTCGGTGCTCGCGCTCGGTGACAGCAGCTACGAATTCTTCTGCAACGCGGGTCTACTCCTGGACCAACGCCTGGAGGCTCTGGGCGCGGCCCGGCTGACCGAACGCGTCGATATCGACGGGCCCTATCTCCAGCAGTCGAAGGAGTGGACCACCGATCTCGTCAAGCGTCTGGCGGCCGGCCACCTCAGTACCACCGCAACGCCCGTGGTGACGGAGGCGCCCGTACCACCCAAGCGCGACCGCAACGAGCCTGTCGAGGCGCGACTGCTTGTCAACCGGCTGCTCACCAGCAGCGAATCCGATAAGGAGGTACGTCACTACGAACTGGACCTCACCGACTCCGGAATCTCCTATGAGGCAGGCGATTCGATTGCCGTGCACGCCACCAACGATCCCTCGCTCGTCGCGGCGATACTCGCCGAGTTGGGTGTCGGTGCCGATCATCGGGTCGCCGGCCACGATGAGCCGCTCGCCGAACTACTGTCCGATCATCTCGAAATCCGCACCCCCTCACGGACTCTTCGCGCCTTGGTCGCCACCCGAACGGACAACATGGACGCGGTCGCCGCACTCGGTGGCGACGTCACTCCGGCGCCGGGTTCCTGGCTGTACGGAAAAGATGTTCTGGATCTGATCAGGTTGGGGGAGTTGACCGTTGACGAGCTGGTCGACAATCTGCGCCCGCTTCAGTTCCGTGACTACTCCATCGCATCGAGCCCAGCCCTGCACCCCGACACCGTGCACCTGACCGTGGCGACCATTCGATACGCCGATGCCGATCGCATCTATGGCGGTGTGGCGTCGACATTTCTGGCCGACCGCGGGCAGACGATGCGGGTGCATCTGCGACCCAATCACACCTTCCGGCTGCCGGCCGCCGACGTGCCGATCATCATGATCGGGCCGGGGACCGGGATCGCGCCGTTCCGCGGCTTCCTCCAGGAGCGCCAGGCCGCGGGCGCGCACGGGCGTTCGTGGCTGTTCTTCGGAGACCGGCGCCGTGCTACCAGTTTCCTCTACGGCGAGGAGCTTCAGGGTTTCGTGGATTCGGGCGTATTGACCCGACTCGACCTCGCCTTTTCGCGAGATGGCGCCGACGGTGAACCGAAACAGTATGTCCAGCACCGCATGCTGGAGAGCGAGGCGGAGCTGTTCGCCTGGCTACAGGACGGTGCGTACCTGTATGTGTGCGGCGATGTCGAGAACATGGCCAAGGACGTCGACGCGGCGTTGCACGAGATCGTCGCCCGCTGCGGCGGCATGGACACCGCAGCAGCGCACGCGTACGTCAATGACCTCATCAGGAGCCATCGGTACGTGCGCGACGTCTACTGACGGCTCATTCCCGGCCAGTACGCCACTTATCCAGCATCCGCCGGTCCCGTTTAGTCGGCCGGCCCGCACCGCGGTCGCGCGCCGCCACCTGAACCTGTGGAACCTCAGGCCGGGCAGGTGTTCGGTCGAGGTAGCAAGTCACGGCGTCGGCGGCACCAACCCGCTTCTGGATCACCCTCACCACCTTGACGATTCGGGTCGTGTCGCCCACCAATACGCGTACTTCGTCACCGGGGGCTACCGCCGTCGACGGCTTCACCGGTCGATCGTTGATGCGCACATGTCCACCGCGACATGCCGCCGCGGCGTCCGGCCGGGTCTTCGTCAGTCGGACCGCCCACAGCCACCGATCGACGCGGGACGACTCCATGACGTCCATCATGCAGGGCGTAGGCTCCGAGCTTCGAGCGCGTCATCCGTCGTCGAGGGGGAGGAGTGTGTTCCGGTGGACAATGTCAGGCATGAGTGAGAGACAGCCGGGCGCTCTCCGGCGGCGCGTCGTGATCGCTGGCGTTGCACTCCTAGTGTTCACGGCCGCTGGCGTGGCAGCCGTCGCACCAGTGGACTGGGGCAGATTGCCACTGGTCGGGGCACTGATTGACGAGAGAGATCCGCTGTACGGCGCGCCGCGGCTGGACGGGGAGTTGTCCGCCATGCAGCGCGAGCTGCCCGGGCGGAGATTGTTCCGGGTGATGATCTATCCGGCGCACATTTCGATAGAGGCTCAAGTCGGGGACACCCAACAGCTCGATCAGCTCGATCAGCGGCGCGGAGAATTCCGAAACTTCGGTCGTCAAACCGGGTATGCCTGGGCGCGGACGCCATTTCGGGTAGAAGAGATTTCTGCATACCGCATCCGGCAGGCAGTGACCGATGCGCTGGCGCTCGGCAAGCCCGGTGGTGTCGAGTTCGTATCGTACGAAACGGCCCGCGCACAAAGACCTTTGACGCTGACGGTGTGGTTGCGCCATGACCCCCTCAGCACGCTCGTAGATTTCGATCCGCGCACGGGAGCCATCATCGGACAGCAGTTCATAGAGACCGATGCCAACACCGTGCTCGGCGGGTGCTGGTGTTAGGAGCCTTTCTAGGCGCGCAGCGACAGGATCTGCTCGATCTCGCGTCGCAGCCGTTCGTGCCGGAACGGTTCGAAACCGAGGGCGGTGCCCGTACGCGCCGACAACCGCGCGAATAGGTCGACCGTGCGCCGCAGTGCGTTGACGGTGTCGTCGGCATCGAAATGTGCCCAACAGCCCTCGACTTCGACGCGGACCTCAGCGTCCATCCAGCTGTTCATGCGGGTACCCAGATAGCGCGTGTCATGCCCGGTTCCATACCGAACACGGTGGTCCCACTCAATGATGCGCAGCAGCTCTTCCTTGAGATCCTGGTCGCGTAGTTTCGCCGACCAGAGCTCCTCGCGTACCACGGCTTTCGCGCACATCAGCGCTGCGGCGTAGCCCCAGTGCACGCTCTCCTCAAACTCCTCTTCGGCGGGCAGCTCACCGTCGGGCGTGCCCACCGCGTCCGGGTCAGGTGCCTGACCGTCTTTGTCGACCAATACCTGGAAGGGCCGATCGTGCTCCATCTCGGCGAGATCCTCGGCGGGAATCAGGGTGAAGTCAAGCTTGCCTCCGGCGTAGTAGACCAGCCGGGTCTGATACCCGGAGTCCTCGTCCTCCATACGCTCGACCACAAGAACTTCGCCCAGCGATGCCCACCACGAATCCTCGTCTGCCAGGTCATCCGGGTCGGATGCGTAGAGCTCGATGTCCCGGTCCGACAGGGGGTGAACGTCCCCGTCGGCCGCGGACCCAGTGACAATGACCGCCCGGACAGCATCCACCTCGGTCGCCCACGCGACCAACTTCTCGAGCACCTCACCGTAATTCACACCCATATCCTTGGCTGCCCGGCATGGTGTTCTCAAGAGCTTTTCCGCGTGTCGGTCAGGTGTTTCGCGCGCGTCGCGGCGGGCGCTAGCCAGCGTTGTTCTTGTTCGTGCCGTCCGGCACGAATGGGTTGACCCCGGTTGGTGTCAACGGGTTGGCGCCCTCGTAGGTCGGCTGATGCGCGCCCTGCTGGTACTCAATGTCGCCCGGGGCAAGACACGGATCGAAGTCGGTCGAGCCGACGCTCGGCTGGTTCGCGTAACACACCGGCGGCGGCTCGGGCGCCGCCGCGGCCACCGGGGACCCGATCAGGGTGATCGCCCCGACGACCATTGCCGAACTCACTGCCGTAAGCATCTTCATGCCCACACCTCTCCACTCTGCCAAAAATCAGCTAATCGAACTCGCCGCCAGAGCGGCCCTTCAATACATTGCGATATATGCATATATTAATTTCAGAAGGTTTGTCTACATCGTGGTCAAGGAAATCAGGAAGCTCACATGGAGATATCAGCTAATCCTCAGGATACCGGGCCGGGGTAGGGGTAAGTGGCAGCGACGGCCGGCCTTCAGCGTTGCGTGGAACGTGCGGGCCCATGGGCCAGCAGCATGTCGACCAACTGATCGATGAGGGTCTCTTCGGTGCCCGCGATGTCCTGATTCAGCCATGCCGCGACGGCCTGCCCAACGCCCCCCACGACGAAATGGGCCAGCACCGGAAGGCTGCCGTCATCATCACGGCGAAACCAGTCGCGCAGATGCTGAGCGAACAGCGATACAAACATCGCCGTGGCCTCGAACCTCTTGCGCACCAGAACCGGATTGACCTGCCTAGGGCTATAGAGCAGCTGCCCGATGCGACGGTCCGCGTTGATGACACGCACTACGCTGCTGATACCGGCCCTCACCTGCTGGCGCGGCGGCGCCGCCGCCACCTCGGCCTCGATGGTCGACGTAAGGCCCTCGACGGCCCAATCAAAGATCGCGGTGGCGAATTCGTCCTTGTCGGCGAAGCTTTCGTAGAAATAGCGTTGCGCCAAACCCGAGCGTTGGCAGACGGTGCGCAGCGTGAGGTCGCCGGGTCCGTCCGGGGCACCGAGAATGTCGAGCCCCGCCTCCAGCAGCTGTTGCCGACGCCGCGCGAGGCGTTCGTCGGCGGGAAGACCGCTGTATGAGCGGCCGGCTGGGGATGACACCCACCCAGTCTTACAGGAGCCGATATTTGCCTGGGGGCAGAACGGGCATTAATCTGAATGCACTTGCATCCAGATTAATGAGATCTATCGCTTCCCCAACGCAGCCTCGACACAACGGAGTGCACATGGACCTGGCCTTCTCGGCAGAGGAAGAACAATTCCGCACGGAGGTCCGGGAGTTCCTGGATAAGAACCTCACCGAGGATCTGCGCGCGGCCGGACGCCTACAAACGAGTGTGTACAGCGATCACGAGGCAAGTCTGCAATGGCAGGCCATCCTTCACGAGAAGGGATGGGCGGCACCGGCCTGGCCGGTGAAGCACGGTGGCCAGCCGTGGACCGTGGCGCAGCATTACATCTTCGCGGTCGAATCGACCCTTGCCGGGGCGCCCGCGTTGTCGCCCATGGGCATTCGGATGGTTGCGCACGCAATCGTCAAGTTCGGCACACAGGAGCAAAAGGACTTTTTCCTGCCCCGGATTCTGACGGGGGAGGTCTTCTTTTGTCAGGGTTACAGCGAGCCCGAGTCCGGCTCGGACCTGGCGTCGTTGCAGATGTCGGCGCTCTCCGACGGTGACGACTTGATCCTCAACGGCTCCAAGATCTGGACAACCCATGCCCGCGAGGCGAATTGGATGTTCGCACTGGTCCGCACCACCAAGGGCCCGAAGAAACAGCTCGGTATCACTTTCATCCTGATTGATTTCACCTCACCCGGGATCGAGGTCAAGCCCCTGGTGATGAGCTCGGGCGAGGAGGTGCAGAACGTTGTGTTTTTCGACAACGTACGAGTCCCCAAGACGAATGTCCTCGGTGAGATCGATGAGGGATGGACTGTGGCCAAGTACCTCCTTGAGTTCGAGCGCGGCGGTGGGGCAGCGGCTCCCATGCTGCAGGTGGGCCTGGACCAGCTGAGCGCGGCCGCCCAGTCGGTACCCGCCGAGAATGGCACCCTGGCAGACGATCCGGTGTTCAGCGCCAAGCTCGCCGATCTCGCGATACGTATCGACGTGATGGAGGTTCTCGAGCACCGGGTACTGGCGGTCGTCGCCGGTGGCGGCAATCCGGGCACGGCCTCCTCGATGCTCAAGATTCTTGGAACAGAACTGTCCCAGGCGTTGACCACCCTGACGCTGGAGGCCGCGGGCCCGCGTGGCCGCGTGTATCAGCCCCATGTCACGAAGCCGGGCGGTCCGGTGGTCGAGTACACCCCGCCCGCCGACGGGTACCACAGCGGTGAGCTGTGGCAGGCGGTGGCGCCACTGCACTATTTCAACGACCGCGCGGGATCAATCTATGCGGGTTCCAACGAGATTCAACGCAACATCCTCGCCAAGGCCCAACTGGGCCTCTGACAGACAAGAGCGAACATCACCATGGACTTCAGCCTCACCGACGAACAACAGCTCCTGAAGAATTCCGTCTCGGATTTCCTGTCCAACCGTTACGCCTTGGACACCAGCCGCCGTGCGGCGCGCTCGGACGTCGGCTGGCAGCCGCAGGTGTGGAAGTCCTTCGCTGAGGAACTTGGCATTCTCGCCGCGCCGCTGCCGGAGGACCGTGGCGGTCTGGGTGGCGGCGCGGAGGAGGTACTGGTCATCGCCGAAGTGCTCGGACAGCATCTCGTCGTAGAGCCCTTCATCGGCACGGTGGTGCTCGGCGGCGGCCTGCTCCGGCGCTCGAACAGCGACCTGGCCAAGGACCTGATCGGTGGGATTGCGGCCGGCGATGTGGTGACGGGATTCGCCGCTCTGGAGCCAACTTCGGGGCAATCGTTTCACTCCGTGCGGACAACTGCCCGTCGCGAGGGACACGACTGGGTGCTCGACGGTGAAAAGATCGTGGTGAGCGACGCACCGATCGCCAGCCATCTGTTGATCACCGCCCGTACCGCTGGCGATGTCACAGACACCGCGGGTCTGACGCTGTTCGCGGTTCCGTTCGACCCTGCGAGTCCGCCCCAGGGAATCACCGCACATCACTACCGCACAATCGACGATCATCACGCCAGCGACTTGGTGATCGCCGGCCTACGCATACCGGATTCGGCACGAATCTCGGAGGTGGACGAGGCCTGGCCGCTGATCGATGCGGCCCTCGACGAAGCCACGGCCGCCACGGTGGCCGAGGCGGTAGGAATGCTGCGGAAGGTCCTGGCTGACACGGTCGCATACGCCAAGCAACGCCAGCAATTCGGCGTGGCAATCTCCAATTTTCAAGCGTTGCAACACCGCATGGTGAACATGCACATAGAGGTCGAGCAAGCGGTGGCCGCCTCTTACTTGGCTTCGCTCAATCTCGAGGGTCCGCGCCGTACCCGTGCGGTGTCGGCCGCCAAGGCGACCATCGCGCGGGCCGCCCGCCTGGTGGGGCAGGAGGCAGTTCAGCTGCATGGTGGCATGGGCATGACCGAGGAGCTGGCGATCGGACATTACTTCAAGCGACTCACCGCAATTGAGTCAGAATTCGGCAATCGCGATTTTCACACCGCACGGTATCAGCGCGTACGCGGCGCCTAGGCCTAGCCGACGAGATTGATGACCAGGTTGATCGTGCACGCGATGATCACCGTGCCGTAGATATAACTGAAAAGACAATGCTTCAACACCACGTCGCGGATGTGAGACGCGGTGACAGCGGTGTCGGAGACTTGGTAGGTCATGCCGAGATTGAAGGAGAAGTAGTAGAAGTCGACGTAGCGAGGCGGGACGTCGGAGTTGAAGTCGATACCGCCGGCGATGCCCTGGTAATAGATCCGCGCGTATCGAGCGGCGTAGATCGTGTGCAGCATCGCCCACACCGTCAGGATGGCTCCGATGCACAGTCCCGCGTAGGTGCCCTTGTCCTCCTCGTTGGCTGAGATCAGGAGTATCCCGATTGCGGACAAGCTCGCCACCAGGATCAGCAGCATTGCCAAGTCGCCGAGCTCGTCGTCCATGTCCTCGCTGCTCGCGCGGGCACGTGTTTGGTCGGGATCCATGGGCCACAACACCGTGAGTGCCCACACGACATTGACGGCAGCGGTCATGATGACCACCGCGAGCAGCGCAACCTGCCAGCGCTGCAACAACACCCCGGTCAGGGCGCCGACCGTCAGTCCAATCATGAGCGCGACCCAGAATCGCTTCGCGCCGGTCATGCCCGCTCCTCGAGGAACACCATCCCGACATCCAACAGTGCCGACAGGAGAAAGGGAAGGCCGGCCGCGCCGTCCCGCTCTTACTTTCTAGATCACACCGGGGCGCGCGGCAAGATTCCGGGTTTGGCTCAGAATGGCTGGCTTAAAACGTGATTCACGAGGATTGGCGGGTCTTGATGCGTAGTGGCCGCGGAGCCGGTGAACTAGGGGTGCGGCGTGGTTGTCACTGTCGTCGTGGTCGATGTCCGGTTGCTTGGTGACGGAGCGTCGTCGCGGTCCTGCCAGGCGATGAACAGCGCGGTGAATACGGCCCCGGAGAACACCGCCGCGGCAAGGAACCAGAGGAACGGTCGCTGGAACCAACGCATCCGGTCGGTGTCGCGATAGTCGCCCGGTCCAGGGCTGAACGTCACCTCCGGCCGGGCGTCGGTGGCCGGCGTCGAGTAGTCCTGGTACTCCTGCAATTCCGGGGAGGTGTCGCCCTCTGACCATGCCAACCTGTCGGATTCGACGGTATCTATGGGTTTGGACGCGGGGCTCTTGGCGGTCTCCTCACCCACGGGCACAGGGCGCATCATCGTTGCATCGAGCGACGGCGTTTCCTCTGGTTGCCCTGCCATGACCGCAGCCCCGAACGCGGCGGCGAGCTGAGGCTGCGGCGCCGCGACGATCGGGCATCGCAGTCGCTCGGAAAGCTGTTGGGTGACAAGAGGGATGGCCGAGCCACCGCCGACGGTGAGGACGGCAGTGACGCTGGCGGGAGGAATGTTGTTGCGTTCCAAGGTTTCTTGAACCTTGGTGATCAGCGCGGCAAGTGGCTCCCGGATCCGGTCTTCCAACTCACTGCGTGTGAGCCGTACATCGGCGGTGAGGCCGGGCAGCTCTACCGGGACCGTGGTCGTGGTGTCGGCTGAAAGATGTTCCTTGGCCGCACGGCAGCGATCACGGAGGCGTGTCAGCGCGCCCAAGGATGCCGTTCCATCGGGATCTTGGCTGAGGCCGGCAAGAACCTGCGTCAAGAGCTCCTGGTCGATGCGTTGCCCGGAGAAGTCGTGATGACGAACGGTCTCGCCGATGGGCCCGAAATTGCCTGCGGCGTCGGCGAGCGTGATGCTGGTGCCGGTTCCGCCGAAATCGCAGACAATGACGACACCATGCGCGGGGAGCCGATCACGCGCGCTCTCCAGTGCGGCGCGTGCGTCGGGCACCAGCTTCATCGGGGTGCCGCCGGGCGCCAGGGCTGGCACCTTGTCAAGGGCGGCGCGCAATGCGGCAATGGAGTGTGCGCCCCAATGGGCCGGCACGGCGGCCGCGAGTGCCGGCGGAGCGTCGACGTTCGCGACCACCGCCGCGTCGGCGATCATGACCCGGATGGCTTCGGCCATGACCCAATCGGCACTGTGCACGGACCCGTCGGCTCCGACGATTCCGACGGGGTCACCGATTCGATCGACGAATCCGGTGAGGCCCAGGCCGGGTTCCTTCGGGATACCGACCTCCGAGGGCCGGTCCTCATGGAGCGTGAGCATCGAGGTCCGCACGACGGGGACACCGTCAGGGTTGCCGTCGGTGGCGACCAGCTGTGTAGCCCCGATCGACATTCCGAGTGAGTTCATTCCCTACCTGTTCGCCTGTTCCTCTCCGATTCTAGGCGGGCACTCGAGGCGCCGACCTAAAGGGCGTTCGCGTCCATGATCGCCGTGGCGAAATCCTTGGGAGCTTCTTGCGGGACGTTGTGCCCGATTCCATCGAGTGTCCGGTGGGCGTACTTACCGGTGAACATCTTCCGATAGCCGGACCCGTCCTTGGCCGGCCCGTCGAAATCGCTGCCGATCGTGATGGCTGGTACACCGATGGCCGGCTTGGCCGCCAGTCTGGCTTCAATAGCGTCATAGCGCGGCTCGCCCTTGGCCAGCCCAAGCCGCCACCGGTAGTTGTGAATCACGATGTCGACATGGTCGGGGTTGTCGAAGGCCCTGGCCGAGCGGTCATAGGTGGTGTCGTCGAAGTGCCACGCCGGAGAGGCGTTGTGCCAGATGAGCTCGTTGAAATCGCGGGTGTTCTGCCGGTAGCCCCGCACGCCGCGATCGGTGGAGAAGTAGTACTGATACCACCAGCCCAGTTCCGCCTGCGGAGACAACGGTTGCTGGTTGGCTTCCAGATTGACGATGATGTAACCGCTGACCGCCACCAGCGCTTTCACCCGCTCCGGCCAGATCGCAGCCACAATATCGGCGTTACGTGCGCCCCAGTCGAATCCCCCGAGGATGGCCGATGGAATCTTCAGCGCGTCCATGAAGTCGATGACGTCGGTGGCGAGCGCTGCTTGTTGACCGTTGCGGAAAGTATCGGTGGACCTGAACCGGGTGCTGCCATACCCCCGCAGATACGGCACCAGAACCCGAAATCCCGTGGCGGTCAGCAGCGGCACCACATCGAGATAGCTGTGAATGTCATAGGGCCAGCCGTGCAGCAGGATGACGGGCTGTCCGTCGGCCGGCCCTTCATCGACGTATCCGACGTTGAGCAGTCCCGCGTCGATCTGTTTGAGTGGCGGGAACTGTGTGCGTGGCCGAGTCGTGTCGATACTGGCCCCGTTCGAGCATGCCCCGAGGGTCGTTGCGCCGACCGCTGCGGCAAGCGCCACCTTGGATAATCCACGTCTGCTGATCATGTCAGGGAACCGATTCCGTGAGAGGTCTGTTGGCGTCGACCCAGGTGACGACGACGTGGGACTTTACCGTGGTGGGATGTCTATCCGGGGCAGCTTCGTCACCGCGTTACACCGACAGTGACCTGCGACTGCCGATCGTCTATGCGACGATGGCTCGATGGACGCAGCCAAGCTGTTCGTCGCTGGCGTGATCATCGCTGGTGCCGCGCTATCCCTGTCGATTCCCGCCGGAGCGGATCCTGTGACCCCGGGGCCCCTGCCCGGGCCGGCGGCTCCAGATGCGGCAGCCGCGGCCACCGCACCTGTCGGTCCACCGCCCCCGCCGCCCGCGCAGCCGTCGGTTCCTGAGGTCGCAAATCCCTCGTACGGCTCGGGGTCCGGAGGTCCGCTGGGCACCATCCGCGACCTCTACCATCAGGCCAAAGACGGACCGCTGGACACTCCTGAAGGTGTGGCAGGGCGCCCGGCAGGGGCGGGACCCGCGCCGCAGCTGCCGCCGGGTTACATCTCGACGAATGCCCCTGAATCCTCCAACCCGGGGCGGATACGCGACCCCTATGCACCGGCGCCGTCGGGACCGCCACTACCACCGGGGTACACGTCGTTGACGGGCCCTCCGCCGCCCGGCTATGAACCGACCGGTCCTGCGCCAGACGGTCCTGCGCCGAGCAGTCCGACGCCGTGACTCACGTCAAGGTCGCCGGGGGAGTAGTGCATACGGTGCCTGCCGATCTGCGCACGGCACTGATCGAGAACCCCACGGCCCTAGCCCTGTGGCAGGACATCACGCCATTGGGGCGCAACGAGTTCATCTGCTGGGTAGAAGACGCGAAGCAGGAGGCCACTCGGGAACGCCGTATTCGGCGGACCCAAGAGGAGCTCGAGGAGGGCAAGCGCCGGCCCTGCTGCTGGCCCGGGTGTAAGCACCGCGAGCGCACCGGCAAGTAGCCGCTGCAAGGTCACGTCGACGCGACGTTATCAACCGGCCAGTATCAACCGGACGCTTCTTCTGACCATGACGGGACAGAGCAGGGAGAGCGGGCGCGCCCAGCACTTCGCCGAAACCATGCAGTGGGCACTCAGCACCATTGCCGATAACGGCATGTCGAAGCACTACCCGAATGGAAGGCCGAGGATTGGGGACACCGGTCAACCAAACCGATATGGCGGCAACCATTCTCGGTGTCGGGGAACAAATACCTACCCGTGAGTTTCCGTGATGCGATGAAGACCAGCCGAGCGATGGCGGTGCCGATGGTCAATGATCCGTTGCATTGGCGTTACTCGAACTTCGAAGCTATCCGCCGCCGAATCGCATGGGCACAACATATTTCGATCACCACGACGTACATCGGGCGTGCGCAGATGCGCAGACTCGGGCTGCCCGCCTATATGCCTCCGTGGTACCCAATGCTGCGAATCCCGGTGAACCTGCTGCGCACCGGCGTGAATTTCACACTGCCCGGCGGCCGCCTCAGGCAGGCGCGCAGCGGCTCGCGTCGGCAGTACGAGTTCATGCATGCCCTCAACGCGGACGGGCATGCGAACAATCGGGCATTCCGCCAGCTGGGTCGGACATGCCGCCTAGCGTATGAGGAATGGTAAGCGCAGCAGCTTCGTCGAAGTCGGACGTGCCAGCAGATTTCGCCGGCCTCATGAGCCAGCTGGACCAACCGATGTATGTGGTGACGGTGCAGGGAGCCGACGGCCTCTCCGGATGTCTCGTCGGTTTTGCCAGTCAGTTCAGCATCGACCCACCGTTGTTTCTCGTAGGGCTATCCGAACAGAATCACACCTGGCGTGTCTCACATGGGGCAAGCCATCTGGCAGTGCATGTGATCCCCCGGGCGAAAGGCGAGTTAGTGCGCCTCTTTGGGGAGGAGACCGGCGACTGTGTCGACAAATTCGCAGAGTGTTCCTGGCGCACTGGTCCGCATGGTGCCCCGATACTGCAGGATGCCTCGGCCTGGTTTGTCGGTGAGATCGCCACGCGCGTCAAGCTTGGCGACCACATAGGGCACGTATTGGTGCCGGTCGCGGTGTCTCAGACATCGGAAATTTCCGGATACGTGTCGTCCCGCGATGCCACCCATCTCCATCCGGGCCACGAAGCGTGAAAACCTGACGCGACGACATTCCGTGCCGCCCGCCGAACAGGTGCTTGCCGCCGGCAGTGTCGAATCACATTGCGGTGCATAAGTACCCGGATAAGACGCGACTCGCAGCGCCGAGGGCGAAGTCGAGCATTGTCGGCGATCGCTTTCGCGAGTCAGTGGATAGCCATTCGAGTGTGTATTACCCGCAGGCCTAAAGATCAAACCTCTACTTTCTCGCGGACATCGGGTGGTGCCCATCGCAATATCCGCTTAGTGTGGAAGAAGTAGATGTGGCGCGCACATGGTTGGCATAGGAGGACAGGGTCCCGCCGGCACAGGAACGGCAAGTGATCCGCCATCGAATGCAGGCACGGCTCGCCGGCGCGGATGCGGTCGGACAAGTCGAACGAGCTGTTTCGTCGACAGCGTTGAGAGGGTTCATAAATGGAATGCCCTGTGGATGCTCCGGAGACCGGGCACACGGAGGCTAGATCCAAACAAAGCGGCACGGCCGACGACTACTCGGACGTTCCTGACATGTTTCTGGCCCTCCGCGGTCTGCCGCCTGACAGCACCGCATACCACCGCGGCCGCGAGCAGATCGTGACCAGGTGCCTCCATTTGGCCGACAACGTCGCGCGCCATTTCGATCGCCGTGGTGAGGATCTGGAAGATCTTGTCCAGGTGGCGCGCGTTGGACTGCTCAATGCGGTTAACCGCTTCGATCCTCAGAAGGGTTCGAGCTTTTTAGGTTTCGCTGTTCCCACCATGATGGGGGAGGTGCGTCGGCATTTCCGGGACCACGGGTGGTCAATGCACGTGCCGCGCTCGATAAAGGATAGACACGCCCAGATATCCAGGGCCACTGCGGAATTGACGCAGACCTTACAGCGGGCACCCACGGCTACTGAGTTGGCAACCGAATTGGGCATCAGCCGTGAAGAAGTCGTGGAGAGCCTGGTTGCGGCGGACGCTTATCGGCCCCAGTCAATCGAGGCACCCGTGGGGCACGGAGACGACGAATCCAAGCACCTGGCCGACTTGCTCGGTGACGACGACCCGGCGCTGGAACACGTCACAAATCGTGAGGCAGTACGACCGTTGTTGGCTGGGTTGGCCTCTCGCGAGCGCATCGTCCTAGAACTTCGGTTCTTCAAGGGTATGACGCAGAGTCAAATAGCTGAGCAGATCGGCGTGTCCCAGATG
This sequence comes from Mycobacterium sp. D16Q16, assembly GCF_002013745.1. Lineage (NCBI taxonomy): Bacteria > Bacillati > Actinomycetota > Actinomycetes > Mycobacteriales > Mycobacteriaceae > Mycobacterium > Mycobacterium sp. D16Q16. Next base: position 119,997 of record NZ_MAEY01000025.1, read on the forward strand.
CATGTGTCACGGATTCTCGGCGACACACTGCGATACCTCAGGGACCAACTGCAGTAGTCGCCACTTGACTGGTACTTCGCCGGGGCGCCAACTCTGTCAGCGTCACGATCATCAAAATTAGCTTGATAGCGCGAGTACCTGACAGCGCCGCTCGCCGATGTTTGCGTTGAACGACCCTGCTCGTTAGAAACATTGTGCACGAACGCGAGTCGGCGTAACGTCTTCAACAGGTTGAGTCCACAGCCGCGCAGGATCTGTAGATACCAGTGCAGTGTTGGGCCCCTATATCGGGCGAGCTGGCCTGGTGTCTCCAATCCGAAAGAATGCACGCTTCGATCGATGGAGTCATATGTCTGTCATTGACCAGAATGCATCACGTTTCTCGACTCGAACCAAAACCGGTGTCGTTTCACTGTTTTCGTCAACGGACGACACGGCACGGTTCACGGCTCATTGGCACCGTCCATCTGCAGTCCTCGTGAGTGTTACCGGCGAGATTGACGCGGTCAACGCCGGCCATCTCACGGAGTATGCAACACGCTACCTAGATGGGCACCGGACGTTGGTGCTCGATCTAGAAGGACTGCGCTTCTTCGGAACCGACGGCTTGGTGGCCCTGGACGAAATACGTCGCCATTGTGCGATGCAGGGGATCGAATGGTCCGTGATTCCAGGTCGCGCCGTGCGGAAGCTACTCGACATCAGTGGCGACAGCAGCACTTTTCCGGTGAGCGATTCGATACCCGAGGTATGGAGGAAGTTGGCGCTGTAGCCGAGAGCGGTAGGTAAGGCGCGGCACTATCCATGCGCCACATGGACCGCAGCAGTGGCGTCCCGCCCCGTGGTCATGGTGACGCCGACGATCCGGCCCGTACCGGCCGCCGGGTCGGCCCCTTCGAAAGTTTCGACGTGGTCTACCAATGAGTTGAGGACGTGCCAGCTGAAGCTGTCAGGCGGAAAGACCTCCCCAGGCAGACAGTTCGTGAACACCACGATGCCGAGGCGGTTCGAATGAAAATCCAATCGGATAGTGAGTGTGGCTTCGGGCACCGATGCTCTGATGAGTCGAGTGCACGCCTCATCCGTGGCGAGTTTGAGGTCGGCCACGGTATCCATATCCGCGTCGTCAAGTGCTGCGGCCGCCGCTACGACCGTACGTAGCATCGCCAGATTGTCCAGCCGCGCGGCTGTTTGGAGCGTGAGTGATCGGTCGTCCGGATGACTGCCGGATTGTGCGGTGTGAGTCTCGGTCATGTCTCTCCCAAGATTTCTGCGTTCGTGATTACCCGGATCATCGATGCACAACCAATTCTTGCCTGCGGCCGATAGGCATCCACGCCGAGCTCTGCGTGTCGCCGTTGAAAACTGGGTAACGCGAGTATACGTCTGCCGCCGTCATCGTATGCCGGGCCAAGGGAATTCATTGCTGATCGCCGTTCACCATGGTTCGCCTCAATCGCTCTGCGCAAGGGCCGGTACTGCTCGACCGCATGGAGTAAGCAGCCAGTGCAACAACCTAATTCGTAGGTCCGCGTCACAATCACCCGAGAATTGCGCAAGCCGACGTACATTCCGGGGTCCTCTCCGACATGCATGTCGCCGATGGATGCGACGCGGGTTACGAGCAGAGCCTGTTCGTTCATGATGGATGTGGTCTACCCGGTGCACCGTGGACTCAATCATCGATTGCGCGAGTGGACGATAACGAATGAGTATTTTCGCGCGGCGACGCCGACGTACGAGCCCGCCCCTCCATGGGATCGGAGACTCGAGGTCATCCGGATTCCGTGCTCTCATGCGCTTCGAGCCCTACCGCATCGAGCAGATCCACACGGTCCCGGCCTAGGTTGGACGCCAACTCCGGGTTCATGCGCGCCAATGCATCGGCGATATCAGCGAACCCGTCGGCAATCCCGTTGAGCTTCCTGGCACTGTTACGCATCGCCGTGCTCGTCTTGCTCATCGATCGCCGCGTTACCCTGCATCGCGGCCCTTAAACAGGAGCGTGGTGCAGCGCAGGGGGAATGCTGAGGTCGACAAGGCCAGGGCAGAGGCCAAATCCGACGAGATGTGTCAGAAGCGTACGAGTAGCTAGCTCAATCGTGGTGAGGTTCCGAATATTCCTGGTGCCAACGGCTTTCCATCCCGCGAATCCGCTTGCGTTCGATGTGGAGCCAGAGCCACCCGACGAAGAAGAACACCAATGCCGATGCGCCTGCTACCGATGTCCATCCGTACAACCGATAGCCGGCAGCGGTGAGGCCCAGCACCACCGCGGTGATGCCAAGTGCCATGAACGCCAATCCCGGCCACGACGCCCTGTCCGTCAAGGTCTCACCAGCATGGGGGCGAAAGGTGCGGGCGTGGTCCACAGGGTCGTCAGCTGCTTCTTGCACGGGATCTCCTATTGACAAGAGGGGTAACGGTACTCATTTCAGCTTTACCCGCGATCCCGTCGATCAAACCGGCAAGCAGAGTCAGGTCGTCATCATCCGTCCAGTCAGCATGAGGTTCACCACCATGAGCACCAGCAGAAACCAACCGGCGCCCTGCCAGACCCACCAGCTCTCCCGGCGCCTCCAGACGCGGTAAGTCTGAATGAAGGCAACAATCCCACCTATCAAGAGGACAGTCGGCGAGGCCAGCGCGATCAGGGGTGTTCCTTCTCGGCTGCACAGCGCCGTGTTCACATCCAGACTGATCGAGCACCGTCCGATCCACATCACGGTAGCGACGAGGGTGATGGCGGCAAGTATCACGACCGTGAGGCTGAACCTCACCGCTTTCTGGACGCTCCGTCTATCCCGGAATCTTCGTGCCGGGTCGCTGTACATCGGGGCGTTCATATCCGTGGCAACTAGCTATCGCAGGCTCCCGTAATACCTGTCTGGCACACCGAGTGAGCGCGCTCGGATACCAGCGTTTCGCGGGTCGCGTACGCAGCCACGGCGTTGTCCTTCCTTCAGATCCCTTGCGGAAAGGTTTCCCGGAATGACTTGGTGTCAAACCCTTACCGAGGAATTCGTTGGTGAGTGGTCAGAAGCAGTCGGTCGTACTCCGAACGCGAGGGCAAGCTTCTTCCGAAATCCAAATTTTGGAAGTCTGCGACGATCTGTTGGGCAAGCGCGCGCAGTTTCACGTTGCTCTCTTGTGACCGCCATTTCAGCAACTCAAATGCTGTGTCGGCGTTGAGCCGGTAGATCAGCATCAGCATGCCTTTTGCCTGCTCGATGATCCCGCGGCTCTCCGCAATCTCCACGACGGCGGCGGTCAGCGAATCCTCACGGTCCTGTTGGGCCGACGGGGTGACGTCTACATAGAACCCGTGGGTTCCGACCACGGTGCCGTCGCCGTCATAGAGCCGGTCGCCAATCACTACGACGTGGTGAGCTTGCTGCTGCAAATCGATGATGCGATGACGAGTGCTGAAGGGCTGTGCCGTACGGCGGATCTCATCGAGCGTTGCGGCGACCTGACGAAAGTCGTCAGGGTGTTTATGGGAAAGAACGATTTCCGTGGTCGGGGTGACTTCTTCGGGTCCATAACCATGCATCTGCGCAACCTCGACGGACCACTCCCATCGCTCGTCGGCAAAATAGAAGCGAAACCAGCCGACGTGTTGCGGTGCCCCGCCCGCCAACGCCTGCTCCAAGCTGGCGTCGGCCGCCGTCTCCATAAGTTCATCAGACATGCCGTGACCACAACCTCACCGTCCGACACCCCTCGGAGGCACCGGCCATGCGGGCCGTACCTGTGGTGTTTAGCCAATTGCCCACAGGATATTCGCCTCATCATGCGCCGCACAAGACAGGCTCAGCTCCATGGCGGTCATCGCTTCGCTAGTTGGCTGCGGTAGCGATGCGCCTGCTTCTAGCGGCGGCACCAGGTCTGCCATCTTCTCGCTGAACGCGCCTGGCACGTGATCCTCACCTAACGCCGGGCATCGTGCCGGTTAGCGATCAGCCAAGCTAAATTCTGGTCAACGGGGGATTCACGTGATCGCGTCTGGCAGCTCCGACGGGCATGTTCACCGGCAGAGCACCTAAACTCAGCTAACTTCCCGGTTATCTCATAACCCTGAATGTGGCCACGCGATAGGAGTTCGCCCTGTGAACAGCACGTCGGAGACGCTCAAGCGAGGGCTCTCCGCTCGCCATATCCGCTTCATCGCATTGGGTTCGGCCATCGGTACAGGGCTGTTCTATGGGTCAGCCGAAGCGATCAGGCAAGCGGGCCCGTCGGTTCTTCTGGCTTATCTGCTGGGCGGGGCCGTCATCTATATCGTGTTGCGGTCCCTGGGGGAGATGGCCGTGCGCAGCCCGGTCGCGGGATCGTTCGGCGAGTATGCAACTCAATACATGGGCCCGCTGGCAGGCTTTCTCACCGGCTGGACGTACGCCCTGGAGATGATCGTCGTCTGTCTGGCCGACGTCACCGCGTTCGGCGTGTACATGGGCTTCTGGTTCCCGGACGTGCCGCGCTGGATCTGGGTTCTGTCGATCATCTTCTTCATCGGCGCGGTAAATCTGCTCAGCGTCAAGGTGTTCGGGGAAGTCGAATTCTGGCTCAGCCTGGTGAAGGTCCTGGCTATCGTGGCGATGATCGGCGGCGGTATCGCGATCCTGCTGTGGGGGACATCTTCCGATCCCGGCGCTCAGCACAGTGTCGCCAATCTATGGAATGACGGGGGGTTCTTTCCCAACGGGCTGGCTGGTTTCGTAGGCAGCTTCATGATCGTGATGTTCGCGTTCGGCGGCACCGAGATCATCGGAATCACCGCGGGCGAGGCAAAAGACCCTGCGCGCACGATTCCCCGGGCCATCAATACAGTCCCGGTGCGCATCATGCTTTTCTACGTCCTGACGCTCGCCGTCATCATGTCGTTGAATCCCTGGCGATCCATTGATGCGAACAGCAGCCCCTTCGTCCAGATCTTTGAACGTCTGGGGCTCACATCGGCCGCGACCGTGTTGAACATCGTGGTGGTGACGGCCGCACTGTCTGCCATCAACAGCGATATCTTCGCCGCCGGGCGAATGATCTACGGGATGGCCCAGCGGGGACAGGCCCCGGCGATCATGAGGCGGGTGTCGCGAAATGGTGTCCCCTAGACGACCGTCGTCGTCATGACGGCGGCCTTGCTCGTCGGCGTGGTGTTGAACTATGCGATAGAGGAGCGCGTTTTCGTCATGATCGCATCCGTCGCCACCTTCGCGACGATCTTTGTCTGGCTGATGATCCTCTTGTCCCACTTCAGATTCCGGGCACAGCCAAGCGTCAGTGATCCATCGGCCCCGGCCTTTCCGGTGCCGGGCTGGCCGTACCTACAGGTGTTCGCAACCGGGTTTTTGGTGTTCGTCATGGTCCTGCTGGCCTTTAGCGCCGACACTCGCGTTGCGCTCGTCGTCGGGGCGGTGTGGCTGTTGCTACTCACCGCCGGGTACCGAATGTCGCGCACACCGTCACGTACAACGATGTGAGAGTGGCCAGCTCACTCCCGTGAGCGAACCCGCCGCCTACAGTGAGATAGATCGCTCGTGGCAGCTCACGGAAGGGACTCAGTCGTGACAGACATTTCCGCATTCGCCGAGCTCGTTCAGCTCGATCACGGGCTGTGTGTGCTCAGCACGGTTCGGGGCGACGGCAGCGTCCAGTCTTCGGTGATTAATGCCGGCGTCATGCGGCATCCCCAAACCGGCGAGCCGATCGTCGCGCTGGTGGCGGCAGGGGGTACCCGCAAGCTTGACCATCTGCGGGCCGATCCGCGGGCCACCATCGTCGTGCGGGCCGGGTGGCAATGGGTCACAGTCGAGGGAACCGCGCAGATCATCGGTCCCGACGACTCGGATCCCGGCGTCGACAGCGAGGCGTTACGCCTGTTGTTACGCAACATCTTTCAGGCGGCGGGCGGCACTCACGACGACTGGGAAATCTACGACCGCGTGATGGCGGAGGAACGTCGTGCCGCCGTCCTCATCACGCCCCGCCGCGTCTACTCCAATCCGACGGCCAGATAGCGGTGCTGTCGCGTCATCCGCGCATTGGCTGAACACCCTTGGGGCCACGGCGATGTGCAGGGAGCATCAACTCGGCAGTGGCGCGCAGATGAGCACGCGCCTCGGCGGCGGTCAGTTCGTGGGAAAGCCAACGGGACGCCAAACCCTCGGTGAGCGCATTGAGAACCAGGGCAATGCTGTCCGCGTCCACGGTTTCGGAGACCTCACCGATGTCCTGAGCGGCCCGGATGGCGGCAGCGGTTTCACGTGTCCACTCTTCGGAAGTTCGCGCAAGGGGTTCGCGCAGTGGTTCCTCGTAGACCGCAGACGCACGTAACTCGTTCCACACCAACGAGTTCTCCACTACTGCGGCGGAATCCTGAATCTCCCCGAGAATATGCTCAATAAGCTGGCCCCGTGATACCCCGGAACCGCTGGCGGCCTGCCGGTACGCGCGTGCCTGATCGTTGATGTAGGTGAGGGCCGCCGCGAGCAGTCCATCACGGTCCCTGAAGTGGTAGTAGAGCAGACCCGACGAAACCCCGGCCACCCGTGCTACATCGCTGACACGCAGGCCCCGGACACCGTTCTCGGCGATGGCGGCGGCACTGGCCTGCAGAATCGCTTCCTGTCGGCTGGTCACCCGACACCTCCCTTCCGTCTCGACAGCTCGCTACATGCTAGGGAATGGCCGCGATCCCGCATCGTGTTGCCATCAGGACAGGGCTGGCTCTTGCTGGGTGATGCAGTGGATACCGCCGCCCCGCGCGAAGATCTCACGTGCGTCGACGGTCACCACGGCGCGCCCCGGATACTCCTCGGCGAGAATGGCTTTGGCGGTGTCGTCGGCCGGGTCACCGAACCGGCAAGCGATCACGGCGTCATTGACCACGAGATGGTTGATGTAGCTGTAGTCCACCCAGCCCTCGCTGTCGCGCAGCACGCCCGGCGCCGGGACTTGCGTTATCTCCCAAGGTTTTCCCCGGGCATCGTGACTCTGCGCCAGTAGCTCGATGATCTCCTTGGTGAGCTCATGGTCCGGGTGTGTGGCGTTGTTCTGTGTGTGAATCAGCAGCCGTCCCGGCGACGGGATGGCGACCACAATGTCGACGTGGCCATTCGTGCCGAACCGCTGCGCGTCACGAGTCAGGCCGCGCGGCAGCCAGATCACATGCCGCGCGCCGATCGTGCGTGCCAGCTCCGCTTCCACTGCGGGCTTGTCCAGCCCCGGGTTACGGGCGGGATCAAGCTGCACCGTCTCGGTGACCAGTACCGTGCCCTCACCATCAACCTGGATACCTCCGCCCTCATTGACCAAGGGAGAGGAGACAATCTCCGCCCCGGCGAGCCGACCTACAAGCCCACCGATGTGTGCGTCTTCGTCCCAGCGCGCCCAGTCACGGGCACCCCATCCGTTGAACACCCAGTCCACCGCACCCAGGCCACCGTCTGCCCCGCGCACGAAGGTGGGTCCAATGTCTCTCATCCAGGCATCATCGAGCGGCGCCTCGAATACCTCGATCTCCCGTGATAGATATGTGCGCGCCGCCGGGCGATCGGCCGGGTCGACGATCATCGAGACCGGCTCGAAGTCGAGGATGGCGTGCGCGACCGCGGCCCATGCGGTACGCGCCTCGTGCGTGGATTCCGCGTTCTCGAAGACGGTCGCCCCCTGCGACGGAAATGCCATCCAGATACGTTCCTGCCGGGCAGTTTCCGGCGGCATGAGCCAGGTCATGACGCGTGCGACCCGTACGGATTAGCCGTATCGACAGGTGCGATAAGCCGGGCGTAGGTGTCGGGCCGGCGGGTCATGTTGAACGGGAACAGATCCAGCCAATCTTGGCGCTGCTCCAGATCCAGATCTGCCACCAATACCGCCGCGGCATCGCGCGGCGCCTGCGCGAGAACCCGGCCGTACGGATCGGAGATGAACGAGGAACCATAGAAGTTCACATTTCCCTCATCGCCAAAACGGTTGGGCACGATCATGAATGTCCCTGCGGTAATCCCGTTTCCCACGATCACGTGCTGCCAGAGCGGCTGGGTGTCAAAGGCCGGAAAGGCCGGTTCGGAACCGATCGCTGTCGGATAGACCAGGATCTCCGCGCCCGCCAGCGAGTACATCCGCGAGACCTCAGGAAACCACTCGTCCCAACAGGTGGGCATCCCGACCGCGGCATCATCAAGCTCGGCCACGCGATACAGCGGATAGGGGTTATCCGCGGGTCCGGCGCGAAAGTACGTGTCCTCGTAATAGCCCGCGGTCACAGGAATGTGCAGTTTCCGGGTGCGCCCGACGAGCTCACCGCTGGGGGATACCAGGATGGCGGTGTTGTAGCCGAGCCCATCAGCGTCATCCGCACGCTCGTATAGGGACGCATGTACCAGCACGCCGTTCTCCTTCGCGGCCTGTGCGGCGAAGGAGAACGTGGGCCCCGACAGCAGGTCCTCGGCACGGGCACCCGGGTTCGCACCTGCCCGTACATCGGCGGGGTAGCGGGAAAGCGTCAGCTCCGGCAGGAACACGGCCTTTGCACCCTCGTCGGCGGCCAATCGGATGCCTTCGGAGAGTTGGTCGCGCAGGTGCTGCGGATCGGCGAGCCAGCAGTGCTGCACCAGACCCACACGGAGCGCCGCTCGCCGTGGCTCGCGTACGCGCGCCGGTGAGCTCGGCGGTGTGAACGCGGTTTCGACGACAAATCCCGACTCGGGCATTGCTTACCTCCTGGGGGGTGATAACTGCGACGGTAGAACAAACTGAAAATTCAGTCAAGATTGGGTATTGTGCGGATATGTGCACCGCGTCCGAGTGGGCCCCGCATTTCTCGTCGTTGAGTGCCAAGACCACCCGCCGGACGGCGCTGCGCGTAGCCACGGTCGCTCTCGGGGCGGGCGCCGTCGCGGCATGCTCGACCGGGACCGATTCGTCGTCCACAGCGAGCAGCGACAATTCGGACAGCACCGAGGTGGACTTCGTCTTTCGCAACGGACGCGTCTACACGGTGTCCGAGCGGCAGGAATGGGCCAAAGCGGTTGCCGTGAAAGGTAACACCATCACGGGCTAACCCCAGAAATATCGTGCCCTACTTCGCCAACACCACGAGGGGTTTGTCCTTGTCGACGACGTAGGTCGCGAGCTCCGAACCCTCGTCGGTGCCGACGTTGCGGACCGAATGGAAGGTCCCGGCGGGAACGAACAGTACATCGCCGGCAGTGACCGTCTTGGAACCCTGACCATCGATGTCGTAGACCAACGTGCCCTTGAGTACGTAGATGATCTCCTCGCCTGGATGCTTGTGCCTGGCGGCTTCGGCTCCCGGCTGAAAATCGACACGCGTCTGCAGCGCCTCACGGCCCGGGATGCTCAGATCATGACGCTGTAAGTCGGTGCGGCTTACCGGCTCCCGGCCAGATTGCACCGTCGACGACCCGCACGACACAGTGAGGGTGACAAGGCCCGCGCACGCAGCGAGGAAAATGGTGCTGTCGATACCCAAGTGATCAGTCCTTCCGGGGAGGTTCGAGCGCGTCGACGGTGGAGGCAAGCGGCCGGTTGTCGCGGATGCCCCGGTAGATCCCGCGTCTAATGATCCAGGGTTGCAGTACGCGCTCGATCGACCATGCCGGGAATCGGAACGCATGGCCGGAGGGCGCGAAGACTTCCAGCCCGTTGGGCTGCACACCGAGCACGGAGCCCCACCGGTACCTGGGTGGGCGGTAGGTACGCAACGGCCGCCCAGAGGCCCCGGCTCGAATATTGTGCGCCACAATCCGATCGGCACGATTGCGGGCAGAGGTGCGGAGCGAATCGGTTGCCGCGACGTCTCCGACAGCGAAGACATCCCGGTGGTGCGGAACGTGCAGCTCCGGTGTCACCCGCACGAATCCGTGCTCGTCGAGCAGCTCCGCCGGCAGCCAGCCGGTGTTGGGCCGGACGCGACCGATGGCCCACACCACCGCATCGGCGGACGCCGGTGACTGGCCGGTACTCCAGTGAACCGGCTCGCCGGTAATCCGGTTGCATGCGAATCCTTCGGGGATGAGTGCACGATGCCCGGGATGCAATCCTACGCGAAGTTCCTTCAGCCGCTGGCGGATCCGGTCCCAGACCTTCGGCGAGTGCTGTGTCAGCGCGTGTTCACCGGGGAAGTACAGATCGACGCGCAGGTTCGGCCATGTCATCGCCAGATTGGCAGCGCTGCTCACGGCGGCGGCTCCGCCACCGATGACGATCACCGTATGCGCGGAGGCCAGCCGATGATGGGCCGTGCGCAGGTCCGCGGCCACTTCGGCGCTCGACTGCAGAGTCGGCTGCCGCCAGAACCCGTTACTGACACCGGTAGAGATGATCAACGTGTCATACGGTTCGGTCAGCGGTGAACCGTCACCGTCCTGGCCGAAAACCGTTCGGGCATTGAGGTCGACGCCGGTAAGGTCGGCGTGCACCGTGCGCACGCGGTCCAAGCCGCGGAATCGGTCGAAGGGGACCCAGTAGTTCTGCGTCCACTCTGCTGGGCGTGACAGGCGTAGGCCCAGCTCTTGTCCGCTGACCAACCCGGGTTTGGCGGAGATTCCGACGACATCGCAGTGGCGCGCGAGCCGGATCGCGGTGAGCAGGCCGCTGTCGCCGAGCCCGGCGACCAGGACCCGTCGACGTCTCACGTCGATTTCCGTGGTGGACGCGGCACGAATCGTGGCACCCGCGCGATCACGTCCTGGTACTCGGGGCGGCGCTGCAGACTGCGCTGCTCCATCATCGGGATGCTCGAGCCCAGGAACATCCCCAACATGCCCGCGGCGCCGAGACACAGCCACCACGCATCCGCAGGGGAGACCGCTATGCCGAAGAGCGCCAGAGAAAGCCAGAAACTGAACTCTCCAAAGTAGTTTGGATGCCGCGACCACGACCACAGACCACGGTCCATCACCTCGCCGGGGCGACGGGTGCGGGTAAACCGGTGCATTTGTGTATCGGCGACCAGCTCCAGGGCGACCGCCGCGAGGCCAACGGCACATGCGATCGCTGTCAGCCAGCCCAGGTCGCCTCCGGGTCGAGTCACCGCGACATATGCCGGCAGCATCCCGACGAAAACCAGCAGCGTGGGAGTGAGATGGATCGCCACCAGATCGGCCAGGAAACTCCATCGCCCAGCGCTGGCGCGCAGCATGGGGTAACGCCAATCCTCGTGGTGCAGACCGGGGAACGCATATATCCAGTTGGCCGTGAGACGCACTGCCCACACCAGGACGACGAGTGCGACGAGCCAACAACGCAACTCGTAGACCCCGGACTGAGACCACCAATAGATCAGCAGCAGCGGGGGTATCACGCTCCAATAGGCGTCGTAGAAGCTCGAATTGCGGTACAGCCTGCTGAACACGAATATCACCACGGTGGCCAGCACATCGGCGATCAAGGTGTCCAGCCACATGCGTCCCGTACCTGGCCCCCAGGCAAGCCACGCGGCGCCCACGCACACGGCGATGACGTAAGCGATGCCGACCAAGGCCAATGATTGCCGCTTGCTCCGCGTGATGGTCTCGCCCTCAGAGTTCACGCTGGGTATCTCCTGCCCGTAGCAACGCGACGAGAAAATCGGAGTCGTCGGTGAAGGGCCGCAAGTCCCAGGTGGACAGCAGAAGATCTGGGATGAGGCCGGCCTCGCCCACATCGTCGAAGAACTGGGTGAACTCGTAGTCACGGCCGGCCCCAAAACCGATCACCGCGCGGCCGTCGCTCGCCAAGTGCGCACGTAGTCGAGTCAACACCTGAACGCGGGTGCTCGGGGCAAGAAATGCCATCACGTTGCCCGCTGACACGATGACGTCGAATGGCTCGGCGATACCGCACGCGGGCAGGTCCAGATCGGCGAGATCGCCAACAATCCAACGCGATCCGGGATGGTCTTGTGTGGCCGCCTCGATGAGCACGGGGTCGACGTCGACACCGACGACATTGTGACCGGCCGCGGCGAGAAATCCGCCCACCCGACCGGAGCCGCACCCGGCATCGAGGACGCGGGCACCACGCGGCACCATCGCATCCACGAGGCGGGCCTCGCCCGCCAAATCCGCGCCCTCACGCGCCAGCGCGCGAAAGCGCTCGATGTACCAATGCGAATGGTGTGGATCGGCCGCGACTTTTTGCATCCAGAGGCTCTGCTCAACCATGCAGCCATTGTCGCAAGTGAATGTCGCGCCGCAGATCAGACCACGAGAATGCCTGGTTCAACCCTCGGCGGATCACCGATTCCGGTGCTAATCTCAATTCCAGCCCCGCACGTTGTTGTCACGAAAAAAAAGGGGGTGCGGAATGCCTTACAGCGCATGTGTCACAGCGGTGTTGGTGGCAGCGGTGACCTTGGCCGCGCCGGCTAGGGCCGAACCTCCGTGCCAGTTCTCGGGTGGCCTGGGCCCCGATGCCGCGTGCACACAAAGTACCGATGATGACCTTTCGCCATGGATGTGGGCAGGCGACGACGGATTTGGGTACGGGTTTGGCGCACCCGGCTATGGGTGGCGCTGATCCGGATAGCGGTACTACACCAGGCCGAAGTAGCCGAACACTCCCGCCGCGGCGACCACGATCAAGGGATTCATCTTTGTGACAACGAAGATTAGTGTGCAGACACCAGTCAGCGTGTACGCACGCCAATCGTGATCCGCCGCGCGACTCATCACCAGTGACGTCGCCAGGATCAGACCGACGGTCAGCGGCGCCAGGCCTCGCTCCATCGCGATGCGCCATTTCGATTTCTGCGCCCGCTGCCAGAATCGCGTCACCGCGTACACCAATGATGCGGCGGGAAACACCATGGCGACGGTCGCGACGACTCCACCGAGAATGCCCCCCGCGACGCCGCCGACCGGAAGCCCTGCGGCGTACCCGACCATCGCCACGATCAGAATGCTCGGGCCCGGTGTGGTCTGGGAAATCGAAAAGATGTCGGCGAATTGCGAATTGGTCAACCAGTGTTCGCCGCTCACTGAGCGCAGGTGCATCTCTGGCAGCACCGCATTGCCGCCGCCGATGGACATCAGCGAGAGCGACCCGAACAACACCACCAACTGCCAGTAGGTATTCACGCGGACGCCCTCCTGGGCCACGCCCAGAAGAGAGCCAACGGTGCGAGCAGTGCCAGTGTTGCCAGCAAGGGCCAGCGCATTAATCCGTTGAGCGCGAAGCTGGCGGTGAACAAGAGAACCGGTATCAGCCCGGTCAGGCACTTCTGGCCCGTCTTGATCACCATTGCCAGGGTGAGCGCCACGGCGGCTGCCGAGGCGCCATGTAGCACGCCTTTGACGGCGGGCACCTCCTTGAAGCGAAAGTAGAAGTAGCACACCGTCAACACGAGGACCAGCGGTACCAGGCATAGGCCTATGACGGCCGCGGCGGCACCCGGGGCACCACGCATCTTGGTGCCGACAAAGACGGCCATGTTGATCTGGTTGGCCCCCGGAAGAATTCGGCACATCGTCATCGCGGACAAGAACTCTTCTTCGCCCAGCCACTTTCTTTCGACGACGAGCACCTCCCGCGACCATGCCGAGAGGCCGCCCCCGAACGAGGCCAGCGCGATGTGGTTGAACGTCCAGGCCAACCGAAACAGGGATACCTGTGGCAGTGGGGGATCGACATCCTCGCTACTCATGCATCAATTCCGGATCGTGCGGGAAGTCATCCTCCTGGTGTTGGTATGAATCGAGCGGATCCGGCGGGTCATATTGATGCGACAGGTCCCAGTCGGTGTTGAACACATCCTGCAACCGGGCGACCACAAGTTCATCGGTGATCGTGATCCCAAGCTCGCGGCGCAGATCGAAGGCGCTGCGATCGATGTTCATCGAGCCCACCAGGGCGTGGGCGTTGTCGACGACAAGCAGCTTGGCGTGCACCCTCAGGTTCTTCTGCTTGTGGACCTTCACCCCGATGCGGCGCAGTGTCCGCAGCGATGCGAACGTGTCGAGAATGTCCCATTCGCTGATGCCGTGTCTGCCTCCGCACAGCACACGGACTCTGACACCTCGGTCCACCGCTGCGGCGACGCGGTCCAGGATGACCGCATCGACGTACTTCGGATGTTGGATGTCGAGCCGCTGTTCGGCCGCGTCGATGAACTCCGCCATGTGGTAGCGAGAGTTCGCATTGCTCCACAACAGCCCCTCGAAGACTGACGGCACCCAATCCCGGTGCTCCCAATCGGCCTCGAACACCTCGACGATCTGTCTGACGTGGCTGGGCACGGCCGTGATGACGCCGTAGTCGCGAGTCCGTGTGAAGTACTTCTCACAAAGGTTGAAGGTGGCCACCAGCGCCGCCTTGTTGTCGGCGACTATCGACTTCTCATGTGTGACATAGAATTTCGGACTAGACCAGGCGACCTTCACCCCGGCCGTGGAGAGCGTCTCGAACGTATCATCGTTGGCTCGGTCACCGCCCGACCGCTGCGGGTTGAGCATCACGCGGACATCTACACCCGCCTGACACCGACCGATCACCGCCCCGATCAAGCTTTCCTCGGTGAAGGTGAATTGTTTGATGAGAAGCGATGTCTCCGCGCTCTCGATGAAATCGCGAACCGGTTCCAGGCCGTCATCCGGCTCGACGATCAGGCGAGGCGTGAAGGGGAGCACAAGAGCAGAAGCTAGCACCAAGATCGCGCATTGTTCTGCCATTCACATGAACACTTCCATCCCGTCCGCAACGACATTGAACGCCAACGCAACTGGCGCTGCTGTCAGGGCATCGCCACCCTGTGCGCGGTGGGTTGCTCGACGGACTTCCGGTGGATACGAGATTTGAGGGCCACGGCACGCTTCTCCACCACAAACCAGCTCAGCGCGGCAACCGGAAGGGTGACTGTGGCGGCAAGAAGAAAGAACAAGAACGGATTCAACCGGGCAAGCCCACAGCAAGCCAGCAACTGCTGGACGGGGAATGCGTAGATATACACGCCGTACGAAAGATCGTTGCGCAGCCGCGTTTTGCGGATGAGGGCGCCAGAAACAACGATCGCGTAGGCCAGTGGTAGGGCGCCGATTACCCGGTAGTTTTGCGTGAATCCCGACGCTAGAACGATGGCGACGCTCACCGCGACCAGCGACCAGCGAGCCGGCACGTGGTCTTGGTACTGGTAGAGCATCGCGCCCGCAAGGAACACGACGAAGAATCGGGCCAGCACCTGCGGCCAGCTGTACAGCGGTGGAGTGTACGAAACGTAGGCAGCCCACATTGTCGCCAAGACGAACAGAGTCGGAATGACCCAGCGGTGCTTCAGTAGGCCGATAATGCCAAGCACCGAAACCATGACATCGCAGAGCAGAACGAAAAAGAGTGTCCAGATGGATCCGTTCCAGACTCCCGGATATGGCACATCCGCAGGGGTGCCGTCGATGTCGAAATAGGCCACATTGAGCAGGGCGTTGTTGACGACATACGCGAGCTCTGAAGACAGGGTGACAGTGGAGTGCTGGACCCTGGCGGCGATCGGAGCGATGACGAAGGCGACCACGAGCAGACATACCCACAAGCCCGGGAAGATTCGCAATACACGGGATGCCCAGTACTCCTTGAGGTACGGACGACGCATCCACGCCGCGGTGATGAGGAATCCGGAGATCACAAAGAATCCATCGGCAAATATGTTGCTGAGCAGCCGCACCGCCGGTGCGTAGTCAATCTGGCGACCGGTCAGGGGCCAGGAATGGTAGAGGACCACTCCGATCGCCAGAACGAGACGCCACATGGTCAGAGCATTGTGACGTCTATCGAATACCTGCCCAAGCTTCATAACTCCTCGAGGCCCCGATGCTGTGCTTTTACCTTTGCGAATGAACATACTGCACAATCCCCACCAGCACCGGGTGTACCTCGGATGGTGAAATCGCCACACTCGTGATAGTCAAGGTGTTTGCGAATTACTACAGCTTTTCTGAGATCGAGCGAGCGAATTGGATGAGTTCCGCAATGCGCTTTACCACGTGACCCTCGGGGCGAGGCTCAAATAGTCTGTAGCACAAGGTAAGGCATGTTCGAAGGTATCGAAAATGTAAATTACAGGTCTACTCATGTTGGCCAAGGCAAACGATAGGAAAGGTGCCGCACCAATCGATTCATTTGCCGTAGCAGCTCCCCGGAACAGCCGCTGGGGCAGGAGTCAGGCGCTGGGCGCCCGAGGCGACGGTTCGGACGCCATTGACACCGAGGACAGTATGAGGTGGT
Source organism: Mycobacterium sp. D16Q16 (assembly GCF_002013745.1). Lineage (NCBI taxonomy): Bacteria > Bacillati > Actinomycetota > Actinomycetes > Mycobacteriales > Mycobacteriaceae > Mycobacterium > Mycobacterium sp. D16Q16. The sequence goes on from NZ_MAEY01000025.1 coordinate 136,218, forward strand.
CCGCCGCGAGGCGGGCCCCCTCCCACGCGGCTATTCGCGGAACAGCAGAATTACCGTGTTAAGAATCTCTTGCAGCTCGCGATCACGTCCGGCCGTGTCGTCCCGGTACGCCAGACAGGTCAAGAGCCTGAAATTCAGATCCGATATCGGAACAAGTACGAACTCGTCGTATTCCAGCGCGTTCGGTTCGCCAGGTGCCGGGATCGGCGCCAGATTGAAAGCCTGCCCTGACGCGATTGCCTGCTTGACCCGTACGACGTCGCCGAGTGTGAATTCCGTCCGCGTGAGTGGCCCTTGCTTCTCCAGCTCTGTTTCCACATGGCGCCGGTACTCGGTATCGCTGTCACGCCGGTCGCCGATGTAATCAAGCACGAGGAGCTCGGCGACGGAGATCGAATCGCGAGTCTCGTACCGCTCGCGCGAGAGCACGGCGCCGATCCTTTCCTTCCACACGGTCGTGTAGGACAGCACGGTCGCATGCGAATTGGGCCTGACGAAGCCGAAATCCAACCTTTCGTTCAGTATCCCTTCGATGATGTCGGGGCTGGCGAGCGGCGCCTGTGTGAACTTGAATTTCTCGGTGTTACTTTCCCCCAAGGTGGTCAGCTTGGCCTGTAATGCCGGAGGCAACCAGGGAGGGATGCCGCACCGAATTTTCCGCACCGGGAGTGGACCCTTGGAGATTTCATGCGGCATCTTGTCGAACTTCTCAATGATCTCCTGCGCGAGCGGAAGCAGCCGCGCACCTTCGCCTGTCAGCACGACCGTACGTGTGTCGCGGAGAAAAAGATTCGCATTGAGAAGTCGTTCCGCATTGCTTATCCGCCTACTCAGGACGGATGGAGTCAGATGCAGCTCTCGTGCCGCCTGGGTAAAATTCAATCTGTTGGCAACCGCTACGAAGCACCGTAAATCGTCCAGATTTAGGCTTCGTACGCTCACACGTTGATCATATCGCCATGCGATCTTGATCTGAGTCTGCGCAAAGCCTGGCCCAGTTACGGCGAAACAGGGACACCGGGGGAGATCTCGATGGCAACCGACGCCTGTTGGCGGCGGGCAATCCAGACTCCGAATTCACTCAACGGGCCCAAAAGCCAATATTTGCGGTTGACGATCTTGCGGACCCGGGGAGTGTCGTCGAGGTCCAGCACCCGCGCGGTACCTGCCACGACTGGCGCACCGGGAGTCAGCTGCCCGCGAACACTGCACGGCTGCAACGTCACCGCGGGATTGCGCCGGATGCGTTTGACCTTGTACGCGCTGACCTCCGAGAAAAAGTAAAGCTTGCCGTCGGCCGGAGCAATCCAGACCGGTGTGGACACCGCCGTGCCGTCCTTGCGATAGCTCGTGAACGACACGTAGTTCGCCCGGCCGGCCACATCCCAATCGGTCATTGGTTGTCTCTCTTTCTCGTCACGGAGTACACCCTGATTCTGTCGCAGACTCGAACCAGCCGCCAGCATCGCGGCAGGCAGGGCGGTTCGGGATTCAGCGTTGTCGTGGTCCATACCGGGGAGACGTGGGCATTCCCCCAGGTCATGGCGCCCTTCACCAGATACTTGTGTGACGGCCAGGACCGACTCCACTCGGCGGGAAGGAGTGCACGCGCCGCAAGGAGCGCGCCGCGGCGTTGCCGGGTGTCGAGGTAATCGACACCGGAGCGGGGGCGCTTCTTCCCGGTTTCGTTGAACCACATGGCCATCCGTTCATGAGTGGCGTCATCACCGAAGCGCCAGTCCATTCGATCGCCCCCTGGAAGGCGTCAAGCTGGGCCGACGTCACCGCCGCGTTTCGGGATGCACTCGCGAACACACAGATCCCTCAGAACCGTTGATTTTCAGCGGATTCGACGCGCTCCTGCATGAACATGCTGCACCGGATGTCGATGAGCTGGATCAGATATTCGGTGATCGGGTCGCGGCCGTCACTGACAATTCCGGCCACGGGGTCTACTTCGGTGGGACAGCGCTCCGCCGGCGGACCCGGTGGGCGGGCATTATCAACGCAACCCCGATGGCACTCTCAAGGGGCGCGGGTTTGAAGTTCCCGCGCTGACGGAAGTGCTCGCTCCCCTGATCGCTGGGCTGGGCAATCCCTTGCACTCAGCCGCACAGTTCTTCGCCGTGATGTCCCGTGCCGGATACACATCAACTTCGGATATGACGTACGACCCTCAGCTCAAGCCCGCGTACGAGGCACTCGCCGCGTCCCCGTCACGTCCGCTGCGGGTGAGTCTGTGGGAGATGTCGACCACCGAAACCTACACCGAGCCAGAAACATTCACTGCCAGCGACGATTTGCTGTGCAAAACGGGTGTCAAGCTGTGGACCGATGGCGCGGTCTGGGTTGGGTCAGGCGCGACGTCCTTTGCGTACGTCGACTCGGCTGCCACCAGGCGTGCGGCTATCGACCCCGGCACGGTGGGCGGAACCCGCTCGCGAGCAGCTTGATGCGTACGAGGCGGCATTGCAGGGTCATGGCCTGCTCGGCACCGATCACCGGTGGCGCCTCGAACATGCCGGAGGAGCCACCCGTGCACAGCTCGATCGCCCCGCACGGTTGGGCGTGCACGTATCCATGTCGCCGTTCCAGTACTACTACTGGGGTGATCTGCTGGACGGCCAGATCTTCTATCACGAGAACGGCAGCAGATGGCAACCGATCGGCGGGCGCAGGGTCGACCTGGACGCGTTCCTCGACGCCTCACGGACAGAAGGTGACGCCGCACCGGTGGCGCCCATCAAGCACTGCTGTTAGCGGCTAACCAAGACCTTGGCGGCA